>QWPJ01000056.1 GCA_003671195.1 Planctomycetota bacterium
ATCGGAACGTCGGGGATCGCATCGTTGTTTGCATCGATCCGATCAGCATCGACCAACCGATCGCTTGCGTAGTACCCGGTATTGCGACTTTTCGCTACCGCGACGTCGATCGAGAAGACCGTCGCGTCTCTCATCCGGTAGAGCCCCAACACGTCACCTTGGGAGTCGCTTACGGCAAGGACCATTTTGGTACGAGCACCCGGTCGAAATGTCGGTTGGGGTGGGGCAAGCACATTCAGGCGGATCGCCGCTCGGGTCACATCGGCTTGTGCGATTCCCTCGCGGATGACTTTTTCGACATCGGCGGCCTTGATGGTGTCATGGACCGAATCGTGGGGCCGGACCAACCAACCCTCTGGAACGATGTTTGCGTCTTGGTACAAAGTGCCGCCGGGTTTGATTTGCATATCCAGGCCGCTATTGGCACCGGTGCCCGATCCGAGCCGAACACCCTCCTGAATCAACCGATCGACCCCGGCTATGGGGCTGGCGGTCGTCGGATGCGGTCCGTAGATTTCCAGGGTGATTCCGACCAAGTCGATCCGTCCTGAGATTCCAGTGATTGAAGGAACCACCGGCGCGGAACCTCCGATACTCGTCACCGGGCGGTTGTTCGGACCGAACGAAGTGCCACCGGCGGTAAAAAAGGCGATGAATTCAGCTTCCAGAACCTTCGGGGCATTGAGCCTTTGGAGTTCGGTCTGAGGCCCCAGGGCCCCTCGGGTCGATTCGTGTTGGAAGCTTTGCTCAAACGAAGCAAAGCCGTCTTTCCCGGGGAAGAACACGCCGACTCCGCCGATGAGAATCGGGGTGGGTTTCCCTGCGATGATCATGGGGCGGTAAAGTGGAATTCCGCCGGGTAAGGTAGCGATGCCACGGCTTTGAGCCGTCGGGAGCAATCCGGATTGGGTGCCATAGGACTCGGGAAACAGCTTCATGTAGTCCTGGGCCGCCGTTGAGACGAAGGCCGGATCGACGTTGAAGCGACGGTTGAGCGTCAGGTCATCGCCGCCGAAACCTTTGATGCCGTCGGGACCAGGGTGGAGGGCGCTGTCACGGCTTTGGTGTTCGATCCGGAAAAGATCGACCAGGGGAGTGTTGCGAACCTCTGGGGGAAAGTGCCCACCGACACCGATCGGAGCAACGAATCCAGGACCTCGCAACGGAGAGTTGATGTCGTTGATGTTCGGGTTCGACTCGACCTCTCGTTGCGTCATGGTCGACTGACTGATGAATCGGATGGTCCGCGAGGTCAAAGGAGCTTCGCTATTGGAAAAGAAAGCTGCCGTCCGGGCCTTGGCCACCGCACCGTCGATTGCAAAGACAAGGTCTTGGGGTCGACCGGCGAATGCAGACTGCACGTCCTCTTCGACTCGGACTCCAAGGATTTGACCTGCTCGATCGACGATTGCAATAATCGCATCCTTGCTCGGCGTGGCCATCGAAGCGCGACTCAAGAGCGTCTTGACCTCGGTGGCCTTGAGCCTGTGCTCGTCCTCGAGGGGATTGACTGCCGAGTCATCTTCGCCCGAAACCAGTGGCGGGGGGATAAAAGGGCTATTGGCATTGATGGCATCGATCACACTCAGGGCATCCAGGGGCGTGACCAAGCCGTCGTTGTTGACGTCGGGAAACTCGGAGACTTCTCCTTCGCCGAAGGTCGAGTTTAGCCCGCCGTACCGAGCAGAATTGATTCGATTGATGACCGCCAATGGGTCCAGAGGCGATACGACGCTATCGAAGTTGACGTCCTCGGGAAGGGCGGCATTGTGCCAAGGAGAGGCCGAGAAAAGCTCGCGAGATTCGAGTTTTTCAAAACCGATTCGTTTCCGTAGCCGGCTGGTTCTCGTCCGATTGTGCTTATTGCGATTCACGGTTGATCCCTTGGGGCAGTTTACCGAGCAAAACTCTCAGGCCTTGTAGTCCGTCTTTGTAGTCTTTCGAATAAAAACGGTCTCCCAGGATACTTCGTCCATCGAAAGACTGGCATCAGAGCCCGCAAAGCAAGAAAAGTAATGATGGAAAGGAAAAATCGTTACATTTTCATCCGCAATCAAACTTTGGATTGCCGATAGAACCGTTAGTTCCGTCATTCTCGATTCGATGGTAGTTTAAATCGATGCTTTTGGTGAGATGTGCTCAAGTACAAGCGGGTAAACAGATGGTTGCTCGCCAGTTGCCTGGGGGTGGCTTGGGCGACTCATGCCGTCCCGCAAGAGCCCGCCGATTTGGTTTCGCAATCGAAAGAGAAATCGTTGCCGCCGATCGTATCGCCGGGAGAACTCCAGTCCTACAGACTCGGCTCGGGGGTTGGAGATAACGGACCAGTAATTAAAACGCCCCTGGAGCAGTCCCCCCTTGAGGAGGACTTGTCGTACTTAGGTTCGATCGAACCGAAAAGTTTACAGCCCCTCGGTGCGCCGACCAATGCGTTACCCGAGCCGCAGGTACCTGGTCCGAGCACCAGTCCTTTTTTTCGGTCTTGGTTCTTTCCCCCGACGGGCTTTACCGGTGGGACGAGCATTGAGCCGACCGAGAGACAAAACACCGACCATTTCATTCCCATCGAGGACCGTTGGCGGATCGGCACCCCGACTTGGGATCGCTATGGCAAGGGCCATCCGCCGGTGGACGACTATCCCTTTGTCCAAGGGGCCTGGTGGGATCCCTACAATCAAAATGTGCTCAAAGGGGATTATCCGATCGCAGGTCAGGATGTCTTCATGAGACTTGGGTTCCGGACGATGAATCTCGTGGAGTATCGCCAGACGCCGATCCCAACGACGCCGACCGAGGCGACTCAAAATCCCGGTGAGTTTGAGTTCTTTGGCAATCCGAATCAGTTCCTATTCGCACAGTACAACTCCGCATCGATCGATTTATTCAAAGGGGACTCGGTTTTTCGACCTTTTGATTGGCGTTTCAAGGTCAATGTGATTTTCAATCAAAACTATCTCAAGGTTTATGAATTGGGAGTTGTTTCACCGGATGTGACCGATGGGACGAATCGGCATCGGACTTTTTGGTCGCTCGAGGAATGGTTTTATGAATCCAAGATCGCCGACACGAGTCCGAATTATGATTTCGTTTCGGTTCGGGCGGGCTCGCAGTTTTTCAGCAGCGATTTCCGAGGTTTCATCTTTGCAGACACCAACCGTGCGGTTCGTCTTTTTGGAAACCGCTTGAGCAACCAAGACCAGTACAATGTCATATGGTTTGATCAAACCGAAAAGGACACCAACAGTTTTCTGAACACTTTGGATGACCGGCACCAGAACACACTGATTGCCAACTATTACCGGAACGATTTCGTATTCCCAGGTTACAACACCCAGGTCAGTTTCCATTACAACCGAGATCAGGCCAGTACGAAGTTCGATAACAACGGCTTCTTGGTTCGTCCCGATCCGGTCGGAGTGTATGCACCGCATCAGGTCGATGCGTATTACTTGGGTTGGTCGGGCAACGGCCATATCAACCGTTACAATGTCAGCCATGCGGCTTATTATGTCACCGGCAACGATGAGCTCAACCCGTTGGCGGGTCAGGCGCAAGACATCCATGCGTTTATGGGAGCGTTAGAGCTCTCCTACGATCGGGACTGGGCTCGCTTCCGCTGTTCGTATTTCTACGCCTCGGGCGACTCCGACCCGAACGATACGCAAGCCAACGGATTTGATGCGATCTTCGACAATCCTAATTTCGCCGGCGGTGAATTCAGCTATTGGAATCGACAGCAAATCAAGCTATTCGGTGTCAATTTGGTGCAGCGGCAGAGTTTGATCCCAAACCTTCGCAGCAGCAAGTTCCAGGGGCAAACGAACTTTGTGAATCCTGGAATCCAGCTTGTTAATTTCGGCTTTGATGCCGATTTGACGACCAAATTCAAGTGGATCAACAATGCGAATTATCTTTGGTTCAATCAGACGGAATCCCTAGAAGTCTACACCTTTCAAGAGAAAGTCCGCAACGAGATCGGTCTGGACTTGAGCTCGGGCGTTGAGTATCGTCCGCTTCTAAACAACAACATTCTGATTGTGGGTGGAATCTCGGGTCTGCTCGTAGGCAACGGGTTTCGCGATCTGTACCAACCGCTTTACGGCAGCGTACCGGATCAGGCAGCCGGATTCTTCGAAGCGACATTCGAGTATTGAGGACAAGCACCATGCCCGATAATGGATTTGGGGGCCGAATCAGCCTTATTATTTTGGCGGTCGGTTTTGCATGGGGTTGTTTGCTAGCCTATCCAGTACACCTCGCTGCGCAGACGGCTCAGCAGATGGGTGTAGGGACCTCGCCTAAATTCCATACGCCGAGCGTTCCACCACCGGCAGGTCAGGATCCATGGGGACCGGCAAAAGCCTTGGGTATCGCTGGCAATGAGTCCTATCCGATCCCTCCGGACCTATGCGACGTCGACATGTACCGACAGAGCAAGTCCGATGCTGCGGCCAAGAGTCATTCGTGTATTCAGTGCCACAGTCAAGTTGGGAACATGCATCCGCCCAACACGGTCAACATCGGATGTACGGACTGCCACGGGGGTAATGCCAACGACTTGACCAAACTCGGCTCCCACGTACAGCCGAGGTATCCGGCCTTATGGCCCACGGCGGCCAATCCCGTGCGGAGCTATGCATTGCTGAATTATGAAAGCCCCGAGTTTGTGCGGTTCATGAACCCAGGCGACCTACGCGTCGCACATATCGCTTGCGGCCAATGCCATGCCAACGAAGTCTTGCAGTTGCGCAAGAGCATGATGACGCATGGATGCATGCTTTGGGGAGCTGCGATCTACAACAATGGTGGCTCTCCGACCAAATGGTCCAGCTATGGCGAGAGCTATTCGATGCAGGGCAAGCCGCAGCGGCTCCAGACGGTCCCGGCTCCCTCTCAGTACGATATCGATTACAAAGGGATCCTGCCGTACCTGGACCCTTTACCCCGCTTTGAAGCCTCCCAGCCGGCCAATATCCTCAGGATTTTTGAACGCGGAGGGCGTTTCCGACCCGAAATCGGTATCCCAGAGCGGACAGAGGAACCAGGCCGTCCTCGAGAACGGCTTAGCAATCGAGGTCTAGGGACAGAGAACCGAACCGACCCTGTGATGGTCGGCCTACAAAAGACACGTCTTCTGGATCCGACTTTGAATTTCCTGGGGACCAACGATCACGCCGGTGATTATCGCTCAAGCGGTTGTAGCGCCTGCCATGTCATCTATGCCAACGACCGCTCGGAGATGGCCTCGGGCCCTTTTGCCAAGTACGGCCATCGCGGTCTAGCCGCCTCTGAAAAGGACGATTGGGTCCAGTACATCGATCCGACGATCCCCAAGGATGAGCCGGGGCACCCGATCCAACACATGTTCACCAACAGCATCCCGACAAGCCAGTGCATGGTCTGCCATATCCATCCTGGGACAACGGTCATCAACACCTACCTGGGTTTCATGTGGTGGGATAATGAAACCGATGGGCAATGCATGTACCCGAAGACCCAGAAAAACCCGACGGCCGAGGAATCGATCGAGGCGTCTTGGTCGAACCCTGAGGAAGCCTCCGCGCGCGGCTTATGGGGGGATCCAGAGTTCCTCGATCGCGTCAGCGAACTCAATCCGTTCCTCAAGCATACGCAGTTTGCCGACTTTCATGGCCACGGCTGGGTATTTCGCGCGGTCTTCAAGAAGGACCGTCAGGGGAATTTGCTCGATCACACCGGCACGCAGCTCGAGGCTCCGACGACCCCGGATCTTATAGCAGCCATGGAGCCGTCCGATGAGTTTGAGAAAATCCATGGCAAGCAGCGAGACGGCGTCCCGGTACACCTCATGGACATCCACACCGAACGCGGGATGCACTGTGTCGATTGCCACTTCTATCAGGATGGACATGGGGACACCAAACTCTACGGCGAGGTCCGTGCGGCGATCGAAATCCAGTGCATCGATTGCCATGGCGACGCCACAGAGAACCTGATTTCCAAGGTCGATAGTCAATTGCGCCGTGGGCTTGCGGCTCAGCTCCCGACCAGTGGACCGGCCTCGGGGGATCAGCCGACGAATCTGCTGGCTCTGCGCACCGCGTTTGGCGAACCTCGGTTCGAGATCCGCCGTGTTCCTGGGCGCAAGCCGGTCTTGATCCAACGCAGCAACGTCGAGAAGGGTCTCGAGTGGGTCGTGACGCAGACGGCCGAGACGATCGACCCGCAGAGCGATTCGTACAACCCTCGTAGCCATATCGCCAAGACCGTTCAGATGAGTTCCGATGGTCAGATGACCTGGGGCCAGACGAGCTCAGCCGAGCAATGCGCCCATAGCAATAAAAACATGAACTGCATCGCTTGCCACAGTTCCTGGAACCCAAGTTGTTTTGGGTGCCATCTACCCCAAAAAGCCAACTTAAAAACCCCTAACCTGCACAACGGCGGCGAGGTCTCACGCAATCGCATCTCCTATAATTTCCAGACTCTTCGGGACGATGTCTACATGATCGCTCGGGATGGAAATGTCACAGGGAACCGCATCGGACCGGCTCGCAGCTCCTGCGCCATCCATGTTGGGAGTTACAACAGCAACCGCGAATCGATCTACGTTCAACAGCAAACCATCAGCGGCGAGGGGCTCAGCGGGATCGCATTTAGCACCAATGTTCCGCACACGGTCCGAGGGGGCTCGGGTTGGGACCCCAGCCATGCGACTCGGCCTCCGGGAACCTACGAGACGAAATCCTGTAGCGATTGCCATTTGTCGATCGACAACGACAACAATGCGATCATGTCTCAATTGCTCATGCAAGGTACCGGTGCGACGAACTTCATCGGGAAATACTGCTGGGTCGGAACCGGTGAGCATGGCCTCGAAGGGGTCGTCGTGACCGAACAAACCGAACCCCAAGCGGTCATCGGGAGCAGCTTGCACGAAATCGCTTATCCTGACAATTTCCACAAGCATGTCCATGAGCATCATCGCGAGCTAGAACACGCTCACGAGCATCCTGGCCGGGACATCATCGAAACGCTAAGCCCTCTCTACCGAAAACCGGAGATCCTCTCTTTGCAGCATCGCGGGGAATATCTCTACGCGGCCTGTGGCGAAGGGGGGCTAAGGGTTTTCGACATCGCGTTTATCGACCACAAGGGCTTCTCCGAGCGGATCACCACCGCGCCGGTATCGCCTTTGGGACAACGCTTCTATGTTCGCACTCGCTATGCCACAAGCGTTGCGGCCCCGACGACGATCGCCCCCGATCCGACCCGTACCCACCGACCAGAGAACTTTGAACAAGCCGTCCCGGCACTCTATGCGTACATCTATGTGACGGACAAATACGAAGGTTTGGTGATGGTCTCTGCTGCCTCGTTGCTCGACGGGAAACCCGATAACAACTTTCTGAAAAAGGATGTGGTTTTCAACCCAGATGGGCTTCTATGCGGAGCCACCTCGGTGAGCATCGTCGGTAACTTTGCTTACGTTTGCTGCGATGCCGGTTTGGTGGTAGTCGATTTGGTCGATCCGACGAAGCCCAAGGTAGCGTCGGTCGTCGGCCACGAGGTGTTGCATCATCCCCATGCCGTAGCTGTGCAGTTTCGATACGCGTTCGTTTGCGACCAAGATGGGGTTAAAGTATTCGATGTGACGGAACTGAGCGCGCCGGTGCATGTGCATACGGTCGAACTCCACGATGCGCATAGCATCTACCTCGCTAGAACTTATGCTTACGTCGCCGCCGGCCACCAAGGATTGGCCATCTTGAATATCGCCAATCCAACCCAAGCCCATATCGATCAGATCTACGATGCCGATGGGGAAATCAACGACGCGCACGATGTCAAACTGGGTATTACCAACGTCAGTCAGTTTGCGTACGTCGCCGACGGCAAAAACGGATTGCGAGTCGTCCAACTGACCAGTCCAGAACTCCATGGCAACGATGGTTTCTCACCAAGACCTAACCCCAAGTTGATTGCTACGCGGAAGCTACCGAAAGAGGGTCATGCCCTGTGCATCTCGCGCGGGATCGATCGGGATCGAGCCGTCGATGAGTCAGGAAACCAAATCGCGGTATTCGGGCGGGTCGGTGCACGCCCCTTGAATCGACAGGAAGTATCGCGCATGACGCGCAGACCCGACGGGAGTATTTTCCAAGTCAGCGACGATCCTTTCGATCAACGCGTGTACCAATTTCCCTCGACGATTAAGAAGCTCGAAACGGCCCGTGCACTGGGAACCGATTCGATCGTACGTTAGTCCGATCACTAGGCGTCGTTCGGGTCGATCGCAAAGGTCGGCTGGACCATCGCCGCGACGAGCTGATCGAACTGCTCGGTGGATATCCCCGAACGTCGAATGCCTTGGCCACGGTAGATAGCAAGCCCCTGTTTGCGAGATAGTATTTCTCGCCGAGAACGAAATTCAGGTTCGGCGTTCCAATCCCCATCGAGGCTCGTCCAATCGAATAAACCCGGGAGATTGCCCGAAAGATATTCCCAGTACGCTTTGCGATCGGTCTGCAGAAAAATCTTACCCTCAGGGATCAGCTTCCGGTACATCCATCCGATGAACTCAGGGGTAAGCATCCGACGAGCAGCAGTCACCGGATCGGCATAGGGCTGAGGATGATAGATATGGATCTCGGCAAGGCTTCCATCGGCGCACAATTCGGTGAGGAATCGCCATCCATCGACGACGGCAAAACGCACGTGCAAGAGGCCTCGTTGGTTGGCCCGGCGGGTTCCGTAGCGGACGACCGCCGGTAGCGAATCGATCGCTAGGTGATTGCGATCTGGGCGCAGGACAGCATCGGCGATGGTGAATCTTCCGTTGCCACACCCGATATCGACGACCAAAGGGGCTTGGCGGCCAAAGAGGATGTTCCAATCGACCGGTTTGGCGTCGGGTATCCGCTTGAGGGCCGACTGGGTCCATTGCTCTTTGGGAACAATGAGCCCAGGAATGGGAATCCCGAATTCGTATTCGGTCTGACCCGGTTCAAGAACGGTCGCCGGAGGCCCTTTTCGATGCGGCCTGAGATGATACCGGCTAGGACGTTTTGGACTCATGTTTTTCGATCACAACGAAGGTATAGCTGACCGATCTGGACGTAATGGCGCCAACCTCGTTCGATCATTTCGAGCTCAATCTCACCGCATTCGCGAACGATCTTACCCGGAAGTCCCATAACAAGCGAGCGAGGGGGGATGATTTGTCCTTCTCGAACCAAAGCCCCCGCCGCAACGATCGAGCCGGTGCCGATGACAGCTCCGTTGAGAATCGTCGCTCGCATGCCTATCAAGCAATCCGATTCGACCGTCGCACCGTGAACGATGGCCCCGTGTCCGACGGTGACCCGCTGGCCGATGAGTAGCGGATATCCCGGATCGGCATGCAGACAAACCAGATCTTGAATGTTGG
This sequence comes from Planctomycetota bacterium, assembly GCA_003671195.1. Taxonomy (GTDB): domain Bacteria; phylum Planctomycetota; class Planctomycetia; order Pirellulales; family Pirellulaceae; genus JBKCUI01. The sequence goes on from QWPJ01000056.1 coordinate 9,410, forward strand.
AGAAATCCCCGATCGAGATCGCATCTGCATCGCCCCGCATCACCGAGCCAAAAAGTACCGTGCACGAACGACCGATCGTCACATTCCCTCGAACGGTGGCATTGGGCGCGATGTAGCAATCAGGCCCAACGAGGTCGCGTCGGAATGACAAATCGATCGAATCATCCATCTTGAGCTCCAAAAGAAAACGGGCCTCGCGTTGACTCGTCGGATTATAGCGATCCTGCCGAGCCTGCTCGGACGAGCCCTCGTGGATTTTCGGTGGTTCTTCCGGAAGTGGCTCTAATGTGGGGAAAACTTGGATAGTAGGTGGAGTTCTGTCCATCGACCCGTAGCCACAGAGGCTTTTCGAATGACGACGCTATGACAGACGTGAAAAACTTCAAGAAGGCAGACCGGCCTGCCCCAATGGGCCCAGCGAGCCCAACGGGCCGATCGGTCCGTTGGGATATGCTCGGCGTGGTCCTTTTCGGGATTACAGCCGTGGTATGGGTGGCCCTCTTTACCCACCATCCGGGAGATGACATTCGAGCGTCATTTGGATTTTCCAGCGATGCTTCCATCGACCAGGGCCCCCAAGCGGGGGGACCAGCCTGGATGGCTCCGGCGATTTATCCACCGAACGCAAAGATTCAAAACGAAGCTGGGTTTCTCGGCGCTTTGATCAGCCAGATTCTATTTCAAGCGACCGGGATCGGCGCTTACCTGATCGCCCTGTTGCTGCCGATCTCCGGTGTCGTATGCCTGCGAAAAACACCTTGGGCTAGCCCGCTGGGGCGAAGCCTCGGTTGGAGCTTACTGCTGGCATCTCTGTGCGCATTGCCCGATCGCTTGGGACTTCCCATCCCATTGAGCGTCCCGATCGGACGAGGCGGATACCTCGGAGCCTTGATCAACACTTGGCTCAACGAGCACTTGGCCTTTACCGGTGGATTGATCTTCCTTTTGGCGGTCTTTTCCGTCGGTTTGCTTTTGAGCACCGAATATGCGGTCATCCGGTATCTGGGATTTGCAACGACCGGTGGGATGACGCTTTTCAAAGCGTTGCGGTTGCAATTTGCCAACGGTTGGGTCCGAACTACGAATGGCAATGGAATATTCACCGCTCGGCGCACCGACTTGCCCGCTTCGGTAACACTGCGAGATGGAGCTCCTAGGGTCTCGCTCGAGGGAGGACCGATTCCATCCTTTAGCGATTTGGCAAAGCGTCCGTTTAACGATCCTTCAGGGAACGCAGTTGCCGACGATGAAGCTACCGATGCGGATGGACCATCGATTCGCATCGGTCGGCGGGCGACGAGCTCGTTCAGCAGCCAAGACCTCTCCGGGGGGAACAAACCGATCGGTCGAACCGATCTATCGGCATCGAAGTCCAAGGGCAAGTCTTCGCGCGGAGCTAAAGCTTCGATCGAAGAGGAACACGGCCAAGAGCAAGAAGGGACTCAGGGTAGCTCCAATCGAGACGAGGAAGACTGGGATCTAGCCGAGGATCAAGCCGCCCGAGGCAATGATCTCGAAGGGGAATTGGATACCGATCGAACCGACGAGGAATCTCTTGAGGACGCAACTTCGGAGGACCTGGAGTCTGAGGACCCGAACGAGCCGATCGAACCGATCGATTTCGCATTAACGGCGCAGGGTAAGCTCCGCGCAGACCCATCGCACGGAGCCTCAAGCCCTGAGCCTAGGATACGCAATTCCAAGAATCGCAAGAAAGAAGAGGAAGAAGAGGAACGCAACTCCCTTTACAACTCCTTGAACGACACCAAGCTTCCGGCCGGGAGCGAAGAGTACGTACTGCCGAGCGTCGAGCTGCTTGCCGAAGGAGATGATTTTTCGTACGACGAGCAGACCGAGGAGGTCAAACGCAAGGCCCGGGTTCTTGAACAAACCTTCTCCAACTTTGGATTCAACATCCGGGTCGTCGAGATCGAAACCGGTCCGGTGATCGCCCAGTACGAGATCGAGATGGAAGCAGGTTTAAGATTGTCAAAAATCACCGGTTTGGCCGACGATTTGGCGATCGCCTTGCGGGTACCGAGCGTTCGGATCGTCGCGCCGATTCCCGGCAAAAACACGGTGGGGATCGAAGTCCCCAATGAGAAACGCCAAGTCGTACGGATGCGAGAGGTGATCGAGGAGGGAGCCGCGCAGGTACGGAAAATGAAGATCCCTTTGTTTCTGGGCAAGGACGTTTCGGGCAAACCCCTGTCGGTCGATTTGGCCGGCCTACCTCACCTGCTTATCGCGGGTCGAACCGGCACGGGAAAAAGCGTTTGCTTGAACTCGATCATCTGTTCGATCTTGATGGCACGACGACCTGACGAAGTGCGCATGCTGATGATCGACCCGAAGATGGTCGAGCTCAGCGGCTATGCGCGATTGCCGCACCTGATGCACCCCGTCGTGACCGACATGCGCAAGGCCGAAGCGATTTTGGCTTGGGCCGTCGACAAGATGGAGGATCGCTATGCGTTGCTCGCTAGGGCCGGGGTTCGGCATATCACCAGCTACAACCAACTCGGACGCGACGAACTTCGTGAGCGACTTCGACCCGAGACCGATGAGGAAGCCGAGATGATTCCCGATCACCTACCGTTTATCGTGATCGTAGCGGACGAAATGGCCGACTTGATGATGACTGCCGGTAAAGAGGTCGAAGCGCACATCATTCGGCTAGCGCAAAAGAGCCGGGCCGTCGGAATCCACTTGATCCTCGCGACGCAAAAGCCGACGGTCGATGTCATCACCGGTTTGATCAAAAGCAATTTGCCCGCACGGATCAGTTTCCAGGTCGCCAGCCGAACCGATAGCCGCGTCGTGCTCGATGAGAACGGAGCCGACAAGCTGCTCGGAAATGGAGACATGCTCTTTTTGTGGCCGGGGACCAGTACCTTGCTTCGAGGCCAAGGGACTTACTTGAGCGATGATGAAATCAACGCAGTCGTCGACCACTGCAGCACCGGCGAACAGAACTTTGTGCAAGAGCTCGTGCAGTTGAAGATCAAGGATGACAGCGAGCAAGAGGAAGCCGTTGCGGGAGGTTTCAGGAAGCGGGACGATCTGTACGAAGCGGCAGTGGATGTGGTGGTCCGCGAGGGCCGAGGCAGTTGCTCGTTGCTCCAAAGGGCTTTGGGGATCGGCTATGGCCGAGCCGCGCGACTGATCGACTTCATGGCAGAGGATGGGATTGTCGGGGAGTATGCTGGTTCGCAGGCTCGCGAGGTGGTCATCACCATCGACCAGTGGGAGCGGATGCGATCGCAGCCTGAGGAGGGTTCGGGATCGAGCAAGCGACCGAACAAGCTTCGACGGGAGAACAATTGGGACGATGCGCCTGGGGTGCAGAAGTCCAAATCGGTTCGCAAGAGCGATCCGGTGATCGCGTTGGAGGAACAAGAAGGCTACGACTTTGATTCGGACGAGTCGGACGAGTCGGATGAGTCGGATGAGTCGGACTGATCAGACGGATCGGACGACTAGCCTGCGAACCTCTTTCACCAAGCGGCACGTGGCCGCTGGAGCACAGAGTAGAAGAAAAAAAAGCTTTCTCCCAACCGAAACCGTGGTCCCATAATTGAGGACCACCATTTCATGTAGGTATCGCGATTAGATCGTTGAGAACACGGTCGATGCTGGGACGTTCATCAGGCTGTTGTGACGTACAACGCAAAATCAGTTGACGCCACGTCGGGAAAGCGACGAGGTCGACGTCTGTATTACCGGTAAGCATAAAGACCATCAGTTTGCCAAAAGCGTAAACATCTGCGCTTGGTTTGGCTTCAACACCGTCAAATTGCTCGGGTGCAGAGTATCCATGCGAAGCGTAGCCCTGGTAGGTCTTTTGCGTGATGGGGCGCGATCGATTCTTGGAAATACCAAAGTCGACTAGGTACCACTCTCCATTCCGACGCAGTACATTTTGCGGCTTTAAATCCCGATGGATCACATCCAGAGAGTGAAATTCCTTGATCGCCGACGCAATCCTCATCCCAATTCGCTGTACCTCATCAACAGGCAGAACACCACGCTCGCGAACATAAGACGCGAGGTCTCCGCCTTCCGCGAACTGCGTTACAAAACCATGATAGTTGTCGTCGCGGACTTCTTCGATGAATTGGAGAACTGCGTCCGAATTGCTTTGAGACAGCTTTTCGTAAACGGTCATTTCGCGTTCAAGGGCTAGGCGATGTTGTCCGTTGATTCGAGCTCGCTTTAGGAATACGGTTTCGCCGGTCGAACGACGTTTGGCCATGAAAGCTTCTGCCATGCCGCCACCGTCGAGCGATGTCTGAAGGTCATATCCTTGAAAGTGTTCGTTAACAACTTTTGGGCTTTTCTCTCGGACGGACGAGGTATCGTCTGAACTTGGATAGCTGTAAGACTGACGGCTCTCTTCACAGGAGACGGAATAGACCGTACCAGTTTCTTTGTCCAAAAAGGTAAGATCGGCCGTGGTGAATTCCGATGGATTGATCTTACACATTTGCTCCTTGACCCGTCTTCGCATTTCGAGTGCAAACGCTAAGTACTCTGCCATCTCCTCTTTTGAGCAATCACCGTCGGGATGGATGAGCTTGATCAGTCCTGAAACGGTGCGCATCACTGCCTTGCGATCACGATGCCCCAAATTAGGTCCGAACACAAAATGCTTCGCATATGCGTCTGTGTAGTTCAGCGGTCGCAGTTGGTTATGAAAAATCTCGGCAATGTAGTCTGCGATGAAGCCTAGATGGCGGGTGAATAAGTCAGGCGTCAGCTTAGCCATTTCCCAGCCCGGCAAGTAGGCGTGCCAGCGGTCATGGAAGGCATCGTCGTCTCGAATGGACTCTGGAAGTGGCTGAAACAGGTGAGATGTTCGGACGATTACATCAACATCGCCATGTGTGTTTCCGTTGAAAACGATTCCAGCTTCGGCAGAAATCGTTCCCTTATCATCGCCTCGGGAAAAAGAGCCCTGTTCCATGTAGCCCTTGTACATGTCCTTGTCGTTAGCAGACTTGAAGTTGGGACCAGCTACCTCATCGAACGCTACAACATCATAGCGCACGACGAGCCCTGGCTTGTCTTTGCGGTTCTTCCAGCCAAACAAATCCGTGACGCTACCCTGGCCGCCCGAGAGAAGATTGGCGTAGGGGCTAATCTCTCGAAAAACGAAAGACTTCCCCGTCTCCTTTGGACCAAGCTCAATAAGGTTGTAGTTGCGTTCAACCATCGGCACCAAACGCAGCAAGTAAAAGAGCTTGCGACGCCAAGTGAACTGCGGACTCGAGGGTTCGTAACCCATGGTCCGCATCAGAACATCAACCCACTCATCGCGAGTGAATTCTCTTCGAGCTGCCACATACTCATCAAACTCTGCGCTCGCGATCTGGATAGGCTGCATCCGCTTTAGCACGAATGGCCGAGTAACTCCACCATGGACTATGGTTTCGTCAAAAGCAATCTCGAGGTTGGACCATACGCCGCCGGTGAGTGTACGTTCAAAGCGGTGTACGGTTTGCTCATCAATGTGGACTTTGTCCAAACCCGAGGTTGCGAACTTAGCCCAATACTTACCGCCCTGGTCTTTTTCATCGAAAGTGACCGTAACCATGTCAATTAGTTTCAGCGACCGTCGTTGCTGGAGCCTCGCCTTAATCAACTCGCTTTGGTCCGAACGAACGATCCGTTCTTTGATCAGGTCTTTAACATTGGCAACACCACTATCGATTTGAGTCTCATCTGTCGTCGAGCAATACTTTCCAAGCAAGTATTCCAAGACGTAAACTGGAATCGAGAAACCAACCTTGAGACGTTGCACAAGATCTTTGCGCACGACTCTGCCTGGAAACACGGAGATCAGTTTTTTATCGAGGGTGTCAACCCAAGATGGATGCGGAGTGTTTGACATATTACCAGTCGGATATTTCAGTTTTCAGTTGGACTTCCTCACGCCCGAGAATCTCTTCGTCATCGGCGTCGAGTATCTGCACAGTCAGCTTTGTCCCGTATTCAACATTGGGTCGTGGCTCGATCAACTCCATCTGGATCGTGATCGGCTCGCCTTCGGGTGTTACTACCACAGGCGTAGACGGTCGGAAGATCAGTTTCCCTGTTTCAGCGTGCACGATTTTCACAACCACGCTCCTTGGGATCTGGTTGCTATCTGGCCCAAAGAAGAGCAATTGCCCAGTGGATGCCGCTTGGATCTGAACTCGGGGAGTTTCGCTTGAGATATAGCCGACAGGCTTCAACACAACATCGGCTTTACGAGTCTTTACAGGCCAATTCGCGACAACGACAGGGATAACCATCTCTTGCAAGGTTGCACCACCGTGGAAGAATCCAAGGCGTCCGTACGTCTTAAAAGCGTTGGTGCTTCGTGGCAGCAACAACTCAAGGTCGGATTGTGAAACCGTCGTCTTAATCGCTGTCGGATGCGAAAGTTCGTATCCTACCGTCGCGCGACGGTGTCTCCAGCGTATATCGCCTTCTGGCTTGCGTTCATCGACATCATGTTCGTCCGGCTGCCAATGGAAGAATCCGTGGTCCGTCGTAATGATGATTCGCGAGTAGCCCGCGTCACGTACCCGGCGAACAGCTTGGACGTAACGGGCCAGATGATCGTCGGTGCCTGTAAGTTCAAGCTCGCCGTCATGATCATCCAACTCATCGCCATGAATTGCGATCATTCTGCGGGTCTTTGACGGCTTCTTCAATGCTTCCGTGTCAAAAACCTCGGACATTTCGAGCCAGTCTTTGCAACCGACTTTGTCCTTCAGCCACTTCCGTCGTTCCTTGGCCCACTTGAGGTCACCCTCGAAATCGTCGGCGGTTACAACGAACGTCTTGTTGTCGTCCGACAAACTTACCTGAAGTTTCTTCTTCGATATTGGAAGCGCAAACGCCATCCCCAGAGCGGTGATGCTTGGGAGAGGCGACACGGCGGCGGCGATATGGGCTCGAGGTTCTGGTTCGCCCTCGTTGATCAGCTCTCGCAGTCGATAGCCGATATCGTAGCGGCATGCGTCCAGGAAGAAGATCGCAGTAGGAATATTCTGGTTCTCAATCTCGGCCAGCACCAATTCGCCGGCAGATGGCTGGTTGGCCAACTGTTCAGCATTCGCAGCAAGCAATGCAGAAAATGCCCGACCGATGCGGTCCATTGTACGCAAGTAGCCGCGACGAAGTCTCGCGCGAATGCGATCTAAATTCTGATTCAGGTCTGTTCGTTCCTTGAAAAGCTGCTCGCCAGCCCAATCCAATTTCCAGCCAGATGTCGAATACCACTCCAGTGCGTCGGCGATCGAATTCCAGTTCTGTTCGATCTTGTCCGACTCAATCAGGAGGCTTGCAACATCGCCCAGCTCGATGAGAAACCGCCAGGCAGTTTTGATTCGTGCTTGTGCGGCCCAAAACCCGCGTTCGCGGTCTTTGAAGCTCTGGATGCTATCTGCCAATTCCTTTGCAAGCGACTCGACATCTTCGATGCGGTCAAACTTTGTAACCGCTTCAGCAAACAGTGCATCTTCAACTGCTTTGGAGCTGTACGAACGCGGTGGCTTTGAAAGATTTCGCGCCCAGTAAGTAAGGCCCACGATCGCATCTGCCTTAGGAACCAAAGTCTCAAAGCTCGGAATGTATTGAATGTGACTCTGCCATCGCTTCAGGAGATCCAGCGCTCGAGTCCGCGGCAAACCATTGGCAATGATTCGTTCAGGTTCCGACGGTATGTTGGATGGAACGGCAAACGACGCCTCGGTACACAAGAGGTAGGCCAGCGATTCGACTCGCCAATTCTTCTCTTCAAGTTTTGCAGGATTAGGTAAGCCAAAGTCCTCCACAGCGCGACGTGCAAAAATATCGAAGCGATTTTCTTCCCGAAGTGTATGAAACTCCCCATCCTGCCCGGCCAAAACCTGCAGCATGCGATGATCATCCACCAAGGCTCCCTTGGCATTACCAGGTGTGAGCTCTTTCCATGTATGCTTTGGCTTATCGAACCACTCTTTCGCATGCGCGGGCAGCAGGCCCACCAACTCCAACTCGTGATCGTAAGAGATATCGACCCCGTATTGCCGAAGTGCTTCAAGGAGCGTCTTTTCCCATACTTCCTCGGCTTCCAACTCGTATGTTTTAAACCAAGTAAGCTCGTCTCTGGCAGTGGGAACCCAAACGACTCTCGGCGACGGAGCACTGCGGTACATTCGGTCGCGGAGTTCCAACTCGTGAGGTGCGTCAGCAAGAGTCGCTGGTGCCCACAATTCGAAGGAACCCACTTCTGCCGCACGCTGCAAGAGTTCCAGCCAAGCAAGCTCTGGATCGCACCATACAAGCAGCGGAGCCCCTGGTTGTCGCAAAACATCATTGATCTCAAGGATCATCCAGTTCTGAAAAGTATCGCTCACGTCAGGTGCTCCGTTCTGATTTCTCCCCAATGCTTGGCGAGGTATTCTACAACCAGCCTTCGATGACAGTGCTTCGGGAGGTGCTCACTGCAAAGCAAACAACCGTGATCGATCAGGTCCTTTGGAACTGACTTTTCGATAGCACGCTTCACCATCAAGTTGATAAATTCCTGCTCATATACATTCCAGTCACCGCTGTGCTTTTTGTAAGCGTCCAAGATGTTCTTGGTGGGTGCCAACTCGGGAATGTGGATGTACTCGACGTCGCAGAGTCCTTTGAGAAAAAACGCGAGATCATCACGCTTTGCGAACCCAGCCAACTGTGAGGAATTGTTCAGGCGCACATCGACAACTCGACGAATGGCCGGATTCTTGAGTTTACTGAAGAATTCCTCTGCCGATTTTTGCGTGAACCCAATCGTGAACGTTGTAATGCTATTCATCACTCTCGCCTCTTGCTGCTGATACGGTGGATCGGTAAGCAATCTTTTCACCCTGCTTTTCGTATGCCTCGGCGAGAACCTCCTCGCGGGACTCGAACAAATTCCTGTTGTTCAGTCCGAATAAACGCATTAGTCGCTCCTCCGCATCGTCGTGGAGTTCTAATGCTCCGGGCTCAACGATGTGAGCCATCGACACATCGCCCCTCAGGTGCCGGCAAATCAAAATGGTACGATGGCAAGTGAGAGGATCTTTTTCGGCGCACATCATGGCGATGCGACGAGATTTCACTCCTGAACGGATACGATCAAGCCCCGCCCGAAAGGCTTCCGTTTCAGCGATCTTCTCATACCGTGCGACCCCATCGACGTAGCAGGACGGCTCTTCGCGGCGCGCTCCTAGTTCCTTACCAAGAAAGACATAGGCGATGCCATGGCTGCTCAACGACCGCTTGAGTTCTTCGCGGTTGTATTGAGGGTTCATTCCGCTGAAGGGTGATGATCGAACATCCGCGATCGCATCGACACGATACTCCTTCAGAAGCTCGATGAACTCATCGATCGCGCGATTCGAATGTCCTATGGTGTATAGCATGTGCTCTGTTGTCATGTTTTCAATGTGTTTCGATGATTGTCGCAACAACCTTGTAGTGAAATCCGTTGAACTCAGGAGCTAGGCTGACACAAAGGTAGCAACCACCGGTTGGCGCTATGGTGAATGTGCACGCAGGCTCTCCCTTTGTGGGGAATTTACTCCGATATCGTTCGCTAAATTCTGGGTCTGTAATATTCAGTTCGTATCGTGTGCCATTGTACGAGAACAGAGCACGACGACGTTGCTTGAAGCGGCCATCCCACTCGTTCCATTCAAATCTGGCTTCGATGTTCGGAACGTGTATCATTCGCAATGATGCCTTGAGACGCTTGCCTTGCAGAAATTCGGATGAAACTCGATCAATGCGACCGTCTGGCTCGACCCAAAGATCAGCGGGCTTCTCTTTAAGAAGAGTTAAGACCGGCTTTTCATAGGACGAGTTGATCGACTTCCACTTTGACGATGTGTCAACCAACCAATTCTCTGGCTGTAGTGGATCGCCCGTTTTCTTGATCAACGGCACCTCAATGAAATCGAGAACTCGAGGGGCTTTACCTGTGCTAAGCAAGCACTCACTTGGTGCCAATTCGCCTTCACCTTGCTTACTGATGGGACGTATCCAATCACCCAATTCATAGCCATCGTCGCTCGACAGTATCTCCCGTCCAGCAATACAGACTCCTGGCCAGTGTTTGATCGAATTTGCCAGAACAATAATCCGCTTCTTCAGAGGCATGCTATTTCCTCATTTCTTGCAGTTGAGGCATATATCGCCCTTCGTACGAACCACGACCTTGCAGCAATTCGCACATTTTGGAGCGGGGACCCACTCGCTGGTTCTCACGCGATTGTTAAGGTGTGTTTCATCTTCAAACATAAGATGTGGGCCCTGCGCCGACTTGCCATCAATGTCAACCCAGACTGCAAACTGATTTGCTTGCGGCTTCCCGTTGAAATTCCCAGAGCCCGGAATCTGCCCAAGTGGCATGTGAGAAACGGCATTAAAGCTCTTGTGCTTCGTGGAATAGAATACCTTACAGCCGGATGGACCAGGGTGCGCCCCGCCAGCCATGTAATCGTATATTACTTCTGGATCCACTCCATCAGCAATGTAGCTCGCATTCAGAGGTGCAGTACCAGATGTATGTTTCGGCGATAATCCTTTCGGATGTTTCATTTTCGCCTTAATGCAGGCCGGACAGAATGGAAGCGTGTCCTCTGCGAGTTCGAATTCATTGTTGCAGACTGTGCATTTGTGTCTCATCTATAGCTCCGATTCGCATATTAACCTGAGATCATTTTTAACGCCGTTCTCCTGCGACTTCCACCAGCCTGGTTGCGGCAACTTGCCTTCGCGGACCCAGCGGCGTTCGTCGGCTCGCCACTCGGCGCGGTCGGCGATGGCTTTGTCGACATCTTTCGGAGCGAGAACATCGGCGGCGAGGACTCCGGCCTTTTGTAGGGGGGCGATGTTGACCCGGACTCCATCGTTGATATCGGGTGCGTACAACGACTCTTGGGCGATGAACTCGGCGATTGTCTTGGGCGGTGAGCGACGCTCATCGAGGCTCGAGACTTGATCAAACAAAGGAGGAAGGTTGGGAGATGAAGGACTAAAGTCCAACGAAGCAGGAATCGGATCGGGGAGTTGCCAAGCTTGGATAGCATCGCGGATCGCTTGCGCCTTCCCAGCTTTAGAATCCATCTCTTCTGTGAACTTCTTGATCTTCGCTTTAACTTCTTTCAATCTTGCTTTCATTGCGGCCTTGGACAGCTCGATCATCTGCTCAAACGCTTGGTCATGGCGAAGCAGTGGCATGTCATTGGCGACAGGCTCTATTTCGCTACCGCCGTCCTCCGATCCATCGGCCATCAGTTGCTCGACAACCAACACGGGCTGACGATCTTCTTTGATAGCAGCGTTGAGTTCCTTCTGTTCAGCCTTGAGGATTTTGATCCGCTCTCTGATCGGGACAAGCACAACAGCATCGAACTTTTCCCACCACACACCGCACGCAAGCTTCATCGCGAAGGTTTGCATTGTGGCAGCTTGAGCTTGAATCAAGTCGGCAAAATCCGCAGCCGTGGGATCTTCGGGCACCTTCTTGGCGTCGGGAGCCTTCGGACCAACTTGGCTGCAGAAGTAGCTGAGATTGGTAAGTGCTTCACCGATCCATTCAGCTAGATCTTGATGCAATTCCGATTCGATCGCTTGACCTTTCCATTGAGCCAACGATGAATCTTCACTTATTTCGGCGTTGGCTGCCTTGCCAGGCGATCGTTTGAGCAGCACGGCGAGTCGTTGCAGCCAGCAAGACTTCATCGAAAGCATCGCATCGTGAAATGCAAACTGTCGCAGGTTCGATCTAAGGCTTTCTGGGCCGAAACCAGTACTGGAGACCGATAGAAGTGATTGGTCAACCGCGTGCAGTTCTGCGACCAACTCCTCAAGTTCAACAGCGCGTTTTGTTTGCCGATCTGTGCGCTGCGATACCTGAGTCGCCAAAATTCCCCGCAACTCCGTTTCGAGTCGAGTTTTAAATTGGCCGATATATTGAGTGCGCAGTTTGGGAATTGTGTCAACATCTAATCGATGATAATAAATTAAATACGAGATCACCGAAATGCCGCGAAGAGTCTGACTTAATGACTTCAGATGCCAAACAATCGGTCGCTTTTGAAAATGAGAGGTGTGGAAGCCGAAGAACTCGTCCTTAATGAAGTTCAATACATCGTCACGAGAGTTTTTTAGATCAGTCGAGCTTGTTTGTCCGCTCTCCAAAGCCGGAATCACAGTGGAAGCCAAAACCGTCATCATTGTTGCATTGTTCAAATCTAAGACACCATCCAATACTTTTGAATCGAATGGTGACTCATGCTCATCCTGTAGGTGCCATGTGTGACCGAACTGACGCAGTAGCATCACAGATATGGATTCTCGCAAATGAATATTTGATAATTCGAGTATGTCACCATGCGATTTAGCTCTTTCAAATACAGTTTCAGGCGGAAGTTTTCTCCCGACCGGGCCGCTTTCGATCCCATAAGCGACGTAAACCATCTTGTCGATATCTTGCTTTAGTTGAACGAAGGCCTCTTCCAGTCGTAGCTTCTCTTCAAAGCTAATATTCCGGCTGAATGTGAATTCCGTTGGAACGCTTTCAATGATCCTACGTTTTAAGGCCACTGCTTTTCGAGAAAGGCCGACCAAAGACTCGACAGCTGGACCATCAATCTTTGGCAATGGAACTGATGTCACATCTGAAGATTGAATGTTAATTGATCCATTTAATGACTTAACGAAAAAACTCCCAAGTTGCGAATTAAGTACTGCAAGCGAAAGAAGCTGCGTAGCTTCTGGGCCGACAAGAGC
>QWPJ01000014.1 GCA_003671195.1 Planctomycetota bacterium
AACCCCATCCACTGGCGCCCTAGTTTCTTGGCGACACACAGCGTCGTGCCACTGCCACCAAAAGGGTCCAGGACCAAGTCCTGAGGATGGCTCGAAGCCCGAATGATACGGGCCAGCAACTGCTCGGGCATCTGGCAACCGTGGAACCCTTCGCGTTCCTTGAAGGTTCCCGCAACGCGGCCAAAGTACCATGTGTCATGGCTCGGGCTGAAGCTCTGCGGTGCATCCTGTGGACGGGTGATCCAGGTGTTGTCTGGGAGTCGTCCGTTGGGGTTCGCCCTCGCATCGGCATAAACCAATTGCCTTGCCGATTGCACTCGGATCTGAGGATTGAGGCGATTGAAGGTGAATCGGTTTGGATTCTTGACGAAATGGAATAGGTGGGTGTGCGATCGGCTAAATCCATTGACGCAATTGACGCCAAAGGTGTAGTACCAGATGACCCAACTACGGCAATGGAACCCAATTCGTTTGGCTTCGATTTTTAACTCGGCGGCGTATTCATCGCCGATCGCAAGCCAGAAGGTGCCATCGGGTTTGAGCACGCGGTGGACTTGGCCGATCCACTCTGAGCTCCATCGCAGATAGTCCTCTTCTTGCTGCTTATCGTCGTACACGTCGTACTTGTACCCGATGTTAAACGGCGGGTCGGCAAAGACCAGATCGACCGAGCCTGCCTCGAGGGCGCCGAGTTGCTCGATGCAGTCGCCTTGATGGAGTTGGTTTCTAGCCGCAGTCAACACGTCCCCCTGTGGCCTGTCGGTACTCCAGTGCGGATTCTACCGAGGCGTTCACTTCTCTTTGATGTCGCTTCGAATTTGCAGGAGCAGGGATTCTAACAGCAAAGCGGTTCGTCGGGAACGGATTTTTCGGGTCGCTTGGCAGTCAGGGGCTCTCGGGGGACTCGAGGCGAAATTCGATGGCTTGAATCTCCAGAGACGTGTTTTCTTGGTCGTTTTTAGAGTTGGATTCAACGAGGGCTTCGACCAAGGAGACTTCGGCAAGCGTTCGTTGGGTATCGAGCTCGAGGGTGCCTAGACGAAGGGGAGCGAATTCCTTCATCAAGGATTCGGATTTGCGGGGTACTCGATCGTTCGATGCACCTCGCAGCGGAGATTCGAATGCGTCGACGATTTTGCCGACGACCTCTCGCCCCGAGCACTTCAAGCGGATCTCTTTGCCTACGGCCGACTCGGGGGCCGCGTAGTGGATCCAGACCGAATAGCGACCTGGCTGCATCGGTTCGATGTCCCAGCTCAGCACATCGTCGGTTGCACGGATATTTTTGAAATAGGAGCAGTTTGGAGCCGTGTCGCTCCGCCTGACCGAGGGGCCTTGGCACTTGCCGTCTTGGGCGGGCAGAAGTGCTGTTGTACGCTCGGGGTGACCGACAGGAAATGGGCGTTGCGCGATGGCGGATCGGAAAACCTCGTTTCTCCATCGTTGGACTTCTTGGTTCATGGCCTCTGCGCGTTTGGGGTCCGAGAGCGACAGGTCGGTTTGCTGCCTTGGGTCGGCCAGCAGATCAAACAGTGCGCCATCGGGGTCGAGCAAGTATTTATCCTGTCGCATCGCGATCCGTCCGCCCCATTGGCTAAAGAGGCTTCTCGAAATCGCTGGCAAGTTCGGTTCCAGGAATTTCTTCGCAAGGCTGAGCCCATCGAGTGGGTGATTCGGGTCCGGCTCGATCGGGATCCCTGCCAATTCGCACAGGGTGGGGGTCAAGTCGATCGCTCCGCAGAGTTGATCCAGCGAATGGTGGGATCCGAGGTGTCCTGGCCAGTTGACGATCAAGGGCGAGCGAACGCCACCTTCGTCGACGCTCCCTTTGCGGCCTTTGAGTCCTGCATTCCAGCGAAAACTGTTCGGCCCATTGTCGTTGAAGTACACGACGATCGTCTCATCGCGAAGCCCCAGTTGATCGAGTGCCGCGAGCAGACGACCGACGTTTTGATCGAGATTTTCTACCATGGCAATGGCCGCCCGCGTGGTAGGTTCGTCTTCTTTTTCAGCAGGGCGTCCCTCATGCCTCATCTGGAGATTGCGGCCTTTGACCCGATCCATGAACGCATCGGGGACCTGCATCGGGGAGTGGGGGGTGTTGTAGGCTACATAGCAAAAGAAAGGATCCGCAGAGTGATTGCGAATAAATTCGATCGCATGATCGGTGAAATCATCTGCGACAAAGCCGTTGCCTCGCACGGGCTTGCCGTTTCGTTCCAGGGGCGGGGAGAAGTAGTCGCCCCAGTGCCCCGAGCAAAACCCATAGAACTCGTCAAAGCCTCGGGCGTTGGGGTGGTAGGGGTACTGCGAACCGTTGTGCCATTTGCCGAAGGCACCTGTGGCGTAGCCATGGCGCTTGAGCCGATCGGCCAGAGTGGTTTCATCCAAATCCAAACGCTCGTCCCCTTGGGTGACCCCCATGGCACTTCCGCGTGGATGGTATCTTCCGGTGAGGAACTCGGCCCTAGTCGGAGCGCAAACAGGACAAACATAAAACCGTTGACAGACGACGCCATCGGCGGCTAGTCGGTCCAAATTGGGGGTTTGGAAATTCGTGTTTCCTTGGAAACCGAAATCCCCCCAGCCTTGATCGTCCGAGAGTAGAACGATGATGTTCGGGCGCCTCTCGACGCTCGCTTGGCCAAGGTCGCTCGTCGCGTGGGCCCAAGGGTGCATCGAGGCGGCTAGCGACAGCAGAAAGCAAGCGATTCGCAGGAGTCGGAGCATGGTTGGTCGCAGAGGGGTTGGTCAGAGAGGGTTCGTCGCAGGGGGGGGTGGGATCAGGAGGTAGCGGGATTTTTTTGCGGTTCGAGCGTAAAGGACCCGCCGTCGAGGACATCGCCCGAGAGTCCACGAAGCTCGACAGTCAGTCGCTTGGACTTCGCATCGACACGAACGGTTCCAAAGGATTGGCGAGCATCGCTCGGAGAGAGCGGTAGTTTGCTTCCAGGAGGGGGTGCGAACAGGAATTTGACTTCGGGTCCAAAGGTCCCATCGAGGGCGTTGGGTCCAAAGGAGCCCGAGTGCAGGGGACCGGCGACGAATTCCCAAAAAGGGAGGAAACTGTCGGGAATTGCTGCGCGTTTAGGGTCGTAGTAATGGGCGGCGGCATAGTGCACATCGGCCGTGAGCCAAACGGTATTGGTGATCTGAGCTTGTTTCATGAATCCGAGCAGATCCGCCATTTCAAGTTCGCGGCCAAGGGGTGCTCCTGGATCGGCATTCGCGACAGCTTCGAAAAGGTTTTTGCCTTCCATCGAATCGCCGACGCTGATGGCCAGCGGCATATCGCTGCAGAGGACTTTCCAAGTGGCAGTGCTCGTGCGGAGCGAATGTTTCAACCAAGCTAACTGTTCGGAACCGAGGATTGCCGATTGGGGATTGAGTTCCGTTTGCTTGTTCGGGGAGTTTGGGCCTCGGTAGGATCGTAGATCCAAGACGAACAGATCCAAGAGCGGGCCCCGAGATAGTTTCCGGTAGATCCGTCGTTGCCCAGAAGCTTGGGGCAAAAGGGGCGTGTACTCAAAGAAGGCTTGGCGGGCGCGGTCGGCCAGTTGCTGGGCGAACTCGAGAGCATCGTAGTTCTCGCGATCCTTGCGCGAGCGCAGACGCTGTTGAGGATACCAGTTGTTGGTCGTTTCGTGGTCGTCCCAGGAAGCGATCAAGGGGACGGATCGATGGAACGCCAGGACGTTTTGATCGAGCAAGTTGTAGAGGTAATTGCCACGGAAGTCATCGAGCGAGGCCGCCGGTTTGGATTTGGCTTCGGTGGTGATGTTTTTCCAGATCGAGCCATCATGGAGAGTCAGTTCCGGTGGGATCGGGTTGTCGGCATAGATCATATCCCCGCTGTGCACAAAGAAATCGGGAGCAAGTTTTTCGATCGCCGAGTAGATCTTCATCCCGCCCCATTCGAGATTGATACCGAATCCTTGGCCCGCTGTGTCTCCAGACCAAGCGAAGAAGACATCCTGGGTACCGTCGTCTGGGGTAGTCAATTGCCCTTGTTGAGGATCGCTTGTGCCAGCGGAGTTTTCGAAGGTGACTTGGTAGTGGATTTTCGAGCCCGAAGGGAGTCCTCGTAGGATGCAGCGAGCCGTGTAGTCCGAAAGCAGATTGGTTTCTGGTCCGATGACCGAGCGAGGGTTCTTGAAATTCAAATCGGTATCCCATTGGACCACCATGCGCGCCTCGGTATCGCAGCGGCCCCAAATCACCGCCGATTCGTCGGTGACCTCTCCGCTCATGATCCCGAAAGGTTGCTTGGCGATGGTGTCCCAGTTGGCATGCGCGAACTTCGGCTGAAAACCAACTGCCGCCCCCAGGCTTGTTGCCCCCAGACTCGCTGCGGTGCAGGAGCGGTTGAAATCGCGTCGGGAGATTTTTCGGTTCATGTGCCAGGTTTCCGAGTGTTCGTGGAGGGGATTCGTGGAAGTCGATGGCGGGTTTGAAGGCGGGTTTGCTCGAACACTTTTGTAATGCAAAGCGACTCGGCAGGGAACCTTGCGATTGTGAATCCTTGGTAAAAACCCATGGTGCAACCCATCTGAGGGGAATCCGGGCGGATCGCATCTATGGAGAACGGTTCGATTGGGGTATTCTAAGAACTTATGAACTCTGCATTATTGTCTGAAAAAGTATTGATTTTGGTGTCGTCGGCTGAATACCGACCGATGAAGCCTCGGATGATGCTCAAGGCCCTGAAGTTGGCCGACGAAGAGTACCGAGAATTGCGAAGGGCGATCAAGCAATTGGTACGCGAAGGTCGGGTGCTCTACGGAGCCAACCATTTGGTTTTGCCGACCGTAAGCAATGGATCCGTGCGACCGAAGACTCCCAGGACCGCACCTACTCCGTCCGAGTCGTTCGAGCATCGTGCACCCGAAGGTGTCACAGAGCTCGAGCAGTCAAGTTCGGGCATGATCGATTTCGACGAAGGTCAAGTCGCCGGACAAGCCGCCGGGCAAGTCGCGGGTCAAGGTTCGATCGCAGGGGCAAACCAGATCGTTGGAATTTTTCGATCGGCACCGTCGATGGGATACGGGTTTGTCGAGGTTCCCCGAGGAGGTTCTGTTCCGCTGGCAGGCGATTCCGTTCGCTCGCAGGGCCAGACGCCCCCGCAGGCCGATCAAGATGCGCACGTGGCTCGAGCGGAGCTTTCGGTCAAGATGCCGGACATCTTTATCCCAGAGTTTCGCAAACTCAATGCATTGGATGGCGATACGGTCCGGGTGCAGTTGCGTCGACCCATGCTCAGTGGATCGCGAGGCTCGGGGCGAGGGGGCAAGGAGATGCCAAGGCATGCCTCTGGACGGCTCGAAGGGGAGATCGTCGAGGTCGTCGCAAGGAAGCGCAGGGAGTTTACGGGGACTTACCAAACCGACGGCCAAAAATCGTTCGTTTGGCTCGACGGTGCGAAGTTGGAGCGACCGGTATCGCTTGGCGATGTCCGAGGGATGCCTTTGGAAAACAACGACAAGGTGGTTGTTGAGTTGGTCCGTTTTCCCGATGAATTACAAGCTGGCGAGGCAGTTCTGCTGAAGGTGCTCGGGAGTTTGAGGAATCCGGCTGTCGACACCATGGCCGTGATGATCCAGTTTGCGCTTCCCGAGGAGTTTCCCGAAAGCGTGATCGAAGACGCCCGAGCCCAGGCCGATCGGTTTTCTGAAGAGGTGATCCCTGAGGGGCGCAAGGATTTGACGCAGGTCCCGACCCTGACGATCGATCCGGTCGACGCTAGGGATTTCGATGATGCGATCTCGCTCAGCAAGAACGAACGTGGAAATTGGGAGTTGCAAGTCCACATCGCCGATGTGGCGTTCTTTGTTCCCGTCGGAGGGATTCTCGATCAGGAAGCCCGACAGCGGGGCAACAGCGTCTATTTGCCCGATCGTGTCATTCCAATGCTGCCCGAAACGATCAGCAACCATTTGGCTTCCCTGCAACCCGACCGCCGACGCTTGGCCAAGACGGTGTTCATGGAATACTCCAGCGAGGGAGTATTGCTGCATGCGGAAGTCTACAACAGCGTGATACGAAACGCCTATCGGTTCAACTACGAGCAAATCGACCAGTACCTGCTTGAACCCGAGCCCTGGAAGGAAAGACTCGATCCTGCGATCTTTCAGCTCGTTCGAGACATGCATACCTTAGCAATGCAACTGCGAGAGATTCGCCGCAAAGGCGGAGCCGTCGAACTGACGTTGCCGGAAGTCAAAGTGGACTTGGATCGCCTGGGCAAGGTCAAAGGAGCGCACGTGGTGCATCACACCCAGAGCCATCAGATGATCGAGGAGTTCATGCTCGCTGCCAATCAGGCCGTCGCCAGTTGGCTCGATCAACTCAAGCTTCCGTTCTTGCGAAGAGCGCACGCGCCACCCGATCAACTCAAGATCCGTCGATTGAATCAGTTCATCCGCGCCTTGGGGATCCCCGCCGACGAAATGCAGGACCGTTTTGAAATCCAACGGGTCATCGACAGCGTCAAGGGCAAGACCACGGCGTTTGCCGTCAACTATGCGATTCTCAAGAGCATGTCCAAAGCGGTCTATCAGTGCGAGTTTGAACGGCATTATGCATTGAACATGACCCATTACTGCCACTTCACCAGTCCCATCCGACGCTACCCGGACTTGGTCGTGCATCGGATTGTCGATAAGCTCGTCAAGGGTGAGCAAGCGCGAGAGAACACTGAGGTGCTCGAGCAAATGGGCGAGCATTGCAGTCATACCGAGCAGAATGCAGAGCAAGCCGAGCGGGAATTGGTACGAGTCAAACTTCTTCATTTCCTGGAAAAACGGGTCGGAGAATTGCTCACAGGGATCGTATGGGGCGTCAA
>QWPJ01000098.1 GCA_003671195.1 Planctomycetota bacterium
GTCCGGCCTACCGACCGACTACAACTACGGCGGCAATGGCACTGGGATCATCATCTCAAGCCGTCCGAAATGCACGAACAACAAACCGGTCGGCTGGGAAGATCGCATCTCTTCGAAGAATGTCTACGACGGAATGAGCTATACGTTCCTCGTCGGCGAGATGCACGTCCCGATGGGCAAACTCAAGCAGTCCCCAGAAGACGCCTTTATCTTCAACGGCGACAACCTCTACAACTTCGCCCGTATCGGCGGACCGGCAGTCCCGATCGCTAGAGATCCACGCGCCACGGGCAATGATCTGGTCAGTTGGGGCAGTTGGCACGGAGGGCTTTGCCATTTCGCTCTGGCAGACGGAAGCGTCCGAGCCATCAGCGCCAGCATCGATACCGACACGCTCGGTCGCCTGTGCAATCGAAACGATGGCCAACCGATCTCGGACATCGAATAACACCACCACGACATGAACCCATTACGTCCCCTCGTCTGGCTCGCAACACTCCTGGCTAGCCTTGCCCTCGGTTGCAATTCCGGCCGACTCAAAACCTACGAAGTCGAAGGCCAGGTCGTCTTCAAAGATGGCTCGCCGGTAAAAGTAGGAATCGTCGAAACCAAAGCCCTAGGCAAATCGGTCCAGGCGACCGGATCGATCAATAAGGACGGTTCGTTTCGCCTCACGACCTATCGGGAAAACGACGGCGCCATCGCTGGCCAACACCGAGTCGTTGTCATTCAAATGATCCCCGTCGAAGACATCCCCAACTACCGGCCAAGCACCATGGGAGTCGTCCATCGAAAACACGCTTCCTACAACACCAGCGAATTGACCATGAGCGTCGAACCGGACGCTCCAAACAAGATCCGATTGGTCGTCTCGGGGGCGGAACCCATCGGTAAAAACGACAAAGACCACGGACACGACGAAATACCAACCGATCCGAACGGCTCTCCCGACCCTGGGAAATAATTCTTCTTGCTCAGGTTTTGAAGTTGCGCTATTCGCATGTTTCAGAGTTTCAATCGATGTTTTCCCTGGCTTTTCGTACTCGTACTCCGCGTTAGCAGTACTCGTACTCGTACTCGAAGATACGGCACCGAGTACGAGTACTATTTCATTGAGCAGGTGACCAACTCGGGTTTCTTGGTTACAGTAAGCCTGTTTTCAGCAACCGTCTGCGCTGAAGCTTTCTATCCTCGTTGAATCTATCTGTTTTCCTCCAAGAGGTCCATCAATGCCCCAAACCAATCTTCAATCGTCCAATCCTAAATCCACCAAGCTCATCCAACGCCTCTCGTGCGCCGTGGCCATCGCTGCATCCCTCATGCCCACCGCAGCTCGATGCGACGAAGGAATGTGGCTCTTCAATGCACTACCTAAAAAACAACTCGCCTCGAAGTACCAATTCGAACCGACCCAAGAATGGGTCGATCACGTCATGCTCTCGAGCGTTCGATTCAACTCCGGGGGCTCGGCCTCGTTTGTCTCCTCCAACGGTTTGGTCCTGACCAACCACCACGTCGCAGCAGACACTCTCTTCAAACTCTCGACCGCCGAACACAACTACAACGAAGACGGCTTCTTGGCAAAGTCGCTCCAAGAAGAAATCCCAGCAACGGACCTGGAGCTCAATCAACTCATCAGCATCGAAGATGTCACCGCCAAGGTCAACGAAGCGGTCAAAGCCGACATGGCTCCCGCCGACGCCTTCAAAGCTCGCCAAGCGACGATGGCTCAAATCGAAAAAGAGTCCCTCGATAAAACCGGCCTACGAAGCGATGTAGTCACGCTCTACGGCGGTGGGCGATACCATCTTTACCGCTACAAGAAATACACCGATGTTCGATTGGTCTGGGCCCCAGAAGCCGCCTCGGCTTTCTTCGGAGGAGACGCGGACAATTTCGAATACCCCCGGTACTGCCTCGATGTGACCCTGTTTCGCGTCTACGAAGACGGCAAACCCGCCAAGATCGATCACTTCCTGAAAATGGATCCCGATGGCGCCAAAGACGGCGACCTGGTTTTCGTCTCCGGAAACCCTGGTCGCACCCGACGTATCTTGACCTCCGATGCCGTCGAATTCCAACGCGACACATCCCTTCCCCGTACACTCAATATGCTGCGACGACGCGAGATCGCCCTGCAGCAATACGGCCTCGAGGGCCCCGAACAAACCCGACGCGGAAGAGACGATCTGTTCGGTGTCCAAAACTCCCGAAAAGCGTACACTGGAATGCTCGCGGGGATCCAAGACCCTTCGTTCATCGAAGCAAAACGCAAGAACGAACAAGACATCTTCAAAACCCTACAAGCCGACCCTAAACTCGCAGGCCTAGCCAAAGCCTGGGAGACCATCCGCGATCTGCAATCCAAACGGCGCGATATGGTCCTTAAGTCCGCTTCGCTGCGCACCCAACTGACAGGCTTCGCCGAAAAAATCGTCCTCATGGCTACCGAGGACACCAAACCCAGCGCCCAACGACTCCGCGAATTCCGAGATAGCGCTCGGCAATCTCTCGAACAAGAACTCTTCTCCGAAGTCCCCGTCTACGACGATCTCGAACGAGCGCTCCTAGCCGATGAACTCTCTCGACTGGCCGAAGACCGTGGAGGCAACGACCCCCTGGTTCAATCCGTCCTAGCCGGAAAAAATCCCCGCACCCGCGCCGCGGAAATCATCGCTGGAACCAAACTCCACACCGCACAAGGACGCAAAGAACTAGCCAAACAAGGCCTCGAGGGGATCAAAAATTCCACCGATCCGCTGGTCGTTCTGCTTCGCAGCCTCGAACCCGAATACCGCAAAATCCGCGAAGCGACCGAAGCGATCGATGAACAAGAACGCCAAGCCTATGCCAAAGTCACCGAAGCGAAATTCGCCGCCGGTGGCGATTCGGTTTATCCCGACGCGACCTTCACCCTGCGACTCTCCTACGGTGCCGTTTCGGGATACCAAAGCAAAGGCAAAGCCATCCCGGCTCACACCAAAATCGGCGGAGCCTTCGAACACGAAAAAGTTCACCTCCAAAAAGACCCCTGGGTTCTCCCCAAAAGCTGGCATGCAGCCAAAGACTCCCTAAATCCCGATACTCCCTTCAACTTCGTCGCAACAGCCGACATCATCGGAGGCAACTCCGGTTCCCCGGTCGTCTCTCGCGATGGCGCTATGGTCGGGATCATCTTCGACGGAAACATCGAAAGCCTACCGGGGGATTTCTACTACTCCGATCAACAAGCTCGCTCGGTATCGGTCCACATCGCCGGGGTCCTCGAAGCCATGCGAAAGATCTACCAAGCAGGCCACCTAGCCGACCAAATGGGGAAATAGTTTGTACTACCTCCAAGCCCTAGCGGCATTTGTTCTCTGGGGTATTTTCCCACTCTATTGGAGATTGCTCAAACACGTCAAAGATCCGGTGGAAATTATCGGCCACCGGATCCTGTGGTCCCTGCTAACCCTCGTACTGTGCATCGGCCTACTGAGCCAATGGGACGAAATCCGTCAAACACTCGCCAACCGCAAACGAATGGCCCTAGCAGCCCTGGCCGCAGTCCTAATCAGCATCAACTGGTTGGTCTTCATCTGGGCGGTTCTCAACCAAGCCGTCGTCGATAGCAGCCTGGGTTACTTCATGAACCCCCTTTTTAGCGTACTGCTTGGGGTCCTGTTCTTCCACGAAAAACTCAACCGGATCCAGTGGCTAGCCGTCCTGATCGCCGCTGTAGGACTCCTGTTCAGCGCCCTGTCGAGCGAACGCTTGTGGGTCTCTCTGGCCCTTGCCTGCTCCTTTGCTCTCTACGGAGTGGTCAAAAAACAGACGAAACTCTCTGCCGTCGCAGGACTCGGGTTGGAAACGGCAATCCTAGCTCCCATCGCCTTCGGTTATCTGACGCACGCTTGGATCGACCAGTCCCAAAGCTATACCGCAAGCACCTTCGGGCTGCTCGCACTCGGTGGCCCCATCACGACCATACCCTTGCTCTTGTTTGCCTCATCAAGCAAACACATCCCTCTTGTGGCCATGGGAATGCTCCAATACATCGGACCTTCGATCCAATTTGCAATCGGTGCATTCCTCGACGGTGAACCGATCCAGACATGGCGACTCCTGGGCTTCCAATGCGTCTGGATCGCACTGGCGATCTTCAGCTTCAACTCCTGGCTCAACGCCCAAAAACAAAAAGCACCGGCGACTGCGAGCTAGGGTGGCTCCCGGGTCGGCTTGTCCGACCCGAAGCACAGGTTCGCAAGCTAGATTTCGCAAGCTAGATTTCCTCCCCTGCATGTTTCCCTTTGCGTCCTTTGCGCCTTTGCGGTCAGACTCAGGATTCGGGGCGTTTGCTCGGGGAGACTTTAGAAATTCGCACGCTCGAGCTTGGGTGGTATAATCTCCAGGAGCGTTCTCCCAGCCGGAATTCCAGAAGGCGACCGACTCGATTGACCGGATGGGCTCCCATGGACTTTTGCGAATACATATGCAAAAGCGGATTCACCTTCACAAAATTTCCAAACGTACACCAGGAGAGGGCTTGTGAAAATAGAGCAAAACCTAAAGAGGCCCAAAAGTAATGAATAAGGATTACCATGAAATAGGTTTAATGCTTGACAAAAAGCATGAATTTGTCGATTTCGTTCTCTATTGCGAAGCTAAATCAGCTGTGTTGTGCGTGTCTAAAAGTAAGGAAAGTCGTCGGCGACGCTGCTTTTACCGGTCCTTTTCGGACGATAAGTATCGAGAGATTGACTTGCCTTTCCATGCGATAAATATAACACTGATTAGCTCGCGTTTAATAATTACAAACGAAGGAGAGTCTACTACGTACGGTAAGCAAAGATGGTGTTCCTTTGAGATTGACAATCCCAAAGAGAATGCGTTTGGAGACGTTTCTCAATTGCGTTCAGAGCCGAATTTCAGAAGGATTTGGGTTGCTGATTTTATCAATTCTGATCCTCCACGACTGTATTGTAAATTTGCACAGGAGATTGTAATTCAATCCGAATCGCGAAAAGGTATTGGTGTGCAGTACGCTATTGGTGAATTCGACATCTTTACGGGCAAAATAAAGCCCCTGCAAAATCTTGAGTCTCCATTTGCCTAACTTCGATTCCTAAATAGCTTTGCATCCTTCCAGGTGGGCTAGCAGCCCGTTGAAGAAATCTCGATTTCGCCCTGCCTTATGTCGAGACATCTTATCGGTGTATAGTAGTTGACGAGGGCTCTAGGACGACGTAACGCCGTTCACCTAAAGACTAACCCTCCACCAGTCAGCGACAGTTCGCCAGAGCGGTGAGGGACCATGGGCCTGGCCGGAGGAGGGTCGGTTGACAGCGAGTAGCAATGGAGCGGATCAGGCGTCAGAGGGACGCGATGCGCTGGGCGTCAGAATCGAAGTGCTCGCGATTTTTCTCTTTCGCAACTTTCCCAATGTTTTCTCTTAGATGATTTTGCTCTGCGCACGATTCTAAAGACCGCTTTGAACAGGGCACTGCAGCGAAGTCGTTGAGTTTTTGAGTGATCGAAGCGAGTGTTTTTCTGCTTCGCAAGCGATTTTTTCGCACGGGGCGCGGAGCTTCTCCTATCGCGATTTATCCTAAAACCGCCAATGCACACGCTCAGATTCGGAGAGAAAAGACCAAGCCGTAAAAAGCTCACCAATAGCTTTCCGTTTTGAAGAAAGCTCGTTTCTTTATACCTGGTATCAATCACTAGCCTCCTTTTCCTCCCCTGGCTGTTTCCCTTTCCGTCCTTTCCGCCTTTGCGGTGAGAGCCAAGATTCCCGGGCAGCAACGAGGGAACGCCAAAGGAGGGTTTCGCGCCAAGGCTCCAAGCTCACAAAGGATCGTACCAAACGAGGAAAAATTTGTGGTACTATTGGAACCGTTCCGTGGATCTATGCGAAGCACTCGCAGAAATTAATTCTTGGGTTTATTGGGAGATTGCCAGATGAAGCCGATTGGTATCCGTCCTACCAACGATTTTGCCTTCAAGAAAACCTTTGGGTCTCCCGAGAACAAGGTGGCTTTGATCAGCCTACTCAACGCGATCCTCACGCTACCGGTTCCAATCGTCGATGTGACGATCGAGAACCCGTACAACTTGCAGGATTTCCAAAACGACAAACTGTCGATTCTAGACATTCGAGCCGTCGACCAGCGGGGTGCGATCTACGATGTCGAGATGCAGTTGTCGACGCATTCAGGGCTTGTCAAGCGGATCGTTTTCTACGGGTGCGAAGTCTATGCAGGCCAACTCAAGGCTGGGGACGATTATTCTGTGCTTAAGCCGGTCTATTCGATCTGTTTGCTGGAGGGTCAACTTTGGGACGATTCTCCCAAGGTGCATCATGCGTTTCGACTGGTGGATCAGGATTCGGGGCGTTTGCTCGGGGAAACTTTAGAAATTCACACGCTCGAGCTTGGGTGGTATAATCTCCAGGAGAGTGAGCTTGAGACCGCTAGCCTGCTGGACCGTTGGCTGTATTGGTTGCTGCACGCCCACCAGTACGATGCACAGACGCTTGGGAGTTTGTTCTCCCAGCCAGAGTTCCAGAAGGCGACCGACTCGATTGACCGGATTGCCAAAAAGACCGAGGACAAAGCCATGTACGATACACGCGAAAAAGCTATCCGCGACCAGCAATGGATCCTGAACGCCGCTCGCCGCGAAGGTCTTGAGGCAGGCCGTGAAGAAGGCCGTGAGGAAGGCGAGATCAAGCTGATCCAAACACTGCAGGAGATCCTCGGTGGTCCGGTGAGTGATACTGCAGTTTTTCAGGGTAGATCGCTCGAGCAACTGCGTGCGATGACCGAAGAACTTCGCA
>QWPJ01000067.1 GCA_003671195.1 Planctomycetota bacterium
ATGTCTTGTTCTTGGTTCTTCTCGTACTCGTACTCGATTCGATCTAAAAAACAGCAATCTGGCCAATAGTTCTGCAATTTCTCGCGAACCGCTTCGATCAACGATCGGCTTCGCCGCAGGTCAAACAGCCAGCGAGTACGAGTACGAGTACCGTTGCACTGAGTACGAGTACGACGAAATCCGATGCGATGTGCGAACTCGGTGGATGGCTTTATGCTATTGCGGTTCTTGAGAGGGATTTTTCCGAGAGGGCAGTGGGAAAGTGACGGCCTAGCGCTTTTGCGGCTTCTTCGGGTAGGACGGTATTGATGTAGCAGTCGGAGCTCCATTCGAAGCCGGCGACTTTGATCAATCGTGGGAGGACTTTCAGTCGCCAGTGGAAGGCGGCTGGGTTGTGGGCATCGAGAGGAGCGGTTTGAAGGACGTAGTTGTAGGCGGCTTGGGGGTGTTCGCATTCGATGGATCGCAGAGTCCACTGGACCAAGCGAGCCAGTTGGACGAGTTGGCAGGGGGTGCATTCCTCGAAGGCCGACTGATGTCCGATTGGCAGGATAGAGACGCTGTAGGGGAGACGCGATGCGAATGGGCACAGGGCGACGAAGGAATCGGTTTGGGCGACGATCCGTTGGTTCGACTGGATTTCTTTTTCGAGCACATCGCAAGCGTAGCATCTGCGATGGGTTTGAAAGTACTCGTTGGATCGCAATTGGGTTTTGAGTACATCGGTGGGTAGGAAATCGGTGCAGATCAATTGGCTATGGGCATGGACCAGGGAAGCTCCTGCATCGGCCCCGTTGTTTTTAAAGACCACCGCATAGCGCATTGCGTGGACGCTTCGCCAGTACCGCAATCGCTCTTGGTAAGCTTCGAAGATCAAAGCGGCGTGTTCGGTAGGCAATTGAGTGATGCTTTGGATGTGGTCAGGGGCTTCGATGATCACTTCATGCCCGCCGCGCGTTTGTTTTCGGAGGAACAGATCCGAGTGGTTGTCCGAGTTGTTGGCCGGGTTGCATTGGGGGTCAGTGCAAAGTGGGAATTCGTTGGCCGAATCGAAGGCCGGGAATTTGTTCGGGACGACTCGGACCGACCAATCGTGGGCCGAAGGGGTTTTCAGAACGAGAGTCGGTGGTGGGGTTTGTTGTTCCTGGCCTGAGCAAAAAGGGCAGTGTTCGTCGGTGATTCGATCTGTCGGGGCAAGCGACGTGGGGTTTGGTTTGGGGCTGGACGGATCGCGGTAGTTGTCAGGACGCAGGATACGGTTGGGAGCAAAGATGACCCAACGATCGCCAAGCCAGTCGTACCGCATTTCGTTCATCGAATCGACCCCATAGGTTCCCGGACGAATCCACCCGGTGATTTTTTGCGCAACGAATCCAAGCGCACGACAAGCTTGAGAGGGGTGCTAGTCTGGCGACGAGTACTTGTGAGGCTAGAGCCGCTGGTCGTTTTTTGCTAGATGCCGAGCATGTTCGTAGACATCGAGCATCGCATCGGCGCTTTTGGCCCACGACCAATCTTGGCTCATCCCTGAGGTGACTATGTTACTCCATACGTCGGGTGCTTGTGAATAGACGTCCAGAGCTCTGATGGTCGCTTGGGCGAGGGCTTCGGGTTTGTAATCCTCGAAAACGAAGCCTGTCGCGACCCCTCGTAGGATGTTTTCCTCGGAGGCGTCTTGCACCGTATCGGCCAGCCCGCCGGTGGATCGAACGACAGGAACGGCACCGTATCGAAGGCTATAGAGTTGGTTCAGTCCACATGGTTCGTAGAGGCTTGGCATCAGGAACAGATCTGCACCGGCTTCGATGCGATGGGCCAGAGGGTCGGAGAAGGTCGTCTGGAGCGAGACGCGGTCGGGACGTTGCATGGCCAATTGAAAAAGAGCATCGGCATAGCGTTGTTCACCGCTTCCGAGGATGACCCATTGGAGATCGCGATGGTCGATCCACCATTGCATGAGTTGGAGGATCAGGTCCCAGCCTTTTTGTTCGGCCAGTCGTCCGACGATACCGATCAGAGGAACCTCGGGTCGGATGGGCAATCCGAGGGATTCTTGGAGGGAGCGTTTGCAGGCTGCTTTTCCATCTTTCCAAGTATCGATGTTGTAATGGTGTTCCAGGTAGGGGTCGCTCGCGGGGTTCCATGTCGACTCATCGATCCCGTTGACGATTCCGAAGAGACGCTCGGCGCGGGCTCTTAAGACCCCTTCGAGACCGCAACCTTGAGGGGGCGATTGGATTTCTTGCGCGTAGGTGGGGCTGACGGTCGTCAGTGCGTCGGCAAATGCGATGCCGGTTTTGAGCAGGTTCAGATCCCCGTAGTACTCCATCCATTCCCAATGGAAATAGGAGTTGTCCAATCCGGTCAGGACCATATCGGGTCCCCAGAATCGGCCTTGGTAAGCCATATTATGGATGGTCATGACCGAGGCGCAGCGTTTGTACCAGGAGTGGTGGTTGGTTTGGGTGCGATGGTAGGCGGGGATCAGTCCGGTTTGCCAGTCATGGCAATGGATGATATCGATGGGTAGTTGCAGGCGTTCGATCGCTTCGACGACCGCACGGGAGAAAAAGCAGTAGCGAGCGCAGTTGTCACCGAATTCGCCACGGGAATCGCCATAGAGACCTTGCCGATCGTAGAACATCGGTTGGTCAACGAGATAAAAATCGACGGGTGAGTTTTGGAGGCGGACCCGATGGATCCAAGCATGGACAGGATAGCCTGCAAGATCGACGACGAGCGAAGCGACCGATTCATCGAATTGCGAGCCAGCTTGCTCCCGAAGAAAGTGCTTAGAGACTCGGTAAGCTGGAAGGAAAACCGAGCATTGGTGGCCTCGTTTAGCCAGTTCGATAGGAAGGGTGCCAGCGACATCGGCCAGTCCACCGGTCTTTGCAAACGGAATCGCTTCGGAGGATGCCATCACGATATGCATAGTATACGATTACCTTTTGGTGGTTCCGACACGCATCGGCGCAAATGTCCCGATACGCTCGCCGATACGACGACCTTATTTGTCGGTCCAAGCAAGGGTGGGTCAGGTTTATCGCTTGTCAACACCGCTCTAGGCAATTTCGAGCAATTATGAAAGAGTTTCCGATTGGGTAAAGTTGACCTTGGTCGCAGCTTGTTGCAATCGCTATAATCGGAACTGCGATCGATGTCCGTGTGGTACTCCTTTTCCGGTCGCATCGAATTCGGCATCTTTTCCCCCAACGAACCCAAAACCCTACCCGTGTTATCGATTCGTCCAACGGTTGCTGAACATGTCTTGAGTGTGTTTGGAAGGTCGGTTCATCCGGAGCTTTTCCTATCGTACAAGACGCGTACGATCCAGAGGAGCAATTATTGGGCTCGAATCGACATCACCAGCGATGGTCATCTGGTCAGTTTTACTGGCACTCGGGGTGCGACGCTCTCAGAGGTTGTCGGATCACTCCAGCAGTCGCTACCTCAGCAGCGCAAGCTCTTGTCGACCTTGATGAGGGGTCGTTACGTCGAGGAGGTTCAGGGCAAACGGGGCTTACAGTACCGTTCGGAGTTTGAGCTTGAGCAGGTTTCGGCCGAGATGTTTTGGATGTTGCACAATCAGTTTACGACGTGTTGTTCGCAGGACGAGCTGATGCATGCGTTCGACTCGAGCGGGCGGTTTCCATTTGGTGCGATCAGTTTTGTTCACATCGAGACGCGCGAACGGCAGTTGCTGATCCAAGCTTTCCACACCTTCCCGGACGATTATTCGATTGTAAAGTCCACGTCGGTCTTCAGCATTGCGAAGCATTGATTGGACTTCGGCCTCTAGGCGCGTGCGATTAGCGAGCTGGGCCTTCGAGTTGGCTCAAGCGTGCTTGGAGTCGGTCCAATTGTCCTTGGAGTTTGCGGATTTGTTCGTGGAGCGATTCGACGTATTCAGGGGTTAGTTGGTCGGGTTTGAGGTTTGGCCCGAGCGTTTCTGCGGGTTCGCCGGCGATCATTCCTTCGGTCAGCAGTGGGACCTCGACGAGTTGCTTTTGTTGGCCTCGGTAGTATCCGATGGTAAGGGAATCTCCCAGGGCGATTTGCTGGATCGATTCGACGACGTCTTGGGCACGTAGGATCATTCTGCCGTTGATTTCAGAGATGCAGTCGCCCGGTTTCAGGCCGGCCAATTCGGCGGTGGTGCCTGGCGAGACGTTCGAGACAGCCGCCCCGCGGTACAGTGGGATACCGAACTGTTTGCGGAACGTCTCGGACAGATCGCTGACCGAGACCCCGAGAGTTACGCCGTTGTTTTGGATCGAGGGGTCCAAACCTGGAAGTTTGGAGTTAGGAAGCCTCGAGTTGGAGTTTGAGATACTCGGCAGGATCGGCTGATAAGGGGTCTTGGGAGGCTCCAGAGGCAGCGCGGTCGCCGGCTGCATCCCTTGGAGTTGTCCGGCCAGGGTACGGTCTTGGAGAACGGCCGTCAGATTCGTGCTTCGGCCTCGGCGTTGGACCAGGAACTTCACCGGCGCGCCGACCGGGTAACGATCGAGTTGCTCACCTAGTTGATCGAGTGTTGAGACGGCTTGACCACCGACACCGACGATACGATCACCGACACGAAAGCCGGCTTTCCAAGCTGGGGATTGATTCGTCACATCGACGACCGACAGGCCGAATCCTCCACCTTGGACCGGTTCGACTACTAGGCCGAGGTACCCACCACCGGGGGCTCCTTGGGTGATTTCGCCATCCCCCAGGAGGCTATCGCCGAAGACCTCTGGCGAGGGTTTAGGGGCTCGCGAGGGGGCAGGGGCTGGCGATGGGTTTGGAGAGACTTTGCGGGGGGTAATAACGATCGGGGGCTTGGACCGAGCCGCAGAGGGGCGGCCTGGATCCTCGGGGATCGGTAGTTCTTCGGCGGGTTGGACGATCACCGCAGGCGCGGAGGCAGGATCGAGTGCGGGGTCTTGTTTCGATGGCTCTTGGGCATAGCTCGGCAGAGCCATCAGGGACCAGGCGGCCAAGTGGGAGAACCAAAGTTTTTTCTTCATCGCAACGGTACCTGTCAGAGGGAGTTCAAGACTCAGCGATCATCGATCTATCTAGATGAGCTATCTAGACGATACAGATTCTCGTGTTGCGATTCAAGTTCCCTAAATGCGGGCGGGTTTCGGTGTCTATTCGAGGTTGCCCGAGGAAAGCTTTGCAGGGGAGGTTATAGCCCGGGAGCTTACCGGGGAGGGAACTTCGACACCGAGGGTTTTGCTAGGGAGGTTTGCCGAGGCGGGTCGACCGCGAGTGTTGAGCGATTCCCAAGGTTTGGGATAGCAGTACATAGGGATATAGGCCCCGGCATGGTTCTGGTAGTTTCCGTTGCAATGGTTGGTTTGCCAGGCCATGGCTTCTTGGCTTGATGGCTCGATTTTGTATGCGATCCAGCCGGTGAGATTTCGGGGTCGGTTGTAGACTTGGCGGTATTCAGGGATGCTCCGAGAGATCGCATGGGGAAAGAAGTCTGGGCGTTGGATGGCTGGGTCCAGGTAGGTGCCCGCGAACCACTGATGGGGTTCCCCTGCGGAACAAGTCGGTAGCCATCCGATCGATTGCGAGCCGAGCAACGCCAACGATGCGAGCCCGAGGGCCTTGGCCAATCGGTTGATGCTAGCAAATGGCTGTTGGATGATTGCTGATGGCATGACGGTGTTTCCTCACGTTTGTGTGTTGCACAGATTTGTGTGTTGCATTCGGCGCATTCGATACAAGCTATCAGGTGATTCGGACTTTTTCGTAGCATCCCTTCAGTGGAATTTGCGTGGGTCAAGGTATAGAAAGAAAAAAGCACCCTGCTGGGTCTGCAGGGTGCTTTTTGTTTTTTGGGTCGAACGGTTGATGTTCGAACGGTTGAAATTCGACGATCCGGACCTAGAACGTAAAGACTACGTCGCCACCGAGAGCGGCTTGGCTTCCTGCGAAGTCTTCGTTGAAGCCGTAGCGATTTTTGTCCCAGACCCAGCGAACTTCTGGACGGAACAGAAGGTTTGCGTGGGCTCGGTAGTTCACACCGGCAGTGTAGTTGTACAGATCATCGTTCTGAACATCTCCGAAGCCTGAGCCGCTGAAGTTGAACCATTCGAAGCGTTGTCCGAGGGCCCAACGGTCGTTGACTTGGTAGATCAAGTAATTGATGTTACCGAAGGTATTCCGAGCGGTGATACCTGACTCGTTTTGGGTATACAGGTAGTCGGTCTGGCTGATGTAAGTCAGCTTGTCGGTCAGGGTACCGATGAGCATCACGTTCTGGATACCTCCACGTTCGTTGGGATTGAACGATTTGGCTTCACCGAATCGGCCCACGACCGAGTTCCAGAGGAAGGTCCAGCGATCGTTGACTTTGGTTTTGATCCCGCCGATGTAAGCATCGCCGTTGTCTTCAAAGCCCGAGTCCCAGCCCATGACGTAGCCGTTAAACAGTTGGGTATCGTCGCTGACTTTGTAGGTCGAGAGGGCACCGGTGTGAGTAAACGGTTCGGCGTTGTAGAACGTGAATTGACGGCTGTAGAAGAAGTTGCCTGTTGCGGCGACGACTTCGTTTCCGACGATCGTAAAGAAGTGTCCGACTTTGACGCTTAGGTCACCGTAGGCAACTTCGCCGTAGGCTTGTGGAATCGCATGGCCGTATTGTCCACCGTTATCCCAGCCGTTGTCCCAATGGTTGTTGGCGACGCCGAAGGATTGGGTATCTGGAGCGTCGGTACCGTAGAGGTAATCGATGCGAGCACCGAGTCCCAGGCCGTCACTACCGTCGGCGACTTTCTCGGCAAAGAACCATTGCTGGCCGAGTTGGACGCGTTTTGGGTAGGTGTTGAAGCTGTAGGGATTCGCATGGGAGTGGTATCCGACGCTTGTCCAACCGCCGATGTTGAAGCCTGCGACAGGCTCCTTGACGAGTTTCCAAGGATCGGTCAGGGCGCGACCCGTACCGAGCATCCCCAAACCGAATAGTCCGCTCGAGCCGGACAGCGAATCGCAGCCACCGGCATCGCAGCCTTGGCCGAGTCCGCTGCCGAGGCGTCCGCCGAGGGCACCGCCGAGGCAACTGGCCGAATCGCAACCGCCGGCCCCGCCAGCATTGCCAGCATCGCATGCGGCAGAGTTGTCGCAGGCCTTGCCATTGTCACAGGTTGCCGACGCTTGGACGACATCCTTGGAAGCCGTTTTGGAAGCGGCGTTTGGGGAAGCCTCATCGTAGTAGCTGTAGTACGACGCTGGGGCGTAACGGGGAGCGGCGGTTCGGCTGGTTTGACCGAAGGCCGATCCCGAAATGCATGCGCTGGCAATCATTGCACTGAGCGCAATTCGGTTAATCTTCATAGTTCTGGAACTCCTATCCTGAACAAAATCCGGCGACGCGAAAGCACTTGATATCTGGGCCTTCAACACTGATGGACCAATGCTCTTGAACGAATGATCATGCCGCCGACTCCCCGGTATGCTACTGCTTGAGTAACTAGGCGATCCGGTTTGTCCATGAACATTCCGCTAGGATCAATTGTTCGGAGTTTTCCGAAGGTAATATTTACAACAAAGAGCCTTTCTATGGCTCCGATTGCAACGAAAGTGCTGGGATTTGTTAATCTGTTCCGATTGTGCAAAAATACCCGCCCCGCTAGCCTATTTTGCCAAGCCGATTGGCGATCCCTCCAACCCCTGAAGCACTCATGATCGACTACCAACTCCGAACTCGCCTGATCGCCGGTGAACGATCGATCGAACGGCTCGGAGAGCTAGCCAGGGAACTCAACGGCCGACGGGTCTTGATCGTCAGCGATCCAGGGGTCGTCGCCGCGGGAATCTATCAGATCGGGGCCGAGCAGATCCGCGATGCGGGCCTCGAGAGCTTGGGATTCCATGATTTGGCCGAGAATCCGACCACCGAGCATGTCCGGGCTGGGGTTCAGATGGCCGAGGAATTTCGACCGGACTTGCTCATCGGTCTCGGGGGTGGTTCGAGCATGGACTGCGCCAAGGGTATCAACTTCATTTATACCGGTGGGGGGAAGATGTCCGACTATTGGGGGGTTGGCAAAGCCACCTTGCCGATGCTCCCGATGATCGCCGTGCCGACGACGTCAGGGACTGGGAGCGAGACTCAGTCGTTTGCTTTGATCAGCGATGCTCATACTCACGTCAAGATGGCTTGTGGAGACCCGAAGGCCTCCCCGGCCGTAGCGATACTCGATCCCCTTTTGACCTGTTCGCAGCCGGCGAGTGTAACGGCTTTGACTGGCATCGATGCCTTGACCCATGCTTTGGAGTCCTTTGTCACGACGAAGCGCAATGCGATAAGCGACTGTTATGCACGCGAAGCTTGGACCCTTTTATCGCGGGGTTTTCCAAGAGTTCTGGAGGATCCGTCGGATCTTTCTGGGCGATCGCAGATGCAGCTCGGTGCAGCCTTTGCGGGCATGGCGATCGAGGCCTCGATGCTCGGCGCGGCCCATGCGCTAGCCAATCCTTTGACGGCCTATCTCAACGTTCCCCATGGACAGGCCGTCGGGATGATGATGCCGCATGTGATTCGATTCAATGCGTCCTGTGTCGGTGATCGCTATGGCGAGTTGGTCCGATTGCTTCCCGAGCTCGCCCCATCGGATCATCGAATGGCCAGCGAGATTTTGGCCGACTGTTTCACCCGTTGGTTGCAACTCGCTTCGATGGCTACGGGTCTCGAGCAGCTCGAGCGTTGGAACGCACTCAAGGGGGCCAGTGCCGTGAGTCCTTGTGCTCCCGAGGAGCTTTTGGAGGCCATGGCCAAGATGGCGGCTAAGCAGTGGACCGGAGCGTTCAATCCACGGCCGGCCGATGCGGACGATTTTTTGGCGATTTACCGAGCGGCTCGATCGGCCTAAGATCGATCTTTTCCAAGGCTATGGCTCGATTTCTGGGGGTGAATTCGCAATTCTGGATGCTCCTGGATCGAATTCAATTACAATGGCGGCACATCCATGACTCCCATGGAGCCACCCTCTATTTGACGACCCATACTCCATGAGCCAAATCGATTCGCGATCCGGTGCATCCTCAGACCTCAATCCCGCGGTTCAATTGACGGATCAAGAGGTCCAAGCGATCGATCAGTTGCGCGCCTCGTACGATCGGTTTTGCAATGAGTTGTCCAAGGTCATCGTTGGACAGCGCGAGGTGATCGAGCAGTTGGCGATTTGTTTGTTTGCGCGTCGGCACGCTCTGCTGATGGGGGTTCCTGGGCTTGCTAAAACGCTTTTGGTGAGCAAAGTCGCCGAGACGATGTCGCTGGGATTCAATCGAATTCAGTTCACTCCGGACCTGATGCCCATGGACATCACCGGAACCGATATTCTTCAGGAGACCCAGGAGGGCCGTCGGGAGTTTCAGTTCATACCTGGGCCGATTTTCCAGAACATCATCCTTGCCGACGAAATCAACCGAGCGCCGCCTAAGACTCAAGCAGCGTTGCTCGAAGCGATGCAAGAGCAGCGCGTGACGGTTCTTGGGAAGACCTACGATCTTTCATCGCCCTTTATGGTTTTAGCGACGCAAAACCCGGTCGAGCAGGAAGGCACCTATCCGTTGCCCGAGGCACAACTCGACCGATTCATGTTCTTGATCGAATTGGACTACCCGACTGAGCAAGAGGAAATCCAAATCGCCCGCACCACCACAGGGGATGATCTGATCAAGCTCAACGGCATTCTCAGCGGCGAGGAGATCCTTCATTTTCAGAGGCTTGTACGACGAATCCCGGTTGCCGATCATATCTACGAGTATGCTGCCAAGCTGGTGCGCAAGACACGTCCGCAAGGCGAATCGGCCCCTGAGTGGCTCAAGCCCTTTGTCAGTTGGGGGGCGGGTCCTCGGGCGGTTCAAAATTTGATTCTCGGAGCCAAGAGCCGAGCGGCCTTGCAAGGCAGTTACATGGTCCGACTAGAAGACATCCAGTATGTTGCCCGACCGGTATTGGTCCACCGATTGATCACCACCTTTGCGGCCCAAGCCGAGGGGGTGACGGCCAAACAGATCGTCGCGCGACTTATCGACGAGACCCGATAGTTTCATGCTCAACGTCACTCGATCGTTTTTGGATCCCAAAGTCATTTCGCGGTTGGCGGCCGTCCCGTTGACTCCGCGGTTTGCTATGCAGGGCACGGTCTCGGGCAAGCATGCTTCGCCACACCGCGGTTCGAGCATCGAGTTTGCCGAGTACCGCAAGTACGTTCCTGGGGATGACATTCGGCGGCTCGACTGGAGAGCTTTCGGTCGAACCGACCGCTACTATGTCAAAGAGTTCGAGGCCGACACGAATCTGCGACTTTGCGTCGTCTTAGACACAAGTGGATCGATGGGTTTTTCCTCCAAAGGGATGCCGACGAAAATCGATTACGCACGACGTATTGCAGCTACCTTGGGGTATCTAGCCGCACAGCAAGGCGATGCGGTGGGGCTTACGACAGTCGCCGAGAAGATCATTCAAAGTATCCCTGCGAAACGCTCGGCGGCCCATTTGAAATTGATATTGGACACTCTGGAAAAAGCCAAGCCACAAGGCGAAACGCTTTTGCCCGCGATTCTCGATGAACTCGCAGAGACACTGCGCCAGCGCGCGATGGTGGTGATTGTGTCCGACTTTTTCGTCGCTCCCGAAGAGCTCAAACGATGCTTCGAACACCTTCGTTTCCGCAAGCACGATGTGGCCGCTTTTCATTTGCTCGACCCTCAAGAGATCGAGTTTGCGTTCGGTCGGCCCGTTCGGTTCGTCGACATGGAGGGGAACACTTCGGTTTTTGTCGAGCCGACCGAGATTGCCGACCGTTATCAAATGGCTCTTCAAAAGTACCTGGCGGCGATGCAGAAAATCGTCCTAGAGACCGGGCTCGATTACCATCGGGTGCAGACCAGCGAATCGTATGAGCAACCGCTCATGCGGTTTCTTGTCGGGCGAACTCGAGCGCGAGGTGTGCGGTGAACTTTCTTCAACCTTGGATGCTTTTGGCCCTCCCTTTGGCCGCCATCCCGATCATCATCCACCTGGTCAATCAACGCCGCTTCCAAACCGTCCCTTGGGCCGCGATGCGGTTTTTGCTCGAAGCGACCAAGATGTCCAGCGGTTATACCAAGCTGCGGCAGTGGCTGATTCTGGCGATGCGAACCTTGGCCGTCTTGGCACTGGTCCTCTTTACCGCAAGGCCTCTGACAAGCGGTCTGCTGGCGCTCTTAGGAGGCGATGCGAACCGAGTCGCAATTGTCCTTCTAGACCGTTCGGCAAGCATGGAAGAAACCCCGGTGGGCTCGAACACCACGAAGCTTCAGCAGGGAATCGATCAGCTCGCCGAGACGTTTAAGACCCTCGGTATCGAGCGCATCGTACAAATCGATCCGCTGGCCGATAAGCCCGAGGAGTACAACTCCATCACCCAATGGCTCCGCGCCACTCCACGGCAGACTTGGTCGGCCACGAGCGACATTCCAAACCTAATGGAAAAAGCGCTCCTGTACGCCAAGAACAATCCTTCGGGCAACACCATGGTTTGGCTCTGTTCGGATATGCGCGATAGCGACTGGCGCAGCCAAGATGGACGCTGGAAAGCCGTTCAAGACGGTTTTCGCTCCATCGCCCAGCCTGTCCGGTTCTCGATCCTCGACCTTTCTCAGACCAGCACGGTCAATCGAAGCCTCAGAATCACCGATGTGCACCGCGTCGAGACCGACAACGGACCCGAGCTATCGATCAGCTTCCGCATCGATAAGCAGCTCGCAGAAGCTTCCGGAGAAGCTTCCGGTAAAGCTTCTGGGGCAAGCGACAGTGCGACGCCGGTCGTATCGGCAAACGCCGTTTCGAGCGAGCCTCTTGCGGTGGAAATCTCCGTCGGTGAGAATCGCTCGATTGTCCAAGTTGAGTTTCAAGGGAGCACGGCTCAGTTGACCGACTACCGAATCCCTTTGGAGAAGAGCACCACAGGCAGCGAGCTTAACTCTGGGCGCTCCGATGCGGCAGCTCAAGGCTTCGGTTCGGTCCGTTTGCCTGCCGACACCAACCCCGGCGATGATGTGAGCTACTTCGTCTACGAGCGATCTCCGACTCGACGCACCGTGATTGTCAGCCAAACGCCCGAGCTTGTTCAATCCATCGAATTGTGTGCGAGCATTGCACCGCAGCAAGCCGTCGAATGCGAAGTGGAGCTAGCGAGCCTTGAGCAATTCGAATCGATCGATCTGAATACCGTCGCGATGATCGTATGGCATGAAAACCTGCCGACAGGAAAGCCGTTGGAACTGCTCTCGCGTTTCGTGACCACCGGCGGCCAATTGCTGATCTTGCCCCCGGAGAATGCCGACAGCACGCAAGCTTTCGGGTTTCGTTGGGGTGCTTGGGAATCGCTGCAAGAGGGGGACGCGATCGCACCGGTCGAGAATGAAACGGCCGCCGATGCGCAGAGAAACCGATTGGCTCGGATCGCCCAATGGCAGAACGACTCGCAACTTTTGGCGAACACCCTCAGCGGAGCTCCGCTCCCGTTAGGACAGCTTGGGATCCGACGTTTGTGCAAGATTGATGGGACGCTCGAAGCCTTGGCTTCTTTGCCCGACGGCAAGCCTTTTTTGGCAACCGTCCCTGTTTCGCCAGAGGATCCGACACCGATCACCTTGTGCGCAACGACTCCATCGGATCGCGATTCAACCCTTGGCGGAGACGGAGTGGTGTTGTACGTCACGATCCAGCGGATGCTCGCGGCCGGAGCGCAGCGGGTCGGTACGACCAAGAACGCATCGGCTGGGACTGAGCATCGATCGGTCGATGCGACCTCCAGGCTCTTGCTCGGGAGTCCGTCGGCTGTTTCCAATGAGTATCCCATGCATTCGGGGGTCTATCGCAATGACGAGTCACTCGTTGCGCTTCACCGAGATCTTGAGGAAGATTCCACAAGGATCGTCGACTCGAAGAGTCTCGACCGGATGTTCGGGGATCTGCCTTGGGCTAAAATCGTTGCTGGTAAACGAGCCTCGAGTCTGGTTCAAGAAGTCTGGCGGTGGTTTGTCGTAGCGATGCTTGCGGCACTTTTGATCGAAGCGGTGCTGTGTTTGCCTAAAGCTTCCAGACGCAAGTCTCCGATGCCCGCGACGGCCTAAGAAGAATCCCTGCGAAGAATCCCTGCGAAGAATCCCTGCGACGTTTGGTTTGGCTTTTTTCCGACTTGGTTTTTCCCGACTTGGTTTTTTCCCGATACGATCCTAGAGCATCCGATCCTAGAGCATCCGATAGCACTGGACATCCCACACGAGCATTGAGGACTGGTTGCCGATGGGCAAGGAATTGGCTGAAAGCTATCGATACTGTCCGTCCTGCGGACACCCCCGAGAGTCCTACGAGCCCGTGCGGCCTTTCCGGTGTTCACGATGCTCCCATTCGACGTTCTTTGGCCCGGTCTCAGCCGTCGGGGCCGTGGTGGCCGACAGCCAAGGGCGGGTGCTTCTGCTCCGACGCGCCAATGATCCCGGTAAGGGTTTATTGGGGATGCCTGGGGGGTTTGTCGATCATGGAGAGACCGCAGAAGCCGCCTTGCGTCGCGAAGTCCTCGAAGAGATCGGGTTGACCGTCGAATCCCTTGAGTATCTTACCTCCGAGGTCAATTCGTACGTCTATCGCGGTGTAAGCCTACCTGTTTTGGACATGTTCTTCATGGTCCAGGTGCAAGAGGGGCACATCGAGTTGGTCGATGGCGAGGCGACATCGTGGATTTGGACCGAGTTGAGCGATGCGGTTCTCGAGGAGATGGCGTTTGTCTCGAACCGTCGCGCTCTAAAACACTACCGCGATTCGCGCTTGAGGTAGGAAGAAACCGAATTTGCGTCCACAATAATAGTCGCCCGTCATGTGGGCATCCGTGCAATCCGTATCATCACCCATAACTATCAGTTGTCTTATGACCTCGTCGATCAACAAGTATTCGTCCCGCATTACCCAACCGAAGAGTCAAGGGGCCTCGCAAGCGATGCTCTATGCGACAGGTCTGACGCCTGAGGACATGCACAAAGCTCAGGTCGGGATCGCCAGCGTTTGGTTCGAGGGCAATCCGTGCAACATGCACTTGCTGGATTTGGGGTTGGCTGCCAAGAAGTCTGTGCAAGCCCAGGGGCTCGTCGGCATGCGGTTTAACACCGTCGGTGTCAGCGATGGGATCAGCATGGGCACCGATGGCATGTCGTTCTCGCTTCAATCCCGGGATCTGATTGCCGATTCGATCGAAACGATCATGGGTGGCCAATGGTACGATGGACTGATCGCCATCCCTGGTTGTGACAAGAACATGCCAGGGTGTTTGATTGCGATGGGGCGGCTGAATCGTCCTGCGCTGATGATTTACGGCGGAACGATTCGGGCGGGCAAGTGGAATGGTCATTCGCTTGACATCGTCTCGGCATTCCAATGCTATGGTCAGTATCTCGCAGGTCAAATCGACGATCAGACTCGCGAGAGCATCGTGAGAAACTCCTGTCCGGGCGCAGGGGCCTGCGGGGGCATGTACACGGCCAACACCATGGCTTCGGCCATCGAGGCCCTGGGCATGTCGCTCCCTTATTCGGCCTCGATTCCCGCTGAGGATCCTGCCAAGAAAGACGAATGCGATCGGGCCGCTGCGGCCATCCGAAATCTGCTTGAGCTCGACCTCAAGCCGCGCGATATCATGACCCGCGAAGCGTTTGAAAACGCGA
Organism: Planctomycetota bacterium; assembly: GCA_003671195.1. Taxonomy (GTDB): domain Bacteria; phylum Planctomycetota; class Planctomycetia; order Pirellulales; family Pirellulaceae; genus JBKCUI01. The sequence goes on from QWPJ01000067.1 coordinate 14,713, forward strand.
TGACGATCGTCGTGGCGCTCGGTGGGAGCACCAACGCGGTGCTTCATTTATTGGCCATGGCCCGAAGTGTGAACGTCCCTCTGACGCTCAATGATTTCCAGAGCACGAGCAATCGCGTCGCGTATCTTGCCGATTTAAAGCCTTCGGGCAAGTTCGTTCAAGAAGACCTCCATTCGATCGGTGGCACCCCTGGGGTGATGAAGTATTTGCTTGCCGAGGGCTTGCTCAGCGGCGATTGCATGACGGTCACGGGTAAAACACTTGCGGAGAATCTCAAGGATTTGCCGGGACTCAAGCCCGGCCAGACGATCGTAAGATCCTTGAGCGATCCGATCAAACCCACCGGCCATATTCAGATCCTCTTTGGGAATTTGGCTCCCGAGGGGGCCGTTGCCAAAATCACAGGCAAAGAGGGATTGGTCTTTTCCGGTCCAGCCCGATGCTTTGACTCCGAGGAGCAGATGCTCGAGGCGCTCGAGCAAAAGAAGATCTGCAAAGGGGATGTGATCATCATCCGTTATGAAGGACCCAAGGGTGGTCCAGGAATGCCGGAGATGCTTACCCCGACCTCGGCGATCATGGGTGCGGGACTCGGCTCGGAGGTCGCGTTGCTTACCGATGGTCGATTCTCGGGTGGATCCCACGGGTTCATTGTCGGGCACATCACCCCTGAGGCTCAAGTCGGCGGTCCTTTGGCATTGGTCCAAGACAACGATCACATCACGATCGATGCCAAAACCAATCAACTCGTCATGGACGTCAGCCAGGCGGAGTTGTCCAAGCGGCTTGCCGCCTGGACCGCACCGGCGTTGAAGGCTACGCGTGGGACGCTTTATAAGTACATTAAGAATGTCAAAAGCGCCAGCGAAGGTTGCGTGACGGACGAATAACCCCCGAATACCTCACGAGCGAAAGCTAGTCCTACCGTGGTCGGTCTTGAATGGATCATCGTTCTGTTGATGGTGCTGATCAACGCGCTGTTTGCAGCCTATGAAATCGCGCTTGCGAGCGTCACCAAAACCCGTTTAGAGTCGCTCAAGAATCAAGGGCGTTTCGGAGCGACCGCCGCGATTGTCATGAAGGAACGGATCGAAAAAAGCTTTGCCGTCGTTCAGCTTGGTATCACCATCGTCGGGCTCATCGCCGGGGCCACCAGCGGCGCGACGGCCTCGGAAAACCTATCACCGATCCTGCAAAGGTACGGATGGAGCGAACGTACCGCCGATGGCTTGTCCATCGCAATCTTTGTCGCTCCTCTGACGATTCTCACGATTGTCGTCGGTGAGTTGGTGCCTAAGCTCTTTGCGCTTCGGAACAAAGAGTGGGTTTGCTTGAGCCTATCCCCTTGGATGCGGGGCTTCTCGATTTTAGCTTGGCCGCTGGTCTGGGTGCTCGAAGCTTCCGCGACGGGGTTGATGAACTTCACCGAACGACTTTGGAGTCCAAAGTCCACTCACGAGTCGAAGACCGAAGCGATCGAGTTGCAGGAGCTTCGGGCAATTGCAAGCTTGGCACGCACCTCAAGCTTGATCGGGTCGCGCGAGGAGAACATCATTCTCGGGGCGGCTCGACTCGCTAGTAGGACGCTTCAGGAGATCGCCTTACCCGCCGAGCAGATCCACGCTTTGCCCCTCGAGAGCACCCTCGGGGAATGTTTGATCGCCGCGCACATGGACATGCACACCCGTTTTCCGGTGGCCAAGATCAAGAGCGATCCTCAGACAATCATCGGATACGTCACCTTCAAAGACATCGTCTCGGTCATGCGAATCAATCCTAAGGAGCCCTCGATTGCGGGGATCTTGCGATCGATCCCCAAACTCGATCAGTCGTTGACGATCTCCGCGGCGCTCGAACGGCTTTTGCGCGAGCATACGCACATCGCCATGGTGAGCGATTCGCGAGGCGTGATCACCGGGATGATCACACTCGAGGACATTGTCGAGGAGTTGCTAGGGGATATCCAAGACGAGTACGACATGCTCCCGATCCATGCGGTGCGGTCCGGCCAGGGCTGGGTGGCCGGGGGTGGAATTTCTTTGACCCGATTAGAGGAGCTCACCGGCATTGAGTTCGATCGCGCTGAGATGTTCCCAAATCTCAACGCTTGGGTCTCGGATCGATTGGGACATCTACCCGTCGGAGGCGATACACTCGAGCATCAGGGAGTGCGCATTGTGGTTCGCAAGGTACGCAGGCAGCGTGTACTCGAGGCTTTGGTAACTCGTTAGGTCGGCACAAGCTCTAGAGGATCGACCGCAGTTGGATCAAGGGAACTTGGGCGGTCGCTTTTCGACGAAGGAGGCGAGGCCCTCGACGGCCGACTCGGTACTGCAGGCGGTGGCAAGAACGGCCGCACCGCTCGATAGGTTCATCAGAAGCGATTCGCCGACCATTTCATTGAGCAGCCGTTTGCTCAATTGGATCGATTCGTGGGAACTTTCCGCAATGCTCGTTGCCCATGCATGGGAGGCTGCCCAAATCTGATCGCTAGGCACGATGCGATGCACAAGTCCGATCTGATGGGCCTCGGTCGCATCGATGCGTTGTCCCCCGAGAGCTAAGCGGGCCGCTGCACTGGCTCCCAGCCGGAAAGCCAGAAGCGGTATGGTCAGACCTGAGACAAGGCCGAATCGGGTCGCGGGCACCTCGAACCGAGCAGCAGGACTGGCGACTACCAAATCGGATGCCAGGACCATGGCAAGACCGAATCCAAGGGCCGGGCCATCGACCGCAGCGATGATGGGCTTAGGCAATCGGAGCATCGATTCGATCAGATCATGAAGTGCCAAGGCGACTTCTTGCCATCGCGCGATCGCATCGCGTTCCTGCGATTGCGATTGCCACTCTTTGAGGTCCACTCCCGAGCAGAACGTCGAACCGCTGCTCGTGAGGATCACGGCTCGCACCGACTTGTCTTGGTGGAAGTCGCTAATCGCATCGATCAATTGCCGGATCATCTCCCGCGACATCGCATTGCAAGTCGCGGGAGCATCGATCAAGACCGTACCGCTAGGGGCGTTTTTTTTTAACCGAATCACTGTTGGGGACGAATCACTGACGGGATTGAAATCCGAGTTGCTTCTGGACCGTCGAGAACCAGCTTCGGATCAACGACGAGCTTTCCATGTTCGAGACATTTTGGACGCCGCCGGTATTCGGTGCGGCCGAGAAACTCAGCATCAGGTCCTCTTCCGAGGGTGAGAAATCCAGAACCTTTACAACGTAGAAGATCTCTTTGGCTGCATCGGAAGCGACCAGAGTGGTTCCCGGTTCTGCCGCGAATACCTTCTCCATAAAATCGTTGTCCAGGGGCTTGAGGTTCTCGACATTGCTCAACTGGATGTCGAAATCGGCCATCAAGGGGTTGAACCAACTGAATGGGGTTGGGCGAACGACCAGGCCTCGCTCGGTATCGGACCCGAGCGATTCGGATAGCGACGATGCGGAAGCTTTGGTTGCGATATCCTTAGCCTTCGACTCGGCCTTTTCGGCCGCTCGCTGCATCTTCCAGACGGAGGTTACCGATTCCCTAGCCGTCTCGAACGAGGGGGTCGATGAGGCTTCATGAGCCACCTTCCAGAACAGATAGCGGGTCAGCAGTGCGGTGCTTTGAAGGGGCATGTAGAGATTCCCCAAGCTGTCGGATTCGAGTGGGTTGGGTGCAAAACGGATCAAGTTCGGGAACTCGAAGGGTTGCATGCGCGGTCCCCGCGAAACCCGGGACCGACCGATCGGGAGGGACGAGGCAGTGCGCACGTCGATTAGATCCGTTCTACCGTACTGAAAACCGTACTTGTCTGCGATCTGTTGGAGATTGAGCATTTCGGGCTCCTTCATCGAAGAGTCCTTTTCGGCCACTGCCCGTTCCCATGCTCTGCGGTTCGCAGCGTAGATCTCCATGAGATCTCGCATTTCGTTGACGCGTTGTTCGAGGACACGGAATGCGGGTCCGGCGGCGAGTTCGCGAGCAAGTGCCTCTTTGACCTCCTCGAAGCTTTGGGTTCGCATGGGGACAGCGGGAGCTTCCGGAGGGGCTGCCTGAGGCACTGCGGAAGGGGCTGCCGAGGGCGTTTCCGTTGCTGGCAGGGCCGTTGCTGGGACTTCGGTGACTTGAGGTACTGCAGCGGGTGTTTCTGCAGCGGTGGTCACCGGCGCGGGGGTCACCGGAGCGGGGGTCACCGGCGCGGGGGCTTCTGCTGGCGGTTGGGGCGCGGGGTCTTGGAAGGAGACTAGGCGGGTAGGTTGGTTCTGCGTGAGAGACGACTGGGGGTTCGCTGCAGGGGGCGGAGCTGGTTCGGCCGCAGGAGCCGGAGCTGGTTCTGCTGCAGGAGCCGGAGCTGGTTCTGGAGCAGGAGCCGGTGCTGGTTCTGCTGCGGGAGCTGCTGCTGGTTCTGCTGCGGGAGCCGGTGCTGGAGCCGGGGAGTCTGGGTTATCGAGGGTTGGAGGGAGGTTTGCTGGCGCGGGCTCTTTGGCTTGTTGTTCTTTCTTTTCTTGTTCGATTTTTTCTTGGAGGGCTTTTTTCTCTTCTTCGGTCATGGGGACATCGAAGACTTTCTCTTTGGCTCGGCGTTCGTATTCGGAGCGCAGGAGTTCCTCGGTGATTTTGGTTTTTTCTTCGTCGATAATTTTTTCGATATCGCAAGCGATGAATTCGAAGTCGGCGAGTTCTGGGGTCATGAAGGCCGGTTCGGTCAGGATCGGCTGATTGATTCGGGTGAGTTCTTTGCCTTTATCGAACAATTCGCGAAGTTCTTTGTCGGTGGGTTTGCCATCGATGGACTCTTCGAAGTCTTTGACGAAGACCGGATAGGTTTCGACGGATGCTCGGCGTTTGAAGCGGGTGAAGTACTGCCAGTTCTTGCTCGGTGGGCTCAGGACGGCCGTCGGGAGGCCTTGAGCGTTGGCTCGTTCTTCGTAGCGTTGGCCACCGTTTGCGAGGCGTAGGACGGCATTCTTGGCGAGTTCTTCTTTCATCAGGCGGTTGAAGTCGACCAGGGACATGCGTCCTCCGGAGACTTCCCGTAGTGCCTTTTGGATTTGCTCTCCGGAGAGTTTTCCGTCGACGAATTTTTGGAGGAAGGTTTTTACGGATTGGTCATCGAAGTGGATCCCCATTCGGTTGGCTTCGGCGGCGAGGATTTTGCGTTCGAGGATCGACGAGGGATCTCGGGTATCGGGGGTGATCCCTACGAGTGCGAAATCGGGGCGGACTTCGGGGACTTTGGGAAACCCACCTTTTTCTCGCACATCGAAGGCGAGTTTTTTCAGGAAGGTGTTGGCGACGGCAAGTTCCCCGAGTTCGATATCGAGTTGGTCTTGGGTGATCGATCCGCCGGACCAGGATGCGGCTTTCGCGTTGGCGTCCCTGCGTCCGCTCACGGAACCTCTGCCTGTGAAGGATTGGAGCATTGGGGCGACGACGAAGGACAGAATTGCGATCAGGACGGCCGCAGCCATCCAAAGACGTTGGTTCTTGCGAAAATACGAAAACGGACTTGCCATGAAAATTTTCCTTGAGCCGTGCTGAGCGATCGCCCCTGTGCGGAGAAAACCGTCGGGCGAACCCGAGGATTTTAGGAAATCCTTGGCTCTACGCAATCGCAGAGAGCCCTTCAAAGTGGCGCATTTGGGGTGGTTTTCGCTCCCGACCCTCGGGACTAGGGGGCTTGACAAAGTGCCAACGTTTGGAACACAACGGACGAAGCGGACCTTTGCAGTGTCCGTTTGTCCCCTAGCCGAATAGCTGTTTGAATATGAGCCTAAAGAAGACCTTGGTCATCGTCGAGTCGCCTGCCAAAGCCAAGACGATTGCGAAATTCCTTGGAAGTGACTTCCAAGTTGAGGCTTCGATCGGTCATATCCGGGACTTGCCTGGCGGCTCGAAAGAGATGCCCGCAGAGCTCAAATCGCTCCCTTGGGCGTACCTTGGAGTCAACGTCGAGCAGGATTTCGAGCCGGTTTACATCGTTCCGGCGGACAAAAAGAAACATGTCAATTTTCTCAAATCGGCTCTCAAAGACGCCGGTGCACTTTATCTCGCGACGGACGAGGACCGCGAGGGAGAGGCCATCTCTTGGCATCTCCAGGAGGTTCTCAAGCCGAAAGTTCCGGTCCGTCGGATGGTGTTCCACGAGATCACCAAGGAAGCGATCCAGGGGGCATTGCTCGCGACGCGCGAGATCGACCAAGGCTTGGTCAAGGCCCAGGAAACTCGCCGGATTCTCGATCGTCTTTACGGTTACGATGTTTCTCCACTTTTGTGGAAAAAAGTCAGGCCGGGGCTCTCGGCCGGTCGGGTCCAGAGCGTCGCAGTCCGATTGATCGTTCAGCGAGAACGCGAACGGATGGCGTTTCGCAACGCGACGTATTTCGATCTCGAGGCTCACTTGAGCACCGCACAGGGGGAGGCTTTTAGCGCCTCGTTGGTCAGCGTTGCGTCTCGTCGGATCCCGTCTGGGAAGGACTTTGACTCGGCGACCGGCAAGCTCAAAGACCCGCAGATGCTCCAGCTCGACGAAGCGGCAGCCGAGGCTCTTCAAAAACGCCTATCGGGCGAACCATTCACCGTAGCGAAAGTCGAGATCAAGCCGTTTACCGAGCGGCCCAAGGCTCCGTTTACCACCAGCACGCTCCAGCAAGAGGCCAACCGTAAGCTTGGGCTCACCGCCAAGGACACGATGCGGGTTGCCCAGAGCCTCTACGAAAACGGCTATATCACCTACATGCGGACCGATTCGACGACGCTTTCCAAAGAAGCCATCGCAGCGGCCAGAAGCCTTGTACGGACCCAATACGGTCCGGAGTTCCTCTACGACTCGGAGCGTTCCTATGCGACCAAGGTCAAGAACGCCCAGGAGGCTCACGAGGCGATCCGACCGGCGGGCAATACGTTCCGACTCCCCGAGACGCTCCGAGATGAGCTCAGCTATGACCAATTCCGCGTCTTTGACATGATCTGGAAGCGAACCGTCGCATCGCAGATGGCAGACGCTAAGAAACTGCGGGTTGTCATGACGATCCACGCGGCCGATGCGGTCTTCCAGGCCACCGGCACATCGATCGAGTTCGAGGGTTTCTTGAGGGCCTATGTTGAGGGAAGCGACGATCCAGCGGCGGAGCTTGCAGAAAAAGAAAAACTCCTACCCAGCGTGCAATCGGAGGAAAAGCTCAAGCTTCGAAAACTCGATGCGCTCTCGCACACGACCCA
>QWPJ01000145.1 GCA_003671195.1 Planctomycetota bacterium
CTGATCGAGAAGATGATCGAAGCCAAGAAAGAAAAGAAAGATAGTTTGGATGCCAAGATGTGGGGGTACTCGAGTTTCGATTCGAGCGCGCCGTATGACATCTTTGACTTCCGAGTGTCGCGCCATCGCGATGGACCAGATGAGATCCTCGGTGGATACCAAGGGCATGTGATGGCAGACTGTTATTCGGGGAATATGAGCGTGGTGCTTGCGCCTGGGTCGAAGATGACTCGGATGGCTTGTTGGGCCCATGCGCGCCGAAAGGTCTATGAGCATCAAGAGAGTGATCCCCAGGTAAGCGCGCTGCCGCTTGCGCTGATGAACCAACTCTATGACATCGAACGTCGCGCGACGCAGAAGAGCGATCAGGAGCGAGGGGAGTTGCGCGCCAAAGAATCGCGCAGGATCCTCGACCGATTGGGCGAGTATCTCGAAGGTCCGGTGGCCAAGAGCGTGCTACCAGCGAGCAAGCTCGGGGGGGCGTTCAATTACATTCGTAACCACTGGGAAGCATTGAATGTGTTCGTCAATGATGGAGCGCTGCCGATCGACAACAATCAGGTCGAGCGCTTGATGAAGCGCATCGCGGTAGGGCGTAAGAACTGGTTATTCATCGGATCCCTGCGCGCAGGGATCCGCAATGCGAGCTTGATGTCGCTTGTTGCCAGCGCCCTACGACAAGATCTCGATGTAGCGATGTATTTAGAGAGTGTCATAACGCACATGCTCCGAGGGACGGCCAAGACCGAGGAGTTGCTACCCGACCGGTGGAAGGCGGCGCATCCCGAGGCGGTGCGTGAGTACCGCGAGCAAGAGCGACGCGACAAGGCCGACACGGCCGTTTTGCAAGCGGCACGGCGGCGGGTACGTGCAGAGCTCCGTAAAGGCAAATAGCAAATCAGAAGAGCCATGTTTACAGGGGTGTGTACCCATGGGTCTCTTGGGCTCTGACGACAAAGCTCCCCGACATGAGCGAAGTGCGTCTGTGGCGTATCGCTTGCCACCACCATGCTGGCCCCGCCGGGCTACAAGCCGCAGCATCCATCTAGAGCCACTAACCAACCTTGGGTATCTCAGCAAGCCCGGGCTTCAGTAAATCTACCCGAGGTGCCTGTACGCTTACGTTGTGCCAGCCCTTCGGGCTTAGCGCTTCCTAGGTGCCAGGAACCGGTGGTTCACACCACCGGCATAGGGTCTGCCAGCCCTCCGGGCTTGGAACAGCCAAAGAGAGCCCCTTCATCAAATGGTTTTCAGGCCTAAGAAATACCCGGGGACAGTCCCCGCGTTTTGCGTCATGGCGTGGAATGCGTTGGTTTTGAGTAAAAAAGTAGGTGGTCTCATCACCTCTACCTGCGGGTTCGGAGGCCCACATTACGGGGAAGAACAAACAGCCGAACTTGCTCGGTGGTACGTTTCGCGGTCGATGGGTTGTCGGTGGTTTCAATTGATTGGGTCACTTGGTTATTCGTGCGGTGTTTGAATCATCGATCGATGACCGCTCCACGAACCCTACACGGCAATCTGCCTAGCCATCGCTCGATAAAGCCCTGCGGGGACCGGATGCTTGAGTCTCCAGGTGATGCTGATCGGTCGACTGCCGGTGTGGCTGACGTACTGGCACGGACCGAGGAAGTGGTACGGTGCCGTTAGGCCGGATGGTAAATTCTTGGTCTCTCGCACAAACAAGAGTGGCGTGTATCCCATCTCTTCGTGCCTTAGGTACCGCTGCCCGGTCGACGATTGCTCGGATGTGTTGCTCTGCGTCTGCCAGTGAAACAAATCATGCGAAATCAAATAATCCTCGTACATCGTCGTCGGGGAATACTCGTCCTCGGATTTCTGTAAGGTCACGAAAAACACATCCATCTTGCGTTCCTTCAAATGCAACACCCCCTCGCGCTGACTCGGTCGTCGCTCGAAACTCCAGTGACCTAACGCGACCAAGATCTCGTCGCGCGTGTACGATGCATGGATCGACAACGGCTCGAACAGCGAGGAAACCGGAATCTTCGACTGCAGCGAATGGTTCAATCGATACTCCAATACCGACCGAAGGTCTCTGACGACCGACGGATTGTCCACGAGCCGTCGCTTGGCTTGATCCAGCGTCCAATCGCCAACCTTCGGCCCCCACAGCGCCGTATGCAACATCTCCACGATGGTCGGATCTCGATGCGATACAAGCTTGTCAGACGTCGAGAGATAGTCCAACAATGCACGGATCTGACGCGGGCAGTTGATGTGACTCGCTCGGCGTACGCCTTTGGCGAGCCGATCCTCGTCGGGAGCCTCTACGGCCTGGCCGATCTGCGAATCGGCCAACAGCCTCGACCATAACCCACGCTTGAGCAACTCATCGAGGGTCGTGTCGAAGTACTCGAGGGCGTCTTGGATGGTCGGCACACGCCCTAGATACTGCTCGAGATCCTTCAATGCGGCGACCATACTCGGTCGAAACAAACGGATCGATTCACGAACATTCGCAAGGACCCGCTGCTGGGCCACCCGCTCTAGCTTGATCACACAGCCGCTGGGCAAATGCGGAAAACATGCTTCGATCTCTTCATCCAATCTCGCCGTCGGTTTTCCACTCAATGCCCGGAATCGACTTGCGAACCGAAACTCTTTTCGCTGTGCTCCGATAAAGTCCAACACCGTCAGACACTCTTTGTCCGGATGAAGCCGCAGGCCTCGTCCAAGCTGCTGCAAAAATACGGTCAAGCTCTCGGTGGGCCTTAGGAAAAGCACCGTGTCGACTTCGGGAATATCTACTCCTTCGTTGTACAGATCCACGACAAAGATAAAGTTGACGGATCGATCCCGCAACTTCTGCTGGGCCGTGGTCCGTTGCTCGTCCGACGACTGCGATGAAAGCGCGATCGATGGCAATCCGTTCTCGTTGAAAAACCTCGCCATGAACTCCGCATGGTCTACCTTCACGCAAAACGCCAACCCTCGCACTTCGGTTGGATTCAGAACCGTTTCGCATAGCTTTTCAAAGATCAGTTTTGCACGGACATCGTTGCCAGTGTATAGCCGATTCAAGTCGTCAACCCGATACCCTCCGCGCTGCCAATCGAGGCTATCGAGGTCCACCGAATCCGCCACACCGAAGTATTGGAATGGACAGAGCAATCGGCGGTTGATCGCATCGGGTAGCCTTATCTCAGCGCTGCTTCGCCCTCCAAACCAACTCAGTACGTCCAGTTGGTCCGATCGTTCTGGGGTGGCCGTCAAGCCGAGCAAAATCTTGGGTTGCGAATGGCCGAGCAACGCTTGATAACTCGGAGCCGCCGCATGATGGAACTCATCGACGACGATGTACTCGTATCGATCCGAAGGTTCCGCGATCAGGTTTCGCGCGTTGTAGCTTTGGATCGAGCAAAACAGATGATCGCGCTGGGTTGGTTCGTGTCCGTCGACCAGCAAATCCCCAAAATTTTGATCTCTGATGACGCAGCGGAATGATGCGAGGGCTTGGCTGAGGATCTCCTTGCGGTGTGCGATGAACAGCAGACGGGGCTTACGGCCCAGCTCCTTGGCGACGCGGGCGTAATCGAACGCAGCGATCATCGTCTTGCCGGTGCCGGTGGCGGCTACGACGAGGTGCCGATGCTTGTTCTGCACTTCCCGCTCGGCAGCGATGAGGTCGAGAATCTCCTCTTGGAATGGGAACGGTCGCAAATCGAAGTGGATCGCTGGTGCGGCTGATGAGGACGCTTGGCGCTCGCGCTGAATCGCGTCTCGCAATCGGAACTCCGATTGCTCGTCGTAGCGTTGGAATTCGTCATCTTGCCAATACGTTTCAAAGGTTCCTGTGACTTTGTCCCAAAGATAAGGCAACTCGTATTGGCTGATCTTGGTCGTCCATTCAAGTCCCTCGGACAATGCGGCATTCGAGAGGTTTGCGGAACCGACGTAGGCGCTGCTGAACCCGGTATTGCGATGGAACAGGTAGGCTTTCGCATGGAGTCTGGTGCGCTTGGTGTCGTAACTGACCCGTACCTCGGTTCGAGCGAGGTGCCTTAGCATCTCGATCGCCTTGGGGTCGGTCGCTCCCATGTAGCTGGTCGTGATCACGCGAATTACAGGGCCGGTGCCGCAAGTGCGCTCGGCAAGTTCGCTTAGGTTGTCCAACAGAACCCGCAAACCACTCCACTTGATGAAAGAGCACAAGATATCGACTCGATCGCAAGTCGCGATCTCTTTGCGTAGCTGGCTCCCGAGGCTTGCGTCCAACCGAGTGCCCGTAAACAGCGTGGATCGGGATAGTGGGCTGTCGGGACGATCGACCGCTTGGTCGACAACAGCTCGATGAATCGCAAGCAAACGCTGCAGTGGGGTCGCGATGCTCAGTTCGATCGATCCGTGCTCCGATAGGGCTTGCGATAAGGTGTCGATGAGTCGTTCGACGAGTTGCTGCTGTTTGTCGGCCGCGTCGGATCCGCGGTAAAGGGCTAGGCTCGATGCGATGAGTCGCTCGAGGTATTGGGCTAGTACCATGTGGGACTCTTCGGCGTCGATCGGAGCTAGCTTCGCTAAGCGGGGATCTCCCAATTGTGAAATTTGGGCTTCGATGGACTTGGTCAGGATGTGGTCGTAGAGTCCTGGTTTCACGTGGTTTTGGTGGGCGGTTTGGGGGTGGGGCGTTGTTGGGAAATCGTGGATGCTAGTTTAGCGTGTTTTGGTTGGGGGTAGGGGAACAGCAGCAGCAGGCGTGAGGCGTGAGGCGTGAGGGAACAGCCGAGCATCCGGATCTCTACGGGAGATCCCCTATCGCTTCAGAAGGGTTTTCTTTGCGCCCTTGCGTCTTTGCGTTTAATTCTTAAGAAATACCCGGGGACAGTCCCCGCGTTTTGCGTGATCCTTGGATACCTGCGGAGGATCGCACCAAAGTTTTCCGGCTGTTTGGCTGTTCCCTCTCGCCTCTGGCCTCTCGCCTCTGGCCTGCTCCCGATCCGTCCGCCCCAAAGGGGCAAAATGAGATAGCCCAGGGCAGAGCGAATCGTCGCCCTGGGTACGCTTGCGCGACGGGAGCATTGGATCGTTCGCCCTAGACGAACCGTTCGGCCCAAATCTGGGCGGTTTTCGAGGACGCTAAGCGAGACATCAGCAGGATCCCCTTGAGAACTGGGATAGAAACAAGGGCGCTCCTTGAATCTACCCGCAAGCGAGCCCTGCGCTGAGAAAAAAACGATTAGGCGCGTGCGCTCACACTTACGCTGGAGGTGTATTTCTTATCGATTGTACCATCACTAGCGTAAAAGCCGGAGGGACGGCAATAGCGATCCAGAACCATCAAGGCCAGCGGAAGCGAGAGACTGTCCTTCGCATGATTCATTTTGAGCACATTCATTTACTGTGTTTGCTGTCCGTTGCTTGATCGAGGTCGTACGACCTCGGACAACCGTATATTGCGATACTCCAAACACCTCCAACAACTTCCTAAAAGAAGCTTTGTGTGAGCAAGGATACAACGTTGTGGCAATGAGAGCAGAGGATTCCCTCGAACCAGATATGTACTGACCGCTTGCGCCATGGATACCGATCATCGAAAACGTGTAATCCACATCATCTTCGCCTTCCCCACGTCCGGAATTGCGTGAATTGATGAAATTTATAGTCTCCAATACATCTAGGGGATCGACGTGATTATCTCCGTTGACATCAACATAGTCCGGCGGTCCTGGAAGCCCATCTACTGAAATAGATGCCCCTTTCGCGTTGAGCAAATTGATAATCAATAACACATCGAGAGGCGATATCGAACCGTCGTTATCCACATCGAATTTATTACTAGGATTTTGGTAAATGGCCAGAACGACAATGACTGAGATATCTGTCGGCTCGCTATAACGACCTTCGTTGTCCGAAACGATATATTGGAAGTGAGTATCCCCCAAAAATCCAGTCCGAGAGGTGAACAAAATCTTTCCAGTCACTTGTACAACCACATCCGCATAGCTTGGCAAGGTAACTACAGACACCATCTCAGGATTAATTGTTCCGTCCGGATCGATATCATTACCAAGAACATCGATGGCAATCGTTTTTCCTGCTCTAGCGATGAAGAAATCCGCCTTGGCAACTGGCGCTGTGTTGACACGTATACTGACTATGGCCTCATCGGAGAATTGACCCGCCGTGTCCTTAAATCTATATGTAAAAAAATCATCTCCTCGGAAACCGTTAATCGGCGTGTATCGAATCGATCCATTGTCGATGGGAGTAGCTATTCCATAAAATGGAAAGCGGATAACCTCGACTGAACGCTTATCTGTTTCATTGCCAAAAGTCAAGTCGTTATCCAAGACATGTAAGGCCTCGGATTGATCCTGGGAAACCCAGAACGAATCCGAAGTCGCCATTGGCGGATCATTGGCGTCAATCACACTAATGTCAAACGAAGCCTCACTGTATAGGCCACCTTGATCAGTTGCGCGAATGCGAACGGTGTAGCTGGACTTGGTCTCGAAATCAAAATTGCTCGTAGCCCTAAGCACCGATCCGCTAATATTGAATTGAGAATTGTCTGCGTCGCCAGCCCCTACTTCCAGCGAGTACGTGAACGTATTGCCTACATCAGGGTCCGCCGTGCTAAGACTCCCGACGATACCGTTTACGCCCGCATTCTCCACTATCGAAGTCGAAGACAAAACAACATTGGTCGGCACTTCGTTAGTATTTGTTACATTGATCGAAAAAGCTTTTTCAAAGAACAAGCC
>QWPJ01000149.1 GCA_003671195.1 Planctomycetota bacterium
CCTCACGCGCCACCACCGCTTGGCAGCGGATGGCTACGAAGAGTCGTAGCCACCTGTCGCCAGTCGGTGGAGGCCTTCCTCACGCGCCACCACCGCTTGGCAGCGGATGGCTACGAAGAGTCGTAGCCACCTGTCGCCAGACGGTGGAGGCCTTCCTCACGCGCCACCACCGCTTGGCAGCGGATGGCTACGGCAGCTTATGGCCCATCTTGTCCCGCTTGGTCGCCAAGTACTGTGCATTGTGCTCGTTGGGTGGACAGATAATGGGAACCTGGTCGACCACCGTAATATCGAAACCCCTCAGATTGAACGCTTCGGTTTTCTTCGGGTTGTTCGTCAGCAATCGAACCTTTTTCAAACCGAGGTCCTTGAGGATCTGAAGCCCGACGCCGTAATCGCGCATGTCGGATTTGAAACCCAAGCGGTGGTTGGCTTCGACCGTATCGAGCCCCTCGTCTTGAAGCGCATAGGCCTTGATCTTCTGCGCCAGTCCGATGCCGCGTCCCTCCTGAGGCAAATAGACCAACACTCCCCGCTTTTCCTTGGAAATCGCTTCGAGGGCCAAGTGCAGTTGATCCCCGCAATCGCACCGCAGCGACGAGATCAAATCGCCAGTAAAACAACTGCTGTGCATCCGCACAAGCGGCGGATTTTCCAAGTCCGCTTCCAAATCGCCAAAGGCCAATGCGATGGGCTCTTGGCTCTCGTACTGTACCCCATAGACCACGACGCGAAATTCGCCAAACCGGGTCGGTAGCTTGCACTGGGCCGATCGCGTCACAAGCTTTTCGTTCACGCGGCGATGGGCGATCAACTGCTCGACGGTGATAATCTCGAGCGAATGCTGCCGCGCGATCTCAAGCAGCTCGTCTCGCGTGGCTCGGTCCCCCGTCGAATTGAGAATCTCACAGAGCACCCCGGCCGGAGTCAATCCCGCCATCCGCGCAAGATCCATCGATGCTTCGGTGTGTCCGGCCCGACGCAAAACTCCACCTTCCATCGCCAAGAGCGGAAAAACATGCCCCGGCTTGACGAAATCATTCGACACTGTCGTCTCACTGGCCAAGCGACGGATCGTCTCGGATCGTTCCGCCGCAGTGATCCCGGTCTTGCAACCGGCAAAGTCCACCGGGGTCAAAAAGGCCGTCGATAGCGGCGAGGTATTCGTCTCGACCATCGGTCGCAAATCCAAACGCTGGGCGGCCGCTGGGAGGATCGAACAGCATAGCTGGCCATGGCCGGCAAGCATGAAGTTGACGAGCTCAGGAGTGATTCGATCCGCAGCACAGACAAAGTCCCCCTCGTTCTCGCGGTCCTCGTCATCGAGCACGATCACGACTTTGCCTGCCGCAATCGCTTCGACTGCCGCTTGGATAGTGCTAAATCGATCCGTCATACCTGATCTCTCCTAGACAATTCTTCTGGACAATTCTTCGTCGCATCGGTTCATCGAACCCAAGGAATCACGACTCGGAAGACTCATCCCCTTCAAGGTTGTAGTCTTTCATCTTTTTGTGAAGCGTGTTGCGGTTGATTCCAAGCTTCAGCGCCGTCCTGGTCTGCACCTGACTGCACGTTTGTAGAACCTGAACGATCAACTCCCGCTCGACCTTGTCGACAACCCTCGAGTGCAAATCGTTGCTGTCGTTGGGTGCCAACCGCAATCCCTCTGCAACAAGCAACTTGGCCAAACTCTCAAAGTCTGGAGGGAGTGAGGAACTTGAAACCGAAAAATCATGAGCCGGTTGACTGCCTGTGATCACTCCGGGCAAAAGGTCGATCGTCAGTTCATCGGTATCGGACATCACCACAGCCCGTTCGACATAGTTCTGCAATTCTCGAACATTGCCAGGCCAATGGTAATCCTGCATCGCCGCCATCGCTTCGCGTTGGATGTGGACCACGAAGCGTTCGTTCTGCTCGTTGTAGTGCTTGAGAAAAAACGAAACGAGCAGCGGAATGTCCTCTCTGCGTTTCCTGAGAGGAGGAAGCTCAATCGGCACGACATTCAATCGCCAATACAAGTCCTCTCGAAATCGCTCGGTGCGAATCTCCTCGGCCAAGTTCCTGTTGCTCGCGGCGATCAAGCGGGTATCGACCGTAACGGTTTCGGTGTCACCGACTCTCTCGAATTGCTTTTGTTGCAATACCCGCAGCAGTTTGACCTGCAAGTGCATCGAGGTGCTGTTGATCTCATCGAGAAAGATCGTCCCGGTATGGGCCGCTTCAAATCGCCCGGCACGATTCCCGACCGCGCCGGTAAAGGCTCCGCGGACGTGGCCGAACAATTCGCTCTCGAGCAGGCTTTCGCTCAACGCGCCGCAGTTGACCTTCACAAAAGGTCCCGATACCCGATGGCTCAGTTGGTGGATCGCATTGGCGATGACCTCCTTGCCCGTCCCGGTCTCGCCCAACAAAAGGACCGATGCGTTGGTCTTGGCAACCCGTTTGGTGATGTGCGCGACTTCCTGCATCGCCGGAGAAGACCCGATCACGCCGGGCAAATGCTCCCCTAACGATTTGGCTAGCCTTCCGTTCTCTCGAACGTCTCCTGACATCGACTCATCCGGTTTCAAGGTTCGAGCCGGTCGGACCAGGGGCAGGCTTAAGGCAGGGGATCCGAAGCCGACCGCCCATAGACCTCATCGATGGCGTCCAAAATTTGGCCCATCACCAAGCGGGTGACCGGCTCGGTTTCCCCGCGACTGTTATAAGCATCGTACTGCCCATTGAGCGTATCGGAAGAGATCAAAAGTCCAAATCGGCGAATCGACTGCACAAAAATTTGGCTAGCCTGCTCTCGCTGACGTGGCGTCTGGCTGGCGTCTGCGACGATCCGCAGAAGGTTGTTTTGCTCTTCTTGCGTATCGGCCAATCGGATCGAGGCGCCGGAATTGAGCAAGCTCGGGTTTTGAGGATAGGCGGCCCTTAAGTAGTTCACTGCGTTGTCTTTCCAAAGGATGCGATCCTCGGGAGTGGCTCTCGGATAAGCCAGCATCTGGTTCATGCGGGAAAGAATATCCCCCAAGCCCTCGATCGAAGGGGGAACACTGCCCACTACCACCCCGTGGTCGGCTGCCGCTACGAGATGCTCGCCTCTGCTGAGATTCTCAGCAAGCAGGGCGATCGGGACCGTCGACGTCGATGGATTGGACCTAACACGCTGTATTAGTTGTCCTAAATCTAGGTCTCGCAAGTGGTCGACAATCAGGATGCCTTCGATTGGAACGGAGTTTCTCAAGCCATTGAATACGTCATCGACCGAAGAAGCCTCCCAATACCGCAGCCCCATGGCGCTGAGCAAGCCATGGGAGTGCGATCGCAGGGAGGGACTTGCTCCGATGATCATGACCATGGGGTCGGCCATGAGCTGCTGCATTTCCCTTGCGTTGATATCGACTCGGCTGGCACCTTGGAAGCCGCCTTCGATATACCCGCGTTGTTCGAATCCGCGTTGTTCAAATCCTGAGTAGGAATCGGTTGGGAGGACTGAGTCGCCGGCCGGGGTCGAGTTGCCGGTATTCGCAGAGCGATCGGCAAAGCGTTGGGTTGCGGTCGCTTGCGAGATTTTCGCGGAGTTAGCGACGGAAACTTCGTCTTGTTCCTGGGAGGAAGGAATGAGTCCTTTTTGGTCCAGGAGTGAATTCATCAGAGCGATGGTCGCAGGATATCGAACGCTTGGGTGTCCGGATTTCGAGGCTTTTGCCAACCGGTCCCGAACGGGGTTAGGCATCAGAGCACCCTGCCAGCGGGCAAGATTCGCCACTGCGAGGGCTTGTGCACCCGGCAATCGTTCTTCTGTTGCTGCATCCCAGATCAAGCAACCGAATTCATGGCTCTCGCGGAGCGATTCCGGGAGGAGGGATTGAAAAACCGGGGAATTGGCAAGATCGGTCGCCCCGTTCCTCGAGAGTTCTTCGAGGTAGGTCGCCAAGGCTCGGGCAGAGACCGCATCACCCGCAGGCGCGGTTCGTAGTGCCTGCAAGGCCGCTTGGGATGCTCGTGCCAAGGATTGGTCGGCCGCATTTCCTGGACGGGTCGAGACCCCATGGCCGTCTTGATTCAATGTCCATACGTTACGGGTATCGACGTCGTTGAGGGCCGAAAGTTGCCGGAACTGATCGAGCGATTTATCGAGTGTTGCGATATTGTACTCGAAGGCTTGCTGAGGCTCCGGGGCCGACTTACCCCGTTCGGCAAGCGAGCGAAGAATCTTGGTTTTGGTGCTATCCGAGAGGGTTGGATCGTGGATGGCGGTTAGAAGCTCTGGGCCCATCGAAGGTTTTGGGGCCCGATGGACCAATTGGATCAAACGGTCGCGGACTTCATTGTGCGGCGAGGTCATCGCGGTGTGCCAAGCGGCCGTGGCATTTGGGCCCATGAGCGAGAAAGCTTCGATCATCGAAGGGTTTGGATTCAGGCCGTTGGTCCGCATGACCGCATCGAGCAGAGCGGTAATCCCCGAGTCCCCAGCGGCTCGAAGGGCGTCGAAGCCAGCGAGTCGGTCGGCTTGGTTGGGGCTCGTAAGGCGATTGACTTGAGCCGCCAGATTTGCAGGGGAATGGACCTCGTCATCGGCGAGCTTTCGCAGTTTACCGATCAACTGCAGTTGTTCGGTTTTAAAGGCTCCCGCGTTGGCCTCGATCGCCGCCCAGGTCCTAGGACCGGCGCCTCGGAGTACCGCAAGGGCCGTAGGACCGTCGAGTTCCAATCGCCCGATGCGATCGAGCCATCGGGACGCTTCGTCCCAACGGCGGATCCGGGTCATCAAGCCGACGGCTTGTGCCAATTCGCTCGGAGTCGTCGGCGGATTGGACCTTAGCGAGCGGACTACGGCGCTGGTTTCGTTGGTATCGATCCCCAGATCTGCAGCTTGATTGGCATTTGCTGCCGCCCGAGCGGGCTGATTGCCCAGTTCCTCGAAGGGGTCTTGGGCATCGGCATGCGAGTTGACCGTGGCGAAGATCAGGATCACGGCTGACTTGACCAAGCCGAACTTGATCAAGCCGGGCCGATGAAGATCTCCAGCGATGCGATCGGCAGAATCTTGATGTAAAAGGCCCGGTAAAAGGTCCGGTTCATGGGCCGAAAGTGGGTCAGGTGTACGACGAGGCTGGGGGCAGTTCATGGGAACCATTTGGCTAGGCAGTTGCGTCATGATGAGGGACGGCCTTTGAAGGCCTCCGAAAATTTTACCATGGTCCGCACAGGTCCCCCAACTGTCCAAGTCGGTTTATCCGGGAAAGTTTTCCACGGCCGCTTCGGCTTGTCCTGGGTCGAAACGGGGATTTACCGCACGAAAACAGTGGCTTGCCCGGCAGCTTGCTGTTGCTTGCGTCCGAATCCGTTAAACTACGACAGAGTGTGCCGCAGGTCCACCTAGTTCTATTTTCGCCTTTCAACGCTTGGCTCATGACTGTATCCGAAAGTGCGCTGGATTTATCGGCAGCTTTAGCCAAGTTCGGCCTGCAGACTTTTCGGCGTGGGCAAAAGGAAGTGATTGAGCACATCATTTCCGGCAAAGATTGCCTATGCGTCATGCCCACCGGAGGCGGAAAAAGTCTTTGCTATCAGCTCCCGAGTTTGGTCCGTCCGGGGATGACGATCGTCGTATCCCCCCTGATCGCCTTGATGAAAGACCAGGTCGACGGGCTCGAACGTCGGGGCATCTCGGCGACGTTGATCAACAGTTCTCTTTCGCTCCAGGAGCAATCCGAAAGGCTCGATCAGGTCGCATCGGGAAAGTTTTCGATGGTGTATGTCGCTCCGGAGCGGCTGAGGAACCCTCGGTTTTTGGACGCCATCCGAGCCACGCCAGTTCAGCTTCTGGCGATCGACGAAGCCCACTGCATCAGCGAATGGGGGCACGATTTCCGTCCTGACTACCACCGACTCGGGAAATTCCGCGAAGCGCTTGGGAATGTTCAGACCATCGCATTGACGGCCACGGCCACACCACGGGTCCGGACCGACATCCTCGATAGCCTGCAGCTCCAGACCGCCAGGACCTTCATCACTGGATTCGCTCGCGACAACCTCTACTTCGGCTCGGCCTTTTGCATGAGCGACCGAGACAAAGACAAGCACCTTTCGGATTTCCTTACCGGCAGAGATGAGTCGGGGATCATCTACGTCGCGACTCGCAAACGCTGCGAGGCGTTGGTCGAACAGCTCGGCAAGGAGCTTAAGCTCGCCGTGGGAGCCTACCATGCTGGATTGCTTCCCGAGCAACGCAAACTGGTCCAAGAAAAGTTCATGGCTGGGGAACTCAAAGCGATCGTCGCGACGAATGCCTTTGGAATGGGCATCGACAAATCGGACCTACGGTACGTCATCCACTACAACATGCCAGGAACGCTCGAAGCCTACTACCAAGAGGCAGGTCGAGCGGGCCGAGATGGACTCCTATCGCAATGCGTCCTGCTGTTTAGTCCCCAGGACCGATACATCCAAGAATTCTTCATCGAGAACGCCAACCCATCGAAGGAATTGCTCCGTGGGGTCTACAACTTTTTGGCCTCCTGTCCGGAGGATCCCATCGAGTTGACCGCCGAGGAAATCAAGGAGCAAATCCCCCAATCAGCGACCTCCGAAGCGGTCAACTCGGCCTTGCAAATCATCAGTCGTACCGGGGTCCTCGAGCGTCTCGAAGTCGCCAGCGGGCTTGCCATGTTCCGCCTTACGAACCGCATGAACACCTTCGTCGATCTTCTGCCTCGCGATGCCACACAGCGCAGGCACGTGCTTCGAACGGTCGAAAAAGCGATCGGCGATCGGCGAGATGAGGCCGTCTACATCCATCCCAGATGGCTCAGCGAACAGCTTGGGATGGACCGCGAGCAAATGGTGCGTCACCTGAGGGAACTGTGCAAGCTCGAGGATTTCGAGTACGTCCCCCCGTTCCGTGGCCGCGCGATCCACTTCCGCCGAAAAGACGTCCATTTCGACGACCTAAAGATCGATCACGCAACGCTCGATGCACGCCGCAAAGCCGACTACGAAAAACTCGACCAAATGGTCGGCTATGCCCGAACGAAAGCGTGTCGGCAAAAGACCATTCTGTTGTATTTTGGAGACACCACCGCTTCGGATTGCAAAATCTGCGACCGATGCCAAGGGCGTTCAGGATGGCCGAAACTGCCCAAGCAACCGGCCAGAGCACCCGCCCCCAAATTACCTAGCCCAGAAATGACCACATCGGTGCTAGTTGCATCGGGAATACCGGCTCTCGAAACGCCAACCAGCCAACCAAGCAAAGCCAACCAAGCCAACCAAGCCAACTCAGCCAACTCAGACCCGCTCGAGAACTTGGCGATCCCGAAACTCGCGGCCAGCGCCAAACCGAAAGCTGCGAAACCGAAGACCGAATCAACAAAACCAGTTCCCTTGACAGCGAATAAGACCCCAGCCAAGAAACCGGCCGTAGCCCCCACGCAAGAAATCATCCGCAAGAGCATCCAGTCTCTTCAGATGCTCTTGGCGGCCATCGCAAGAACTCATGGATACCTGAGCAAGACCGTCCTAGCGCAGCATTTCGCCGGCACAGCGAGCAAGGCCGTCGTTGGGCTAAGGCTCGAACGGCTCGCCGAGTTCGGGATGCTCAAGTCGTGGAAGAAGGCCCACGCCTCGCAGCTCATCGAAAGCTTGATCGAGCATCAACTCGTAACGCCCCTGGAACTCAAGCTCGGCAAGCAGACGATCGCCATTACCGAGTTAGGAAAAGCGTGCATCCAGACTGCCGACTCGATTCCACGACCAGTGCTCGATTTTACCGCTGCGGCTTGGACCGCAAGTACCGAGCCCGATGCCGAGTTCGACGCAGCCCCCTTGACGGGCAAGCAGCGCGACGCGGTCTGGACGGAAAAGCCAGCACCGGCAAGCACACCGGCAAGCACACCGGCAAGCCAGCAAGCAAACCTCGATCAAATCGATACAGTACGAGCCGCCGACGCGTTACCTCCCGAGGAGCCCAGCGATGCGAGCGTCCATTCGACGAACCAATCGATCCTGTCGGATTGGCAATGGACACTCCGACTAGTCCGGCACGGATACCGGCTGGGCGAATGCGCATTGATCCGGGGCAAAACACCCGATGGGATCCTTGCAGACCTGACGATCGCGCTGCAGATGGACCAAATCGTGCCCCTGGAACACTTGTTCGATACCCGAACCTTGCTTACGATCCAGGAACTCGCTCGGCAGGATAGTCTTCCGGATCGGCCACCTACGATGCTGTTGGTTTTTTCTGGATTGTGGGATTTCGTCCAGGAATGGTTGACTATCGAACGCAAGAAGCACTGACCAGAACCCATCGAAGGCGCTCATGACCGACTTATCGATCCCAACCGATCCGCCCAGCACCGATTCGGTGAAACAGCCCGAGCGAGTGCACTTGCTCGATTGGACCACCGAGGAGCTTGCAAGCTGGCTAGTCGGACGAGGGATACCTAAATTTCGCGCAGCGCAGATCCAGCGATGGGTTTATCAGCGGCGAGCCAAGCGGTTCGACGAGATGACCGATTTGCCCAAGGATCTACGACTGTTGCTCGATGGGCATTTCGATCTGTTTCGCACTGCGACAGCCGCCTGCCAACAGGCAGCCGACGGAACCGAAAAGCTGCTTCTTCAGTTAGCCGACGGTGGTCGGATCGAATGCGTGCTGCTTCGAGATGGACCACGCCGGTCGATCTGTGTCAGTAGCCAAGTCGGTTGCGCCATGGGGTGCGTGTTTTGTGCCAGTGGGCTCGATGGGGTTGAGCGAAACCTCACCCGGGGCGAAATTCTCGAGCAGATGCTCAAACTTCAGCATTTGCTCGAACCCGACGAGCGGCTCAGTCACATCGTCATGATGGGCATGGGCGAACCCCTTGCCAACCTGCCGCGAGTCCTCGCCGCCTTGACCATGGCCAAAGATAGCCAATTCGGTTTGGGGATCAGTCCGCGCCGCATCACCATCAGCACTGTCGGCTTGCCTCCGGCGATCGACAAACTCGCCGCCTCCGATGCACCCTACCATCTGGCCATCAGCTTGCATGCTCCGAACGATCCGTTGCGGAACCGATTGGTCCCGGTCAATCAAGGCATTGGGATCCAGGCGATCCTCGATGCTGCCGACAGGTATTTCGAGAAAACCAAGCGGCGGCTGACCTTCGAGTACGTGCTGCTCGGGGGACTTAACGATTCGGTCCAATGCGCCAGGGAATTAGTTCAACTGCTCCGCCATCGGACCGCGATGCTCAATGTGATTCCCTACAATCCAGTCCCTGGACTCCCTTACCTGACCCCTAGTCCGAGCGCCGTGCTGCAGTTTCGCCGAACCTTGATCGACGGCGGGGTCAACGCCATGTTTCGGCAACGCAAAGGGGACGAAATCCAGGCCGCTTGCGGGCAACTGCGCAGGCTCCGAGAGCGCGAACCCCAGGTCGTTTCGATTCAATCGGCGAAAACCAGTTAGCCGTTTCGCAAGGCTCCTGAATCCTGTAAGATACGGACCGATTTGCAGGGGCATCTTTGGTTTTCGTCTGGCGGAGTCTTATGAGCGAACTGTATCACGAGTGTGGGGTTGCTGCCGTCTATCATTTGCCCTCGGCCCCCGAAAGTCCCCTATGCTTGGGCGTAGGTATGGATTCAAGTTCGACCCTCATGCCCCGGATGTTGCAGGACATTCAAAACCGGGGCCAGTTGGCTGCGGGAATGACCAGCTACAACCCCAAGCGGTCGTTGCTGCTCGAAACCCACAAGGACATCGGAACGGTCAGCGAAGTCTTTCGCCTCTCGCATCGCGGCAAGCACGAAGCGATCATGCAGCAGCTTGTCGGCTCGGCAGCCATCGGACACGTGCGGTATGCGACCTGCGGCCAAGACGATCGGAACTACGCTCAACCCTTTGAGCGCCAGCACATCCACAAACACAAATGGTTCAGTTTTTGTTTTAACGGCCAACTGGCCAACTACCAAGAACTCAAAGAAAAACTCACGCGCGAGGGAGACCATCATTTGGCTCGCGACACCGATACCGAAATCATCCTGCATGAGATAGGTCGCGAGCTTACGGTCAATCCAAACCTATCCTTGATCGATGTCTTTGCCAACGCAGCGAAAAGCTTCGATGGAGCTTATTCGCTGGCCCTCCTGACGGCCAAAGGGGAATTGCTCATAGCCCGGGACCCGCGAGGGATCAAGCCCCTGTGCTATGCGTTCGATGGTTCGCTGTTTGCTGCCGCGAGCGAGAGCGTCGCCTTGCTGAATCTTGGGTTCGACCGCTCGATGATCAAGTCCGTGCAGCCGGGTACTTGCATGATGATCACTCCCGAAGGGATCGAGGAACGGCGATACGTCGAAAAGATCAATCCATCGCATTGCTTTTTCGAATGGGTTTACTTTGCCAACGTCGCCAGCACCCTCGATGACCGCAGCGTTTACCTCTCCCGAACTCGCTTGGGCGAGGAGCTCGCTCGAATCGAACTTTCGCGAAACGAAATCACCATCGATTCCGATACCATTGTCGTTCCGGTCCCAGATACCAGCAAAGCGGCCGCCGATGCGATGGCATTTCGACTTCGGATCCCCTGCCGCGAAGGATTGATCCGAAACCGTTATTCCGGTCGAACCTTCATTGAGGGCAACCGCGCTCGGAAAGTCTCTGCCGCGATGAAGTACACGCCGCTGCGAGAGGTTCTCGAAGGCAAACGGGTGATTCTCGTCGAAGATTCGATCGTTCGCTCAACGACCATGAAAGTCCTGCTTAAGCGAATCCGCGATCTGGGCGGAGCTAAAGAGATTCACGTCCGGGTCGCCTGTCCGCCCATCGTCGCTCCCTGCTTTTATGGCATCGACATGTCGACGATCGATGAACTCTACGCTCCGAAATTCCTAGGAGATGGGGGGCTGACCGAAGAAGCCCAACAGCGGATGGCAGAAAATCTCGAATGCGATTCCTTGAGGTACCTGCCAATCGACTCGATCGCTCGTGCGATCGAACTGCCCCATGATCATCTATGCCAAGCTTGCATCACCGGAGAGTACCCAACCCCGTTTGGGCAAAAGCTCTACGGCATTGCTCGGACCAATCACCTCAACGGATGTGCCGCGAAACGAACGTACGACACCTAACTCTCCGGATCCCATCATGAAGATAACTTTTGCTCTTATCGTCGCTGGTTTGATTTCCTTCGCACTTTTTTCAAAGCCGACGGTCGCACAAGACGCACAGCCGACCATTTTGGAGAAAGCGCCCGCTGAGGAAGTTACAAACACCAAGAGTTTGTTCAATGGCAAGGATCTGAGCGGGTGGGACGGCGATCCCGATTTATGGTCCGTCAAAGATGGCATCATCCACGGCCAGACCACCGCCGAGCGTCCAGCAAACGGCAACACCTTCTTGATCTGGCAGGGAGGAAAACCGGCAGACTTCGAATTGCGATTCACCTTCCGATGCAATGACTCGAACAACTCAGGGGTCCAGTACCGCTCCAAACATATCGAGAATCCCCAAGCCAAAAACAAATGGATCGTTCGCGGCTACCAACACGAGATTCGCAACGAGAGCAAACAGCCGAATGTCGCTGGTTTCATCTACGACGAAGGGGGCAAACGCGGACGCCTTTGCCTAGCTGGCGAGAAGGCCGTGTGGGAACAGGGAGCCAAGAAAGTGGTCGGGCAATGCATCACCGCCGAGGAATTCGCAACCTTGTTCCGCTTGAACGATTGGAACGACGCCGTGATTGTCGCCCAAGGCAACCGAATCAAGCATTACTTGAACGGTCGTTTGACCCTTGATTTCACCGACAACGATCCGGACCTGGCCCTTCGCGAGGGAGTTCTAGCCCTTCAACTCCATGCAGGAAAACCGATGTGGGCCGAGTTCAAGAACATCAAGCTTCGCGAGTTGGGCAAGTAAACACCAAGCCTTTCTTCCAAACGCATGGTCCCTATGGATTGGTCCACCTTAAAGAACTCCAAAAAACTCCTTCTAGGCACAACGAATCGCAAGAAGCTCATCGAACTCAGCGCGCACCTTCAACCTCGCGGGTTTGATCTTCTGACGTTGGCCGACATGCCCAGCTTCATCGATGTCGAGGAAACCGGCACGACGTTTCTGGAGAACGCCAAGCTCAAGGGGGTCGCCCAAGCCGTCGCGCAGGGGCTCTGGACCATCGGCGAGGACAGTGGGCTGTGCGTCCCAGCACTCGGTGGCGATCCGGGTATCTTTTCGGCGAGGTACTCGCTCAGTCCAAGCCAAAGTGCCAACGCGAGCGATCGCTCGCTTGTCGACCAGAATAACAACGACAAGCTGCTAAGGGAAATGGAGTCCGTGCCCGACCAACAGCGGGATGCTTACTATGTTTCGGCCATCGTCCTTTGCGATCCGACTGGCAATGTCGCCCTTGAGGTCCAAGGCCAATGTTGGGGCCGCATCTTGCGCAAAAGGCGGGGAACTCAAGGCTTTGGATACGACCCTCTGTTCGAGGTGGTAGAATACCACCAGACGTTCGCCGAATTGGGATTGAACGTCAAGCGAGCGATCAGCCACCGCTCTCGTGCGTTGCGCGAGTTTTTAAGGCAACTGGACGCCAAGCTTTAACGCTGATTCCACGGATACGCTACCGATCCGACCGCTTCGGATCTCCAGAGAATGCTTGAACTATGACACAACAGCCAACCTGGCCGCAGAGGGTACTCCAAGCTGCAGCGATCTACAATCTGCTCTGGGGTGCCTGGGTCGTTCTGTTCCCGAACCATTGGTTCGACCTTACGGGGATCCCCCATCCGAATTATCCCGGGATTTGGCAATGCGTCGGGATGATCGTTGGGGTTTACGGATTGGGGTATTGGTGGGCGTCGCGAGACTTTGCCAAGCATTGGCCGGTGATCGCAGTAGGGTTTCTCGGTAAGATTTTCGGTCCGATCGGTTTTTTGCAATCGGTCATCCAGGGCGCACTGCCATGGAGTTGGGGTTGGATGATCCTGACGAACGATCTGATTTGGTGGTTGCCTTTTGGGGCGATGTTGTACTTAGCGTTCAAACAGCATTC
This sequence comes from Planctomycetota bacterium, assembly GCA_003671195.1. Classification (GTDB taxonomy): domain Bacteria; phylum Planctomycetota; class Planctomycetia; order Pirellulales; family Pirellulaceae; genus JBKCUI01. The sequence goes on from QWPJ01000149.1 coordinate 13,035, forward strand.
GGATCCGCAGCAGAGGGCAGCAGACTCAGGAAAACAAGCTGCTGAGCCCTGGAGCTTGGCCGACGCAAATACCTTGGCCCGCACTGCACAGGGACAGACGATTGGACAGCTCAGCTCCAAAAAGGATGTCCTCCTAATTTTCCTAAGGCATGCAGGATGTACGTTCTGTCGAGAAACGCTCGATGAACTCCGCAAGTCGCGTCAAACTTGGGAGCAGCAAGGATTGCAACCGGTGGTCGTTCACATGGGGAGCAACGAGCAAGGGCTCCAGATGATGGACCAGTACCAACTTGACGACTGTCCCGTTATCAGCGATCCGGAGTGCCGGATCTTCAGGGCCTACCAGCTACCTCGGGGGACTTGGCGACAACTCTTCGGATTGAGAATATGGATCGAGGGGTTCAAGGCAGCGATCCTCAAGGGGTATGGATTTGGGAAGCTCATGGGAGATGGATTTCAGATGTCAGGAGCATTTGTGGTGCGTGACGGCCGGGTCGTCGCAGCTTATCCGTCGAAGGATGCCGCCGATAGCTGCTCTTGGAAACCGGCGTTACAAGCCATGGTTCTGATGAGTTTGTTGTTTGTCGATTGGGCAAGCCCACACGTATTTGCCCAAGCGACCGGTCCTGTGCCTAGTCCCGTGCCCAATTCGAAGCCTTCGGTATCCAACCCACAGGGAGCCAAAGCGATGGCCGACGGCGAGATTTCAGAGATCCAACAAGGGGATTGCGTCGAATTTGCGACCGACCCACGAACCGTTGGAACTTGGATAATCGATATCCATAGCCAACGTGGGATCGGGGGATTCACCTTGCGTCGACGGTCCACCAAATGGCCAGAGAACCTCCGAGTTCGAATCCATACCAAAGGACTCGAGCAGATCCGATTGGTGATCGATCCGAAAACGGCCCAGGAAGCAATGACGACCACTTACTCAGGGGAGTACGGCACGACGTCATTGAAAGAAATTTGGTCAGAGATCCAGCAGCACACCGATGCCAAGGGGGGAACCAAAACGACCACCCGTCAAGTGAACTTGGGCCCGGGAGTATCAGGCACGGGAATTGCGAACAAGTCGTTACGGCTGATGGATGCATCGGGTAAGGAACTGGAAAAAAACCGGCTTCCATTGCAAGAAGGCGAATATTTTCAATGGACCGTCCCGAACGAATGGCTCGCGAAGCAGAATCCAGAGTTCGTTCAAATCCAATGGGTCGATTTTTTCAGGGGCTGACCAACAGCTCGGCAAAACAAACGGGTCGACAAATCATTGCCACCAACGCCCCCGGTGGTTTCTCAACCTGGAAAACGCTCGACCGTTCCAAAGTTGTCCTAGACCTATTATGATGCATTCCGCAAACGGGGGCTTTGTCGGTCGATTCCCGTTGCAAACGACCGGGGTTGCATTCTGGTAACGAAGGGAAAGCTCAACGTGAAGCCCAAGGCTGTATTGGCTTATTGTCGCGAGAAGGGGATCAAAGCCGTCGATATACGGTTCCCCGACGGGTTAGGTCGCTGGCGACACTTTACCATGCCTGTCGCAGGATTGACCGAAAGCGTTTTCGAAACAGGCTTGGGACACGAGTCCTGTGGGTTCCAGCGCGGCACCGACGATCATGCTCCCTGGATCGTGACGCCTGTTCCCGAGGCCAAATACATCGATCCATTCCAGAGCGAACCGACCCTGGTTCTTATGGCTTCGATCCAGGAAGCTTGGACCGGCGAAGAAGCCTGGTTCGATGTTCGCTCCCTTGCCGGGCGTACCCTTGAGGCGTTCCGAGGATCGGGAATCGCCGACGAAGTCCTCGTCGCCAACACCCTGCCCTTTGACTTGAAGCAACCCTCGGACCATCTCGATGCAACCGACCGCTCAGTCCACCTCGCTCCGAAATCCCATTCGCCATTCGAGGGAGGCCGATTCGATCCCGATGCTAGCTTTCGGTCCTACCTGATGCACATGGCCATAGATTCCGGGTTGGCGATCGATCGACACTATCGAGGTCGGCAATCGTCTAGCGAATTTTCGCTAGGAGCCAAGTCGCTGGTTCAAGCTTGCGACGATCAGTTGATGTTCGAATCGTTGATGGAAACCAATTCCCAGCAGCAAGGCATAGGAATCGGTGCAAAGACGACGCTCTTCTCGAAGTCGGCGTGGACCTTCACCAAAAACTCCGAACCCATTTTGGCCGGATCGCGAGCCTTTGGCCTGAGCGATCTAGGCTGGTACGCAGCCGGGGGCCTACTCAGACATGCATCGGCACTAACGGCCATCGCCGCTTGCTTTCCTGCAATCCCCGTCGCATCGAAGCCCGATTGTCTAGCAATGCTCTCGGATCGAAATCCCGAGAGCTTCGTCGGAACCGAACCGGTCGCCAATGACCCTCGATACCGTTGCCTCGTGGTCCGTTGTGTCCCGGCACGAAGTTGCCCCTATCTGACCCTTTCTGCTGTAGCGATGGCGATGCTTGACGGTATCATCCAAAAAATAGCACCGATCACCGAGCCTTCCAAACCCCTCCCCGATCGTCCGCTTGCCGAATGCTTAGCCGAAGACTCCGGCTTCCTGATGCATGCGGAGGTCTTCCCCGAGCGTTTGATCGAATCGCTCCATGAGTATCTCTCGAAAACCAGTCCATGAGTTCACCATTGGTTACCAATAAAAAGCTTCTACCAGACTATTCCAAACGGCGCGATCGGCTCTTGCGAGGACTCAGGTCCCAGGGAGCAAAGAACCTTTTGATCACCTCGCCGTACAACGTCAGCTACCTGACGGGCTTCACGGGAGAAGACAGTTTTCTGTGGATTACGCCCAAAGAAGTGGTTCTCTTGAGCGATGCTCGCTACGAGGAGCAAATCCAATCGGAAGTCAAGGACGTCGAGTTGCTCATACGCACACCGAGCACAACAATTATCGATGCGGCAGCCAACGCCTTGGCCGTGCGAGACCAGGCCGAGATCTGGGTCGAAGCGGCAAGTACAAGCGTGGCGCAATGGGAACGACTCGGTAGCCGATTACCGAACAAAGCACTAGCGAGCTGCTCGGGTGCAGTCGAACGGCTGCGGGAAATCAAGGATGCTTACGAACTCAATGCGATCCAGGATTCGATCCGTATTGCCGAGCGAGCCTTCAAGGCCACGACGGAACTGCTCGAGCCGGAGATGTCGGAGAAACAGATCGCAGACGAGCTAGAATTTGCGATGCGACGGCTCGGAGCCGAATCGGCAGCCTTCAAAATCATCGTTGGCGTAGGGGAACGAAGCGCATTGCCTCACGGTCGACCTTCGAACAAACCCCTTCGAGATTCCTCATTTGTTTTGATCGATTGGGGGGCAAAGAAGAACGGCTACCTAAGCGATCTGACCCGGATCGTATTGACTGATAAACCACCGGCGAATAAGCCATCGGCGAAACTCGAGAAAATGTATCGCGCAGTGCTCCAAGCGCAAATGGACGCGATCGCAGCGATCAAGCCTGGAGTTTTGATGAGCCAGATCGATGCGGTCGCTCGCAAGGCGCTTGAGAAAGCGGGCCTTGAAAAACGATTTACCCACGGCTTAGGTCACTCCTTTGGGTTGGAAATCCACGAATCGGTCCGGCTCGGCAAAGGTCAAGAACGCCCACTCGAAGCCGGGATGGTCGTTACGGTCGAACCTGGGGTCTATATCCCAGGCTTCGGAGGGGTCCGCATCGAAGATGATGTTCTGGTCACCGATTCGGGCAACCAAGTTCTCACATCGCTTGCGAAACAATGGGATGAGGTTCTCGGCGCTTAAATTTCGCTGACGAGCTTCTCCCAAGCCGGATCGTACTCGCGTCGCCAGAGCCCTTGTGGCAAATCGGTATCGAGCAAACGACCACTGGATGCATCGGTGTGAATGACACGACCGGTTCGATGGGCGATGTTTCCAAGATGGCACAATAGAGTGCTTTGGTGGCCACTAAGAATCGGTTGGCGCAATCGGCTCGGATCGTTGGCCCTTACGGCTTCGATGAAGTTCTCGACATGGTCCTTTTGCCCCCAATCGGTTTTCGGGGATGTCTCCACCAGTTTGTTGTCGTTGTCGAAGATTTGATATCCGCCATCGCTGTCGATTTCCATGTACCCCTCGTAGCCGTAAAACGATACAAAGGGACCGTTGGGATGCTTGGTGTGCGAGAGGCCTTGGTAGTCGATCTGTTTTCCGCCCTCAAACTCCCAGCTAACGCTGTGGGTATCGGGCGTTTCTTGATCGTCGTCGTATCGGTACCTACCGGCCGATGAGACGGTCCGAATGGGGTAATCAACCTGAAGCCCCCATCGGCAAAGGTCCAAGCCATGCGGACCGTTATTGCCGAGCTCTCCGTTGCCCCAGTGCCAAAACCAGTGCCAGTTGTAGTGGACGACATTCTTTCGATAGGGTCGCTGCGGCGCGGGACCTTGCCACATCTGGTAATCGAGATAATCCGGAGGAATGCCATCGGTCTCGGTGCCGATCGGCCCTCGGATACGGCTAAAGAAAGTCCGTCCGAGATAAACTTTGCCGATAGCCCCTGCATGCAACTTTCCCATCGCTTGGCGATATCCAGCGCTGCTTCGACGCTGATTGCCCACCTGCACACAACGCTGGTACTTGTTGGCCGCTTGGACCATCCACTCTCCTTCCTGCGGGTTGTGCGACGCAGGTTTTTCCACGTAAACATGCTTACCCGCTTTGCACCCTAGGATGGCAGCAGGACCATGCCAATGATTGGGAGCAGCGCACACCAGAGCGTCGACCGTCGGGTCGTCCAAGACCTTGCGGAAGTCGCCGACCAACTGAGCACTCCCGCCCACCTCGGCCACCCGTCGCACTCCAGACTCACCGCGTTGACGGTCCGTCTCGCAGATGTACTTGAGGATCACTCCGGGGATCTTCATCATCTCCTCGGCCAAATCCCTACCGCGACTATAGCCCATGACTCCGACAATCACAGGTTTGGGATCCTGGACAAGTGCCTCCTCGGAGTGCACCGTTTTAGGGACCCAAGCACTAGCCGTCGCTGCAACTGCCGCGGTGCCTTGGATAAAAGATCGACGTCTCATCGTGCATCTCCAATCGGTGGTTCAAAGGTCATTCGAATTAGGCGTTCTGAATAAGGCAGTTCCAAACAAGCAGATCTAGGCAAGCAAGTTGCATCCGAGGTTCCACTCAGCATTCTGGTTCGAACGAGGTGAATTGGAAGTTTCGATAATGGACATCTCTCCCCCTTTCGCTTCCCACCCCGAGCGGGCATTTTGGCCGTCGAGAGTCATCCACCCCGCGAGCGATTCCCCCTTAAAAACGTTGGAATCCTCCTTAAACGCACCGAGCGAGATCCTTGGTGACAAACTCCCTTGGATCGCAGCGAGAAAAGCTGCCGATAGGAAATCCCGCCGAGGTGGTCGAAAGATTGGTTGATCGCTCATCGCTTCCTCGCTTCCTCGCTTGGGGCATCTATCACTTTTGAGAAAAATCTTTATCCTACGACGAATGATTCGCCGAAGCCTCGGCATTTTCCTATATTTTGACGGACGTCGCAACAATGAGCTCACCGAAACAGCAATTGTCTCACATGGTTTACTTCACCCTCCACGACGCCTCGGCCCCCAAGGTGCAGGAACTCGTTGCAGCTTGCCACAAGTACCTGACAGGGCACTCTGGAACCGTTTATTTTTCCGTCGGTACCCTCAACCGCACCCTGACGCGACCGGTCAATGACCTCGGCTACGACGTGACGATCAATGTCGTTTTCGAAAGCCGAGAAGCTCACGATATCTACCAAACCGAACCTAGACACCTCAAATTCATCGAGGAACAAAAACCCAATTGGAAGCAAGTTCGGGTGTTCGATTCCGACCTGGTGTCCGCATGAGTTCGATCCTCCTGAAGATCGTCGAAAAGAAACGCCAAGAGGTCGAACAGGCCAAGCTTCTGCGTCCATTGCGCGAGCTTCAGTCTCAGGCATCCGCGGCTCCGGCTCCAAAAGACTTCCTCAAAGCCGTCCAAGGACATCCACAGATCCGGCTCATCGCGGAGGTAAAGAAAGCCAGTCCGTCCAAAGGGATCATACGCCAAGACTTTGAACCGGTCGCCATCGCCAAAGCCTACGAGTCGGCCGGCGCCGCAGCCCTAAGCGTACTGACCGATGAGCATTTCTTCCAAGGTCACCTCGAGTACCTACGTGAGATTCGCAAACAAGTCTCCCTGCCCATCCTCCGCAAGGACTTCATCATCGACGAATACCAGGTTTGGGAAGCTCGCGCTGCGGGCGCCGATGCGGTCCTGCTGATCGCCGAATGCCTCGCGGAGAACAAACTCAAAGAGCTACTAAAACTTGCACATGCTTTGAATATGACGGCGCTAGTGGAATTCCATGCCGCCGAACGCCTTCCCGCCGTCCTCGATGCACAGCCTAAACTCGTCGGCGTGAACAACCGGGATCTGAATACCTTTGAAGTCGATCTCGGGCATGTGGTTCGCCTACGCTCAAAGATCCCCAAGGAGATTGCGTTGGTCGGCGAAAGCGGCATCGCAACTCGAGACGATGCGGTCTACCTGCAGGATAATCATATCGACGCGATGCTCGTCGGCGAATCCTTAATGCGAAGCCAGGATATCGCTTCGGCAGTACGAAATCTACTCGGAAAAAACCAGGAAAGCCATAGCTCCTAATCGAGCAACTCAACGATAATCGCAGTTGAATTGTCCCTGCCCGACTCCGAAACGGCCGTGCGGACAAGACGCTCGGCGGCCGAGATAGGATCGTCCAAACCGGTCGTATCGCACACCAGATCACGAATCGCGTGATCCCATAGCCCTTCGATCACCCCGTCGGTGCACAGGAGCAACCGCTCCCCAGGGCTCAAAACAAATGATCCGATCTGCGGCTCGACAAATTGATGGCTTGCACCCAAGGCTCGAGATAGAACATTCTTCCTTGGATGAAAGCGAGCTTGGCGCTCATTGATTTGTCCGGTTCGTCGCAACCATCCGACAAACGTATGGTCCTCGGAAATCTGGGTCATTTTCAACGGATAAGTGCTCTCGCCCTCGGCCCGAACCAATCGATACAAACGGGTATCTCCGATATGAGCGTACATGACCAATCGGCCGTGGATCCAAACGACGGTAAACGTCGAGCCCATGTTTCTGCAGTGCACGTCGAAACCGATGCGATCCAATTCTTTATGAATCGATTGAAAGAGGTCTTTCAATATCTGGGGATAGGTCTCGGCCAAGATACGATTATTCAAGGCTTGGGCTTTGGGCAACATTCGCGTCAACTCATCGGTCGCGATCTTGCCTGCTAACTCTCCGGAGCGTTCTCCCCCCATCCCGTCAGCGACCGCAAAAACCGTATCGCCATCGGCCGTCGATGCAGAACCGACTTTGCCCAGATACCGAATCCCATGGCGATTGGAGATCACTCCAAGAAAACGGTCTTCATTGTTGCTTCGAAACGTTCCAGGATCTGAGCAAGCGCTCCAACGGAGCTTCACGCCACTTTCCATGGCCAACTGGGTTGATTGCAGATCGCCACCGTTGAGATCATTTTCCGGAGCCACCTTGGCATCATCGAGGATCGTGGAAAACTCGAAGTCGATGATGCAAAAACGGCCGTCGGAGGATCGATAGGTAATGTTGCGCAAAAAGGCATCATCGTGACGCACACCAAAGGACTCAAGTTCCGCGAACCGCTCCTTGATCCGCTCCTCACTCATGTGCTCGACCCGTGCGCCACAGTTGCTCGTGACGATCTCGAGCGTTTGTGGATCCGATCCGAGCAATCTTGGAACGAACGAACATCCCCGGGCCTCGAGATGCTTTAAAACGCGGCACTCGTTCTCGAAGCGTTCCTGTGCATTCGGACCGAGAAACTGTTTATGCACCCGTCCGTCATACCCAATACGCACCAGTGCACGCTGGGTATTCTTAGCTTCTAACATGAAGTTCGCTTCGAGGGTCAGGGAAAGGAATGGCTTACTGCCGAGGCAACCCTGGAATGTTAAGCCCTTGCAGGCCTCCTGGCAAACCCCCTGGCAATCCACCCGGCCCACCACTTGGCAATCCCACACCCTTCTTGGCGATCAAGTCGGTCAGCTCGATCTTCAGGCGTTGGAACTCCGTATCGCTAACGATGTAGTACCAATCAGCAAACCTCGCATTGAGTTCCGCAACGCGCTTTTTAGCCGCCTCGTATCGGTCCTTACGAAGGTCGATTTTTCGTTGGTTTTCCTTGTTGATCCGCTCTTTTTCGGCTTCGAGCCGCTCAGCCCATTCCTGATCGGTCAGTTCCTTGGCAGCTTCCTGCGCTGGCGGATCAGCTGCTAGCACATCCCCGAGCGGTGCCGGTGCCGGTGCCGGTGCTGGTGTTGGTGACGGTGCCGGATCCTGCAACGAAACGAACTTGGTCACCGAGCCGATCCTGCGCCCCGAAGCTTTATTCTCAGGGTTGCCGGGCTCAGTCGGTGCTATAGGCTCGGCCGGTGCTGCAGGTTCAGTCGGTGCTGCAGGTTCAGTCGGTGTCGCAGGTTCAGTCGGTGGAGCGGGCTCCGTCGGTTTGGCGGGATCGGCAGGCTCGGTTGCTTCAGGGGCAGGCACCGAAGGCATAGGCTC
>QWPJ01000233.1 GCA_003671195.1 Planctomycetota bacterium
CGGTCGCATCGGATACCGATACTTTGCGGATTTGATCAAAGACTTCTCGCATTTCCGCCGATTGGCCGATCATTCGACCGATTCCACCGGCATCGATGGCGTTTTGCTGCTGGACCCGAGCTCTCATGGGCAAGTAGCGATTCAATAGAAGTAGCAGCTCGTCGGGCTTAAGCGGTTTGGTGAGATAATCCGAAGCACCAAGTTTCATGGCTTCTACGGCCGAATGAATGTCCCCGTAGGCGGTCATCATGAGTACGGGGACCGATGGTTTGGTCTGACGCCATTCCTTGAGCACCGCCATGCCGTCATCGGCCCCGAGCCTCAAGTCGCAAACGACTAAGTCTACGGGGGCTTTGAATGCGTCGATGGCTTCGGGACGGTTGCTCGCTGGGATGGTGTTGTAGCCTTCGGATTTGAGCAATCGAGAAAGCGCTTCTCGCTCTCGAACTTGGTCTTCGACCACCAGAATTGTCAGTGCTGTATGCATAAATCCGGTCGGTAGGGGTTGGGGTAAAAAACAGGGCTAACTCTTGGCCTCAAGAATGGAGACAGCTTGATGTTTGGATTGAAATCGGAGGGTAAATCGCATTCCTCCTAAGAGGCTGCTTCGTTGGCATGAAATACTCCCACCGGTGGCTTCGATCAGGTTTTTGACGACGGCCAAGCCCAACCCCACGCCGTCTTGATGGGTGCTGTAAAACGGCTCAAAAATCTTCTCGAGCAGGTTCGAAGGAACCCCGGGGCCGGAGTCCTCAACGGTCAAGATTACGGACGGAGAGCTGGTATGGAGGCGCAACTGGACCAAGCCACCTTCGGGCATGGCTTGTCGGGCGTTTTGCAGAAGATTGATCAAGATCTGTCGAAAGTACTTTTTGGAGACTTTTCCGATCGCGTTTTGCTCCTCAAACCGATAGTCGATCTCGATCCGGTGCAGGTCATGCGTCGATTTCATAAAATGCAGGACCGATTGGATTTCGTTATCGAGATTCAGCCAAGACTCCTGGTTTTCATCAGCTTTGACGAACCCTAGCAGTTGCCCAATGAGCTCATTGACACGCTCGATCTCGCTGACCGATTCGTGGATCATAACCAATGCTTCTTCCTGATCGATCGGTGAATCTCCTCGGATGAGTTTCTCGGAAGTGAACAGGTTTAGCCGAATCGAGTTCAGAGGATTTCTCAATTCATGAGCCATACTGACGACCAATTTGCTCAGATCAGCTAACCTTCTGGTCTCGGATGTCTTGAGGGCTTGTTCGAGTTCCTGGGAATGGGTTCCGAGTCGGAAAAGAAAAATGGCGGTGGTCGAAACGATCAAGCTCATGGCTAAAAGGATCGCTAGCCAAGCGAGCCACCGATTGCGCGTCGATGCGCTGATTCGCTCCTCGAGCCATTGACCGGGAATCGCCGTCCGGTAGGTTGCAATCCGGTGATCATTCAGTTCGATCGGAAGTCCGACCTCAACGGCCGTCGTTGACTTGACGCCTCGCCCTAGGATGATGCGTCGTACGGATTTTGGGAACCCATCGATGGAAACCGCACTTCCATCCCTGAGGATACTCAGGTCGGTTTTGGAAGAAAAGGCCAACACTGAGCCAGAGGAGTCCTCAATCGACGCGTAAAGGCGATCGGGCTTCGAAGCGATCATTCGTGTCCAGTGATCTGCCAGCCAGTCAGTAACCTTCGGAGCGGAGAAGTCTTCGAGGCTTTTGCCTTGCCGCAAATCGCTTTCAATCCGTACAATCGTTCGTTCGACGTGGGATTGTAGGTTGGAGATTTCCGAGGCGAAAATAAGCTGATTTTGCCTCTCAAGGTCGTTCCACAAACCAGCGATGCAAACCCCAACGACCATCAAAAAAGCAACGAGGATACCCAGCATCGGCAAGCGGCGAAGTCGAGCAAGGGCCTGGTCTTTTTCTGACGGTTTTTGAATCATGTTGCACAAGCTCCGTCAATTTCGGCTTCTCGAACAAGCATTATGCTTCATACTTTCGAATTATGGTATCCGAATCTAAGGTAAACCGCTTGATATTCGCTATGGGAACTTCCTCGCCCGAAGAGGTTCCTTCTGGCTCCACTGCCGAGCAACTCCAAGAGTACCACATTTGCTCGACGGCGCTGTGGTCGCCTAGGATCCTCGGCCGCCTGGGGTTTCTCCCCGAATCGCGAAGGTGCGACTCTGGGGGTCTTGATGTTGAAAACGCGCTGCTGGTGATCCCAGATTTGGTCCAAAGCAAGATCGAACAGCCGCTCGAAGAGCGCCTGGTGCTGGCAGGCAACCGACTCTTCTACAGTCAATCGCGGGCTCGCAAAGACATCGTCGATGAAATCTGTCGGCTTGTGGATTCCCAGGTGGCTGATCCCCCCAGATCCCCAATAGCCGACGGGATCGAGGAGGATTTTTTCGCCTTCGGATATGCCGTCATGCAAGTCCAGCAAATGGCCAGGAAACTCCGTTACTCGTTCAACCTAGACTGGATGATCGTCTCGGACCAATTGCTGCAGGCCTCCGAGCAATTCCACCAAGGCAACTTCGAGGAAACCCAAAGGTGGCTCGATGCGGCCTATGATTCTTTGTCCCAGGAACGCGATCGATATTGCTCCCAGCAAGGCTATTTGTTGCATTTGGTTCTTTCGGCTCAGAGCACCTTGGGTGAGCGATTCTCAAAGGAAATGCAAAATGAAATCCCCACCAGTCTGCTTGTGACGACCGAATCTCTATCGCTGCTAGCCGAATCAAATCCCCAAGCTTTTCATCGCGTGAGCGAACGCCTAGCGGAAAAATCAATCTCGTTGGTCGGTGGATTTTCGAAGGAGCTCAAGCACACCTATCTTAGCGAACAATCGCTGCATCGGAGCTTTGATCGAGCCAGATCCGAAGCGGATCGATTGGGGATCGCTTTTCCAAAAGTCCTCCTTCCGTTTTTCCCAACCATCCCTGGGCACCTACCGACGCTGGCCCGCTTGCACGGATTCCATGGTGCGATTCTGGCCAAGTTTCTCGATGGAATCGTCCCTGAAAAGGAGCATGCAAAGCTCAAATGGCAAGCATCAGCCGACACTCCCTCGATCGATACCATCCTGGGTCATTTGCTCGACGCGTCCGACACGGCGGCTCTGCTCGAACTCGGCACAGCCATGGCCAAGCAGTTGGATTACCATCAAGTCCCGACGCTTCTGATCGCCCACTGGCCGGACCGAACTTCGGTGGTATTCGACGACCTTGTGCGTTGCATGCGTCGAACTCCCGCCCTTGGGAAATGGGTTCTAGCCGACGAATACTTCGAATCCACCTCGCAACCCTACTGGTCCGATACGTTTGGCACCCATCAGTTTCCTTTCTCCATTCCCAAGCAACCGGATCGCATCCATTCGATCCAAATCAGTTTGCTCCAGATCCACAGAAACCTCTACCGATTGGAACGACTCAAGGATGCATTGGCTTGCTGGTCATCGACGGGGAATCATCCCAAGGATGATTCGCTCCGAAGCGAAATTCAGGATCTCCTTTGCCAAATCGATGGCCTTGCGACCCACGGCGATTCTAGGATCGAGTCTCCCGAGCAGTGGTCTGCAGAACTCGATTCCAAAGTCGTTGCCCTTTACCGCAGAGCTGCCGATTCGATCCGCCCCTGGCTAGGCAACCCATCGACCCCGATGGTCCTTCATCCCGCAAGCCATCCGAGGCGATTGAGCGCTCTTTTGGATGGTTCCGTCGTTGCGCAAAGTGGAGCCGACTCCGAGCGTATCTTGCACCATGGCCAACTTCACTCCGATCCGACGAAATCCCAAGTGATCCTGGATGTTCCTCCTTTTGGATTCTGCGCCGTTGGGGTCGCTAGTCCTGGGGATAACAAGCCGGTCTTACCGACCCGCAGGAAAGGGTTGTTCTCGAAGTTGCTCGGGCATTCTGATTCCATTGCGCAGTCTGACGGATCGTTGGCAAACGAGTTCATGGAAGTCCAAATCGATCCCAAAAAAGGTCATCTCCGCTCGCTGTTCATTCGCGACCAAAGAGGCAATCGCCTAAGCGGTATGGTCTGTCTTGTTCCAAAGCCTGCCGGAGAGCACCATCGTGCCAAGGAATCGGACTCGATGTCTCTGAGTCAAGTCCGTCTTGAGCACCGTAACCTCAGCGATCACCAATCGCAGATCGTTACGCGAGGCGTTTTTGGCACCGATCCTACCCTGGAGTCAGCGCAGGCAAACCAAAGGAGTATCGCTCAGGCAGGTGCTGACCAGGGGCTACCTTGGATCGAGCAAACGATCCGCTTGGATAGGGGTTGCAAGTGGGTCGAGGTCGCTTTTTCAGGAGGCGGTTTCGATCGCTTCGCGCATGCACCGGTTTGGCGAATGATATGGCCTAGCCAAGCTGCGACTTTGGGAATGTGGTCGCATGGCAATCGGACCAAATGGCTCGGGCCGCTTCAAGGCTGCGTCGAGTTGATCGAAATCGACGATGCGCAGCACAAGGTCTACTATGCGACCGGCGGTCTGAGCTACCATCACAAGCCGGCGAGCAATCAGATCCAGAGCCTGCTGCCGATCCATCCCGACGGCTCGATCCGTGCCAAACTGTATCTTGGAATCCACTGGCAACGACCTTGGGAGACGGCGATCGACCTGTTCCAGGAGGCTTGGACGATGCTCCCAGAGATCGAGTCAGGATTCGGGGCTCAAGACGTGAAAAATCGGCATGGAACTCCCAAGAGCGGTTGGTTGGCCCAGTGCAATCATTCGAATCTGCGGTTCTCGTTTTTGCCAGTTTTGCCTCCGGAACTTCCGTCCACCGGGGGGATTGCGGATCAAGGTAAGGTTTCAGGCTGTGTCTCAGGGGTCTATACCAATGGGCAGGAAGTCGTTCATGCCGATGCGTTGCTTTGGGTTTGCGAAGGCATGGGGAAAGCCTCGACGGCAAAAATTAGCTTGCCTAAATCGGTCCGTCAGGCGTGGAAAGTCGACTTTTGTGGCCAGTTATTGGATAAAATATCGGCCGACGGTGAGTCCTTGACCGTACCCTACTCGGCATGGGAAAAATGCGCGATCGCGGTGGTCTTCGGATCACCTTGATGGTCTCTCCCGAGTGATTGCCCATATAGATCCCGTTTTTGTTAACCCTTCGACGAATCGACTTTATGAATCGGCCCACCGAAGGCAACGATCTGACCAACCAAGTGATCGCGGGCTACAGCGTCCTACATCGCTTGGGAGTAGGAGGGATGTCGGAGGTTTATCTCGCATTCCAAAACTCGCTTCATCGGCATGTGGCGCTCAAGGTGCTTCGGGCCGATTTTGTGGGTTCCGAGGAGCATGAGCAACGATTCTTGCAGGAGGCTCGCTCGGTCGCTTCGTTGATCCATCCGAATATCGTACAGGTCTATGACGTAGGCAAATTCGATTCGACCTTGTACATAGCCCAAGAGTATGTTCCTGGAAGCAATTTGAATTCCTTCATTCAACGTCGAGGTGCTTTGCCACTCGAGGAGGCCGTTTCGATACTATGGCAAGCGACCTCGGCCCTCCAAAAGGCCGCCTCGATCGGTCTGGTGCATCGAGACATCAAGCCAGATAACTTGCTCTTGACCCCGGATGGCGAGGTCAAAGTCGCAGATTTCGGGTTGGCAAGAGCTAGGGGTAAGAATCAGAATTTGACCGCCGTAGGGGTCGCACTGGGGACTCCTTTGTACATGAGTCCAGAGCAAGTCCAGGGTCTTACGGTCGATTCTCGCAGCGATCTTTACTCGCTCGGGGCAACAGCCTATCACATGCTCTCGGGCCGGCCTCCTTTTTCCGGCGAGACAGCCCTGGCCCTTGCGATGCAACACATCCAAGCCGAAGCGGTCCCACTGGACCAGTTGCGTCCCGATCTTCCAGAGCAACTCGTCGGGATCGTCCATCGACTCCTCAAGAAAAGCCCTGAGGATCGATTCGGATCGGCCATGGAATTGGCTAGGGAGTTGCGCAGTTTCATCGAAGTCCATCTCGAAGGAAGAGGGGATAAGATGATCCCCTTTTCAGGTTTGGTCATAGAGCATCAAGCCGTCACCTCGAGTGTCGCGACCGAGGAGTTGCAGATCCTTATGATGGGACGCAACTCAAGTCTCAAGGATGGATCTATCAAGAAAAAGCCCCGGCGATCCACATCCATTCAAAACGCGATCCTCTGGTTCGGCTTGCCATTGGTGTTAAGCTCGGCTCTGTCATTTACGCTTGCCCGCGTCGATCCTTTTGCGCACCAATCCACCAGCACAGCGGGTGTCGTCCGGGAGACATCGGTTCAACGACAGTTCGCTTTGGCTTTGGTCGAAAACAATCTCAAGCATTGGAATGCGGTCTCGGAGTTTTTCCCACCAACCGATGCGCTCAGCAGGAACTATTACCTTAAAGCGCAAATCCAAATCGCTCGCTTGAGAATCGAAGCTGATGACCTTCCAGGTGCAGAACCGAATCTTCGGACCGTGATCGAGTCGCCTTACTCCGACGAACTACTCCGGTGCATTGCCCGAATCGAGTTGGGCTGGATTGAGCAACGTGGCCAAAGGCAACCCTCTGGTGAGGAAATCCGAAACGAAAACTATGCTCGCGCGATGCGAGAA
>QWPJ01000136.1 GCA_003671195.1 Planctomycetota bacterium
CGCCCAAGATCAGGCTTCTCAGAGGCCATCCCCACCCCTAGGTTGTGGTAAAGCTCATCGGTGAAGTTCGCCCCTACGTGACAAGCCGAACAGTTCGACTTGGTGCTAAAGAACAAATCCCGTCCCCGCTTGGCCGACTCACTCATCGGATTCGCATCGCTCTTGGACTTTAAACCCTCGTACTTGGCAAAGTTCGATGGATCTTCTTGCTTGAAATCCTCGAGATCTTCAAGCTGCTCTTCGAAAGCTTCCTGGAATTTGCGAAGCGGCTCGTAGGCGTCGTAAGGACTCGTACCCGTGACAATCGTCCGCTCGAAGGCCGCAATCGCCTTGCCGACATTGTCGATGTTCGGGGCCGCGCCGAATACCTTCTCAAACTCAAGCCTGTAGACTTCGTTGGAAGTCAAAAAAGAAACCACCCCCTGATGGGTATTGCCCATCTCAATCGGATTGGCAATCGGTCCGACGGCTTGGGCCTCAAGGTCCGCTGCCCGCCCATCCCAAAACTGGGACTTGCTCAAGATCCGATTGAACGATGTCGGGGAATTGCGGCCCCCGGTCTGCCCCTTGACCCCCACCCCAAACTGCGTGTGCGCTCCATATCCGGCCGACGGACTGTGGCAATCGGCACAACTGACCGTCGCGTCCTTCGATAATCGCCTGTCGAAATAAAGCTGGCGACCAAGCTCCACCTTCGCCCGCGTCAACGGATTGTTCTCGGGGATGTAGATCGCCTCCTTGCCAGCCGCTAGCCCATCGGGCAACTCTACGCTCAATACGGAGTGATTGGCAGGATTCGACAAGTAAGTCTTCACATCGCTAGGTGTCAACGCGCCAGTGCCCGGTACCCCCGCTGTCAAACTAGGATCCCCTAGCTTCACCCCGTCTGCAGAAAAAACCAACGCCGGAAACGTCATTCCCGACAAAAGCGCCAATAGAAATCGATTCTTCATTTCGTTGCTGTTACCTTGTGTGATCTTTAAGGAATTTTCTAAGTCATTGCGCAACTGCGACCGAGCCTATCGTTTAACCGATCGATTCTGCGCAGATTAACCCCGCTTGAGTATAACCGCCCGGCTAGCTTCGTCAGGCCCCTTGGAATCCACTCGAATCGATCTCTAACGACTGGCAACCTGACGGGCAACCCGATTAGGAATCCGAATAGTAACCGACCGAATAGCAACCGACGGTGCGATCAGATCCTCACGAAGATCTTTCGCCGAAAGAGCCAATCGAGAATCAACCAAAAAACCAACAGAATCAGCCATCCGAGCACGAACGTGCGATAGGCCTCAGGGACCAACCCCCGAATCGCAAACCCAAAATGCCTCTCAATGGCTTGGCCAACCCACGATTCGATCGTCCAACTCATCACGTAGGCGACAATCGAGTTGGCCCCTATCACCCTAAAGAAATACGACCACCGAGTGTACCGAGCATCGTCGAGGATCCAGCAAAGCACCAAGAGCCAAAGAAAACAGATGCCGCCACTCCACAACGTCCAACTCGGTGTCCAAATCCGCTTGACCAATGGGCAGACCCCCAAGGCATCCAGGCCCCAAGCCCCCGCAAGACATATCCCTGCCGTTGCCAGAAAATACCAATTGCGACGCCCCACTTGCGAGTCTTCTCGAAGCCAATTGCCCGCCAAAAGCCCCATGAGCACCGTTCCGAGGGTCGGGATAAAACTCAACGTGCAATATCCGCCCCCGGAATAGAGGTAAGCTTTTTCACGCGGAAACAAATTCATCCACCATGTGTCAAATGCCCAAGCCGCATTGCTGTTTTTGTTCCAGTGGGCCGCAAAACCAGAGGCATGGTGCTGCCACGTATCAGGTACACCCACGCGAGCGTAATCAAACTCCGCCGGTGGCAAAGGGTAGAGCGCAAAGAGCAACCAATACGAACCCAATATGCCAAGGATGCCTAGCACGACAGTAAGCTGCTTGGAACCACCGAAGAGAAACAAAAAGCCATAACCAAGACCAATTTGAGTGAGCGTATCGTCAAAGGTGAAATTCGTCTGGGGCTTGCCTAAACTCCTCAAGAAAATCCCAAGCAGGACCAGGGTCACGCTCCTTGCTACCGCATGCATGAGCATCCCTCGCCAAGATTGACCTTCCTCGATCCGCTTGGTGTAAGAAAACGCAAGCGAAGTTCCAACCAAAAACGAGAACACCGGTTGGATCATGTCGTGCAACGAACAGCCGCGCCACTGCACGTGCGAGGTGTGAAAGACGATCCACTCGAGGACCCTTTGCACAGGCTCAGAAAACCGTCCAGAGACCGCCGAGAGCTGTTCCCAATGAAGAACCTCGGCGAGCATCAAAAACATCACCATCCCTCGGAGCACATCGATGCTCGTACGCCTCTTGGGACTCGAGGACTCCGCGGCCGAAATCCCTTCCGCAGAACCCCCCGAAACCGACGAATCGATCTGTGCATGAACGAGCTTAGCCATTGCGAAATGTCGGTGAAATGAAGTCGATCAGGGGACTCGCTGCGATGAGCAAAAAGCCAAAGAGCCAAAAGATGTTATCCCACATTCCGCTTGGCAGAAATCTTGCCGCTGCCAAAAGCCCAAAACCCGCAAGCAGGAAAAACTCCGGACGCATGGGACGTTGCCAAGCCGAAAACCAAAGCAGCACGACCCAAAAAGCTACCAACAGACCCACCCCCCCCATCGCCATCCAGCCAAACGAAAGCAAGAGCGCAAAGTGGATCAGGTAGTAATGCGTCAGCCGAAAGGAAAACCAGCTTTTAAGTTTACTCAGGAGCTTCATAGGTGCAGGTATTCTAACCGATCGCCCGATTTTTTTCGAGCTCGATCAAGTACCGTTTGGTGTCCAACCCACCCGCAAAACCGACCAACTTGCCCGATTGCCCCACCCCACGATGGCAAGGCGCATCGATCCAGAGTGGATTCTTCAGAAGCGCCGCCCCGACGGGAGTTTCATTTCCTGCACGCAATCCGGGGAAATCTCACCATTGAGGCTCCGTCCTCAATACAAAAAAGTACACAAGCCCCATTTCCAAAAGCAGCAAAACCAGAAACCCCAAGAGCCGTCGCCACCGAGAGCCTCGGCCACTCCTAGCAAGCCCCATATCGACAACCGCCATGATCGAAGGACTCATGGCAAGCACCCCGAACAACCAAAGCGGCAAAGGGTTCCACGCATAAGCCTGCGAAAGACTCAAACCTGCGACTGCAGCAAAACTCATCAGCATACCAAGAGCCACTTCGTAGGCCCCCTCCCGAGCGTTCTTGCTCGCACCGTTCCTCCCTAACGCACCGGACCAAAGCGCACCGGACCAAAGCGCACCGGACCCAATCGCACCGGTCATGAACGCACCGCAAAAAATCACCCACTCCCCGAGCGATGCATAGCTCTGCAAGACCACCGCCGCAATGCACCCGAATTGAACGACCAGTGCCCATCGAAACCATCGATTCTGCGCAAGCTCCGTTCGCTCGACAAGCAGACCCGCGTTGACGACCGAAGCGACCCAGGTCAAAACGCCAAGATACCCAAACTTCATTGCCTGCTGCGCGTAGCCCTCTCCGACGGGAAACATCGAGAAACTCATCCAAGCGATCGCCGATAACCAATAGACCGCCCCGACCAACCGCACCACCCGCTTGGACCTCGAACCTGCCTCTGGTTGGCCTTCGGCCCGAAACCAACGGCCCAAGATCCAACCGTCCAGGATCCAACGCAGCGCGATCCACAGAGTCATGACCAAAGGTGCCACCCAAACCCAGTGCATCCAAGGCTCTTTGGCCTCCCATCCACCAAGGCCCCCCGGCCCCGCAAGGCTCCCCGTCCCCGCAAGGTTTCCCGTCCCCGCAAGGTTTCCCTGTCCCGAGAAAATCCAATCGGGCCGCATCAAAAGCCCCCGAGTCAAAAGCCCCCGAGAACCGAAATCCGAAATCGCAAATGCAACCCAGAGAATCAGACAACTCAAAACGCAATCCACAAGCCCCTTGCGGCCCGGCCGAGCTGCCAAGACACCGAAAAAAGCACCCAGAACAAGGGGGATCAGCACCCGAAATACCAGAAGCTTCCCCTCGAATTCGTAATTCATCCACGCCCCCTCTCTCGTCAACTCACATCGCCCAGTTATAGTAATCTCAGTCCAGGGAGTGTAGAGCCTCAGCGACCCGCGAACATGCCAAACCATCCTAAACCCCTAAACGAGCCACTCCAGGCGGTCAAGGTTTCTATGACCCCCCTGGAGCGCTACGAGGAATTCCTCCAAAGCCGCGGACTTCGAAATACGTCGCAAAAAAAGTTTTTGCTCGATCAAGTCTTCAACCGACACGAACATTTCGATGCCGATCTGCTGATCGAACAACTCCCCTCGCGTGGCTCGGACAACTATGTCTCGAGGCCAACGGTCTACCGAACCCTCAAGGAATTCGTTGACGCAGGACTCCTCCACCGCTTCGAACTCGACGGCCGAAGCATGTACGAATTGAATTACGGCTATCCCGAACACGACCACTTGTACTGCACCAAATGCCGGCAACTGATCGAATTCACCAGCGAAGAACTCGTCCGCTTGAGAGATCAAGTCGCCCGCACCCACCGATTCCGAGTCAAAGACCACCGCTTTATCATCCAAGGCATCTGCGATGCCTGCGCCAAACAACGATCCGTCGGACGGCGCCAAGACCGCGTCTGAGCAACGCTCAAGATCCACAGTCCATCTTTTTCCGATAAGTCTCCCCCGTTGCCGGCTCCTCTAGCTGGCCTCTCTCTCTCATCGGACTCTAGCCAGCTCTTCCACTTCTTTTCAACGGGTTTCCCCGATCCCCAAGGGAACTTCAATCCGTAAAACTAATCCAAGTCTCAAGCGTGAGCGAGCCCAATAAATCCGAATTTTCTTTAGAAATTCGCATGAACCATGCCGCTCTTACTTGACTTGACATAACACAAAAGTTAAATAAATACAAGCTACGGGGTCTTATTTTCCTTTACGCCTTCTTTTCTGGGGTCTATTCATGCGCAAACACGTTTCCCGAGGGTTTACCCTCGTCGAACTTCTGGTCGTCATTGCGATCATCGGCATTCTGGTCGGTCTATTGCTCCCTGCGGTCCAAGCTGCCCGAGAGGCCGCACGCCGCATGCAGTGCAGCAACAACATGAAACAGCAAGCCCTTGGCGTGCTGAATTACGAGTCGGCATTCAAGAAACTACCATCCATGCAAGCCGGCAACGGAAACGTGGTGCAAACCCACCAACGTTTCTGCATGAGCGGTTGGTGGGCTATCTTGCCCTACCTCGAGAGCAACACACTCTTCGAACGAATCAACAGCCTCAACAACGGATTTGGACTCGAACCCTGGAACGGGAATGCCGCCTATCGAACTCGAGTTCCCTGGCTCGAGTGCCCCAGCGACAGCGGTACCGATGAACCAGTCAACGCAGGTCGCAATCGTGGCTTGACCAGCTACGCTTTTTGCGTTGGGGACAATATGGCGCAGTCCCAAGTCACCCCCAACGGCGTCGAGGAACGAAACGACTTGCCGCTGGCACTCCAAAAAAGACCGATCTTCAACCGCGGGATGTTCGGTCGTGCCTCCTACCACCGACTCGGTGACGTTCGCGACGGACTGAGCAACACCATGATGCTCGGCGAACGCCAACGTCCGAACATCATCAACTCCAAAGGCACCGTAGCCCTGATCGCCGCCGATCCTGCAACCTACGCACCCCTGAGCTGCAAAGCCCAATTGATCAACGGCCGAGAGTACATCAATCCAGCCTTGCTCTTTACCGGTGACACCCTCCCAGGCTACCGAGCCTGGGCCGGAAATGCCTACTTCAATGGAGTCTCGACGATCCTACCACCAAACAACGCCGTTTGCATGGTCGGCACCGGTTCGGTTTCCCCTCACTGGTTTGCCGGCATCTGGACCCCGACGAGCGAACACGGCGGCGGAGTTCAAATCGCCCTCGGCGATGGCTCGGTTCGCTTCCTGAGCGATGGAATCGACTCGGGTAACCTCGGAGCGATCGCTCCTACCATCGCTTCAGGTCAAAGCCCATACGGCGTATGGGGTGCCCTAGGCTCGAAGTCCGGCGGTGAAACACCCGTCGATTACGAGTGATCCTTGACTAACTCGATACGGCTAGCCTGCCGTTGAACCCTCCAACCTCTCGCGATGGATGAACTCGCTCATGCTCCAACGACTGCTCCTGAAACTCCCTTTGGTCCTGCTTTGCCTCGTTGCACTCCCCTTGGCCTGCAACGGGAAAAAACTCCCGACAATCGTCAAGGCCGAAGGGACCGTCACGCTCGACGGGACGGCCGTCGAGAATGCTACCGTGTCGTTCCTCTCGGAAAAACACCCTTACCATGCCGTGGGCAATACCAACGCCCAAGGCAAATTTGTCATGAGAGTCATCATGGCCGAATACAAAGGGAAGACCGGGGCCCTACCCGGTGATTACCGCGTCGAGATTTCCAAGTCCGTCATGGGAGATAAAAAACCCGGAGCCTCCGACGACGAACCCATCACGATCAACCTGAGAAACGAACTGCCGATGCAATACGCTAGCATCGCATCCTCGGGTCTCAAAG
>QWPJ01000122.1 GCA_003671195.1 Planctomycetota bacterium
TACCGACAAAGCTGGTACCGACAAGGCTGGCACTGACAAGGCTGGCACTGACAAGGCTGGCACTGACAAGGCTGGCACTGACAAGGCTGGCACTGACAAGGCTGGCACTGACAAGGCTGGCACTGACAAGGCTGGTACTGACAAGGCTGGTACTGACAAGGCTGGTACTGACAAGACTGGTACTGACAAGGCTGGTACCGACAAAGCTGGTACCGACAAGGCTGGCTCCGACAAGGCTGGCTCCGACAAGGCTGGCTCCGACAAGGCTGGTACTGACAAGGCTGGCGAGTCAGGTAAGGACGGGAAAGGGCAAAAGTCCAATGGCAATCCGGACCAGGGCCCTGAATCGATGCCTAACCAGGAGCAAGGAGATGGGCAAGGATCAGGCGACGAGCAGGGGGACAAGCAAGGGCCACCGAAGTCCAGTGCTCCGAGCAGCGCGGGATCTGGGATGAATACGAGCGGCAAAACCCCTCAAGCGGGTGGATCGAGTGCTACCAAAGGAAGCCAATCGGATACGGTCGGGGCAGATCGGGCAAACGAAGCGTATTCGAGCAAGGCAGCCGACATGCTTTTGGAGTACATCGATCGACAGAAAGACCAGCCGGATCCGGAGTTGCTCAAAAAGTTGGATTGGAACGCGGAGGATTTTCGAAAGTTCGCGGACCGATGGCAAGAGGCCAAGGAGCAAGCTAAATCGGATCCAACCAAGCGTGCAGAGCTTGAAGAAACTCTCCGGAACCTTGGGCTTGGGGGAACGGGACGCAAGATCAATCGTCTTAAGGACCGCAACGATGGGATACGGGGCATGCAGGAGGAAGGGGGCAGGTTGCGTCCACCTGAATCTCTCAGAGAGCAGTTCGAAGCGTTCCGTAAAGCTGCTGGAAAACTCGGAAAATAGCACTGGCGGTCGACTCTTCGACTTGCTATTCCCTAGAGTGAAATGAGTCCTGCGGCATGGAAATAGGCGCAGGAATGGATGTTATTTCGAAGCAAGGACGTCTGCGATGACACAAAAACCCTTCTCTGATTTCCTCAGGCGCTGGATCGCTTTAGTGATCATTGCATTGGTATGCACTCAGGAGGCGTCCGCGCAGTCGGCACTCGGCAATCCTTTTAAAAGGACTGCCAAGGAAGTCCAAGAGGTGGCCATTCTCAAGGCCGAGCATGGTCCCTGGATGATTTTTGCTTACTCCTTCGAGGGTGAAAAATCCAAAGCCGAAGCGACGAGTCTTGCTAAAGAGATACAGCGGGACCTTGGATTACCCACGTTCATCATGGAGAAGAAATTCGATTACTCCACGAAAGTGTTGGGTTCGGGATATCGGGAAGATGGCAGTCAAAAAGTGATGAAGTACCGTGATTCGAGGGTCGTCAGTGGCTATGCGGTTTTAGCGGGCGAATTCGATTCCATCGATCATCCATCGGTCGCCGGAGCTTTGGAAAAGATCAAGACTTATCAGTCGCGAAGTCTGGAACCCGAGGGGGCGGATAAAAGTGGCGGGACCGATGAACAGGCGAAGCAAGACAGCGTCCGGAGTGCCAAGAAGTGGTTGAGTGGATTATCGAAGGACAAGCCAAAAGGACTGTTGGAACATGCTTTCATGACCCGTAACCCGTTGCTCCCAGCGGATTTTTTTCAATCGCCGGATTTGGAGAAGTTCGTATATGACATGAATCGGCAACCGGGTTACAACGAACATTCGTTGATCGACTGCAAGCGAAAGTACACCGTGAGGGTCTTAACCTTTCGTGGGGACAGCGCGTTTGTATCTTGGGGTAAGTCCGCAGCAGACCAAGAGGGACAGGGAGCAAGTGCCTTGGAGCAGGCAGCCGAGCGGGCTTACATTGCCATGAAGGCGCTGCGAACGGCAGGTTACGAGGCTTATCAGTACCACGATCGCGAGCAGAGCATTGTGACCGTCGGTGGTTTTGAGCAATTGGGAACAACCGATGCGAACAATCGTTTCGAATATGCTCCGGATATTCGGGCGGTAATGGAGCGATTTTCCACCGATGGTCAGATCGCCGACACATCGAAATTCGATTTAAATTTTGGTAAGGTTCCGCAGCCTCGATTACTGTTGGACTTGGTCGATCAGCGTAAAATCCCTGAGTTGTACCAAGGGACTCGGCAGGAGCAGTTGGCTTACTACAGCAAGCTATCGATTGGATTTGATTTACGTCCGAGTCCTATGGCGGTTCCTCGCTACAACGCATCGCGGATCTATGCCGGGTCGCGGCTTGGGGGCAAGTAAACCTAGTGCCTTGTTTTTCGGTCCGATGCAGATGACGGACGATCGCGACGTACTCGCGCATGGAGTGGTCGCAAAGGTAGTCAATCTTTCCTCGACGAAGTCCGTAGAGGAATCCACGGACTCGATCGTGGAATCGCAGCCAATTGTGGATTCGACTGATTTTGCCTTTTCGGTTGACGTAGATCTCTCGTCCCATGTGGTGGTAGCCCATGAATCTGGGTGGAAACCTCGGAACGATATCGTTGTTGTTGACCCATCGATAGTGTCGAATCTTGAGGAAGGATGCGTATTGTCGGTTACCGACGCGTGGTGCTCCGAACGAAAAGATCGCTTGGGGGTTGGATGGTATGGGGGAGAGTTTGCAGCGAACGGCGCAGACGGCGGCCATAGCGCCTCCTAAGGAGTGCCCACCGAACCAAACTGGACGTTGGTTTTCTCGAAGTCGGTTTTCGATATCGGGCCAAAGCAGTTGCACGTGGCTATCGAAACCGCTGTGGACTCGACCGATATCGCAAGCGACGGTCCAAGCTTTGGCATCGGCGGCGATATCCTCTAATTTGGTCGGTTCGGTTCCTCGCGATACGATCATGCAATCGTATTTGGTCCCGAACACATAGGCTTCGGAACCGGCTTGTTGAACAAAATCGCATTGGTCGATGCCCGCCTCATAGACCACTTTAGAGATCAGCTCGGGTGGACCGTAGGCGAGCCTTGAAAGCTCGGCCATGACGAGGGACTTATCCAACCAAGAGAGTTGATGCAAAGCGCGATCCAAACGGATGCTCAGCGGTTCGGCTGGAAAGCAAGCAATTGGCGGGGGGGCTTGAGTCATGGATCCAATGAGTTCTGGGGGCGGTAAATCAAGGATCAAGGATTTGGGGATTAAGCGATCAACTCGCTGTTTGACGCTCGGGATACTTGATCCGTCCATGGTGAATTGCATTGAGATTCTTGATCAACGATTGCTTGATCGTTGCGATTTCGACCAAGGTCAGTTCGCAGTCATCGAATTGACCGTCGAGCAATTTCTTCATCGTGATTTGATCGACTAAGTGCTGGATGCGCGACGAGGTGGGTTCACGGAGGGCTCGCGTAGCGCTTTCGACTGCATCTGCGATCATCAAAATAGCCGCTTCTTTGGTTTGCGGTTTTGGGCCAGGGTAGCGGAAAGTGACTTCGGAAACCTCTTCGAGGTCCTCGTTTCCTTCATTCTCTTTGATGGCTTGTTGGTAGAAGTATTCGACGAGTGTTGTGCCGTGGTGCTGTTCGATAAAGTCGATAATTCGCTGAGGAATTTTGTGCTGCCGAGCCAAGTCAGCGCCGTCTTTGACGTGAGCTTTGATGACTAAGGTGCTCAATTCGGGTTGGAGCGCATCGTGCCGATTGGCTCCGGGCATCTGGTTCTCGACGAAGTAATTGGGTTTGAACATTTTCCCGATGTCGTGAAAGCAAGCCCCGACTCGGACCAAAAGGCCATGGGCACCGATGCTCTCGGCGGCTGATTCGGCAAGAGAAGCGACCGAGATGCTGTGGTTGTAGGTTCCGGGTGCACGCTGAGCTAGTTGTCGCAATAGCTCGTGGCTCATGTCTCCGAGTTCCAGGAGACTCAGATCGGTCTCGATATCGAAGAGCTTTTCGATGAAGGGCAAAATACCAACCATGAGAGGCCCGCACAGGGCGACGAACGCAAACTGCTTGAAAGCCTCGATGATCAAACGACTTGCGTAGAGGGGAACCGAGGTGGACTGACCGTTCCCAAAAGGATCGCTTGAAAACTCCAGGGATTGGCCTGTCAGGACGCCGAGCCCTAAGCAGGTTGCAAGTACGATCAGGGCCACCCCAAAACCTACGTAGACCAGTCGAGTTCGATTACGAATCCGACCGCTCAGCAGAATTGCTCCAGCCGCGGCGCTGAACGTGAGGATGAATTCGGGGAGATCTCCTCCGGTGCTAAAGGCGATGACCAACGAGATTGCCGCTAGGAGCATCAGTGCAGTCGGTCTACCGTAGACCAACGCAGCGGTGATCGCGCAGAGGGTCACCGGGATAATTTCCACGTGAAAAGGGTCGCGTGAGGCGAACACCGAGGCGACGATCGCAACGATGGCCAGTCCCACCAAACGGATCATTTTCGAGGTCTTGGTAATCGGGGACCGATCGCGGGACTGATGGATAAAGAATCCGCACAAGAGGGTAACGGCCGCAAGGAGTCCCCAGGTGGCCGCAAGGCGTTGGATTTTCTGACCGATGCTCATCTGCTGAACGAACGCTTCGTGCTCGGTTCTCAGGAGCCGAATCTCTTTAGGGCCGAGCAACTTCCCCATCGGGACCAATGCCCCGTAGGTCGTCTCGTAGGATACCATCGCCGGTTTGACGGCGTTGACCGCTTCGATGCGAGCGACATTGCTAAGGTCTTCTCGGAAAGTCAGGGTGGTCGGGAGTTTCGCCGAGATGAAGCGATGGACCATTTGGGCAAGCAATTCGGCAGAGCCTTCTCCGAATTGGTTTTTGAATTCCCGTTCGAGCGAGCCTCGAAGAGTCACGAGGACTTCGGCGGATCGAACGCGAGAAACGTCGACGTCGAGTTTGTGCTGGTCATCCCCTAATGGAAAGACTTTAATGAACCGCTGGTTTCCCTTTTGCGGATCATGGCGAAGCGAGTGGAGGATTCCAAACTCCTCCCATGGATCAAAGATCTTGCGGATCGCTGAATCGAACTTTGAAAGATCCGCATCGGTTGCAAGTGTCTTTTTGATGCAATCGATCAGTTCGGATTTTTCCAAAGCGATCGTGTTGGAACCTTCGGGTTGGGATCCGAAGAGATCCAAGCTAGCCAGTTGCAGTTCGGAGAAGTCGTCTTGGTTTTGGTGATCACGAAGTGCAAAAAGAGCATCTTGGAGTGAACCTCGCAATTGAACCAAGGGTTCTTTACGATTCTCATAAACGCAAAGAACTTCACGGGCCGCTTGGACTCGAAGCCCATCGGTCTGAACATCATCCTCGATCTGGAACGGGATCCGAGCGGGGATAGCGCGTTGGGGAACGTAGCCGATTCGGTAGGGGAATGGGGGTTCCCAGCCTCGCAGGACCAGCGACAAAAGCACACCCGCGGCCAAGAGCACCGAGGCCCTGGTCAGTAGGTCCAGGCTTGTTGCTTGGTCGATCCAGCGTTGCCAGTCAAACCGGCTGGTTTTAATGGAAGCAGCCCGTTCGCTGCGGCTTTTACTAGGGGAGTTTTGCATAGGAATACGTTCCAAACCTATCAGGTCCGATCGAGCCTTTTCACTGGGCGGGGTGCTGCGGCAATCGGCTGATCATAGGCCGCGACGATACGCTGGACCAACGGATGCCGAACAATATCGTTGGCTTGAAGTTGTACGATGGATACCCCATCGATGCCGCTCAGTCGCTGAATCGCATCCCGAAGCCCGCTGGTGACCCCCGAGGGCAAATCGACTTGGGAGGTATCCCCGGAGACAACCACCTTGGAGCCCTCACCCATGCGGGTAAGGAACATCTTCATTTGAGCGACGGTTGCATTCTGAGCCTCATCCAAAATGATGAATGCCTGGTTGAGCGTCCTGCCTCGCATGTAAGCCAACGGGATGACCTCGATGACCTCTTGCTCCATGAGGAATTTGACTTGATCGAAATCCACCATCTCATTGATCGCATCGAGCAGTGGGCGCAGGTAAGGATTGAGCTTTTCCTTGAGGTCACCCGGAAGGTAGCCAAGACTCTCTCCTGCTTCGACCGCCGGGCGAACCAATACGATTTTCCGGATGGCTTTGGCGCGATAGGCTTCGACGGCCGTGGCGACGGCCAAGTAGGTTTTTCCGCAGCCTGCCGGACCCGAACAGAGTGTCAGGTCATGCGTGCGAATCGCCTCGATGTAATAGGCTTGCCCCTGAGTCCGTGGCTTGACCCTTCTGGCGGTATTTCCGATCGCCACTTCCTTGGACTCACCACGCAAGTCGATCGCGATGTTTTTGGTCGCGGGCACCATGGCTTGATGGAGCAGCGCGTCGATCTCCTCGGGTAGGACCCCTCCGCCGCGTATAAGCTTTTCCCTGAGCTTTTCAAGAATGCCCGTGGCGATGTCGACCGAATGACTCGGGCCGGCGACTTTGACCGTCCCGTTCCGATGGGTGATCGCAACCCCGAGTTGATTGCGCACTTTGCGCAAGTGGGTATCTTGGGGTCCAAACAATTGGATCGCCAATTGCGGATCGCCTAGGGTTAGAGTTGATTCTGACATGGGGGCATTGTATTTCA
>QWPJ01000025.1 GCA_003671195.1 Planctomycetota bacterium
AGGTGGTGTCCAAGCTGCCGTTAGAGTTGTAACGCGTCAAAGCGAAGTCCCTGTTGCTGCCATTAAAGCTCTCTCCTGCGACCAAGATCTTTCCGTCGCTTTGGATCGCGACGCTGTATGCAAAATCATCGGAGTTTCCGAAGTCTGTCGTGACCTTGCCATCGCCGTCAAAGGTGGTGTCCAAGCTGCCGTTAGCGTTGTAACGCGTCAAAGCGAAGTCCCTGTTGCTGCCATTAAAGCTGTATCCTGCGACGACGATCTTTCCGTCGCTTTGGATCGCTACGCTGTATGCAGTATCGCTGCTGCCAAAGTCCGTCGTAACCTTACCATCGCCGTCAAAGTTGGTATCCAAGCTGCCGTTGGAGTTGTAACGGGTCAATGCGAACTCATAGTTGCTGCCATTATCGCTGTATCCTGCGACGACGATCTTTCCGTCGCTTTGGATCGCTACGCTATGTGCCGCATCATGGGAGCTTCCTACAGCTGTCGTGACCTTGCCATCGCCGTCAAAGGTGGTATCGAGGCTGCCGTTGGAGTTGTAACGCATCAATGCGAAGTCTAGATTGCTGCCATTATCACTGTATCCTGCGACCACGATCTTTCCGTCGCTTTGCATCGCTACGCTGTGTGCCGCATCATGGGAGCTTCCTACAACTGTCGTGACCTTGCCATCGCCATCAAAGGTATTATCGAGGTCCCCAACGACCATATCCGTAACAGCGATCGTGAATGGTTTTTCCGTGGACAGTCCCCCTCGATCGGTTGTCCGAATCCGGACGCTGTAGATGTTCTTTGCCTCGAAATCGAGACTAGTGGTTGCTCGCAGCGTACTGCCGCTGATATTGAACGCTCCGTTGTCAGTGGAACCTGTACCAGACACCAACGTGTAAGTTAACGTATCTCCGGCATTGGGATCGATCGTCGACAGCGTGCCCACCGCGATGTTCGCGGGCGCGTTCTCCGCGATGGAAGTGGAGGAGAGTGTGATATCAGTCGGGGCTTCGTTGGCTTCGGTGACGGTGATCGTGAACGCCTTCTCGAAGAAGAGTCCCCCTTGATCGGTCGTCCGAATCCGGACGGTGTAGCTCGACTTGGTCTCGAAATCGAGGCTGGAGGTTGCTCGCAGCGTGCTACCGCTGATATTGAACGCTCCGTTATCGGCGGAACCTATTCCAGACACCAAGGAATACGAAAACGTGTTACCGCCATCGGGATCAGTAGTCGACAAGGTTCCGACCACGGCGTTGGCACCCGCGTTCTCAGCGATCGTGCTGCTAGACAAAGCGATATCCGTCGGAGCTTCGTTGACATTGATCACTGTGATCGTGAACACCTTCTCGGTGAACAAGCCCCCCTGATCCGTGGAGCGTACACGAATTATGTAGCTCGACTTAGCCTCGAAGTTGAACGTGTTGGTGGCTCGCAGGATCGAGCCAGCAATATTGAAGGCAGCGTTGTCGGCATCTCCTGACCCCGCCACGAGCGTGTAGGTAAAGGAGTTGTCTGCATCGGGATCGGCTGTGCTCAGCGTGCCGACTGGGGTAATGGCAGCCGAGTTCTCGGCGATCGTTTTTGATGACAAGCTAATATTCGTGGGTGATTCATTGGTGTCGATGACGGTAATGGTGAACATCTTTTCGGTGAAAAATCCACCCTGATCGGTGGACCGAATGCGAATCGAATAGCTTGACTTGGTCTCGAAGTCGAAGCTGCTCGTGGCTCGAAGGCTGTTGCCGCTGATGTTGAACGACGCGTTGTCGATAGAACCTGTTCCAAGCACCAACGTGTAATTGAACGCATCCCCGGCATCGGGATCGATCGTCGACAGCGTGCCTACCGTGGTGTTCGCAGGTGCGTTCTCCGCGATGGAAGTGAGGGAGAGGGTGATATCGGTTGGTGCATCGCTCGCGTTGTAACGCGTTAAGGCGAAGTCAAAGGGACCGTCTCCTGCGACGACGATCTTACCGTCGCTTTGGATCGCTACGCTGAATGCACCGTAATTTTGACCAAAATTGTGGATTCCTATAGTTGTCGTAACCGTGCCATCGCCGTCGAAGGAGGTATCAAGGCTTCCGTTGGCGTTGTAACGCGCTAATGCGAAGTCATAGCCGCCCCGTACATGTTCGCTCATTCCCGAGACCACGATCTTACCGTCTCTTTGGATCGTTACGCTGTATGCGTGATCGTCCAAGTTTCTGCCGAAGTCCGTCGTAACCTTGCCATCGCCGTCAAATGTGGTGTCGAGGCTGCCGTTTGAGTTGTAACGCGTCAAAGCGAAGTCTTTGGAGTCGATAGTCCCAATCCCGCTAAATCCCGCGACCACGATCTTTCCGTCGCTTTGGATCGATATGCTGTATGCGTGATCATCGCCGCCGCCGAAGTCCGTCGTGACCTTGCCATCGCCGTCAAAGGTGGTGTCGAGGCTGCCGTTTGAGTTGTAACGCGTCAAAGCGAAGTCAGAGCGGCTCCCATTAAGACTGTTTCCCGCGACCACAATCTTTCCGTCGCTTTGGATCGCTATGCTGCGTGCATAATCATTGGAGCTTCCTACAGCTGTCGTGACCTTACCATCGGCGTCAAATGTGGTGTCGAGGCTGCCGTTGGAATTGTAACGCGTCAATGCGAAGTCATCGCCACCAACTACTTTATAGCGTTTTCCCGCGACCACGATCTTTCCGTCGCTTTGGATCGCTACGCTATATGCAATATCATCGCCGCCGTCAAAATCCGTCGTAACCTTACCATCGCCGTCAAAGGTGGTATCGAGGCTGCCGTTGGAGTTGTAACGCGCTAAAGCGAAGTCAAACCGTTTACTGCCATTATAACTCTCTCCCGCGACCACGATCTTCCCGTCGCTTTGGATCGATATGCTGTATGCGTGATCATCGCCGCCGCCGAAGTCCGTCGTAACCTTGCCATCGCCGTCAAACGTGGTGTCCAAGCTGCCATTGGAGTTGTAACGCGTCAAAGCAAAGTTATACTGCTCACCATTGCCAGTAAAGCTCCTTCCCGCGGCTAAGATCTTTCCGTCGGTTTGGATCGCTACGCTGTATGCGCGATCAAGGGCTCCGCCGAATTCGGTCGTGGCGAAGTCAGTTGTAACCTTGCCATCGCCGTCAAAGGAGATGTCGAGGTCACCAGCCATCAATGCGCGATCGCAGAGGACCTCCGCTTTCAACCGTCGACGACATGAAGTGCGATTAATGCTCGCGTTGCGTTTTGGAGCAGCGACGAAGGATTCACACACGGCCCATAACCGACGCAAACGACAGAGTGGTTCGAACCTTCGAAGATGCAAAAGGAAAGAACGTCTCCAACACTCACGGCGGTTCGGATCTTTCGCTGCGAATGCACGATGCGATGCCTCGGAGCCATTCGGCTTGCCGTTGCCTTGGACTCTACGATTTCGTGACGATTGGCGTGTCATATCTGGACTCTCTCCGTTAGGAGGAAATAGGCAGTTCCAAGGAAGGAGAATTAAAGTCGAACTCAGGATACAGTAACGCGAACTTGATTGTACAGGGCACATCAAGAAACAATAGTCCAGGCGGCGATCATATCAGGCACCTGCGAGCCGAGCAATCTTTTTGTGGCATGATAGGCTGGATCCGCCTAAGCACCCAGAAAACGCCATCCGAACCTGTCCTATTGACTGCGAAAGCGTCTATCCACAGATAGCGTTCCGCAGTTTGATGACCCAATCGGTTTCAGGCACCCACTGAGGCAGTGTCAGCAGTTCTAGGTGCAGCAGATTTGGATCTGGTGAGCGGAATTCGGATTAGGCGCTGGCAGGTCGGGAGCCAATGCGGGTAGCACGGTTTAGACCACCAAGTGGTCGTTTTCGTCAGCAGCCTCAGTGTCGTACTTTGGTTCGTCGTTCTTGGTCATCGCTTGGTTTCCGCGTGTTTGGGGTTCGAAATCGTCTCTGCGATGTCACACGTTTAGCCAGGAAATTCGCAATAGCTCAAGCTCGGTCAGGCGACAATTCGGCGACAATCCCCAGGATTTCGAGCGGAAAGCCTGGATCGGCGAAGAATCGCCGTGTGATGTTCAAAACGTGGAGGCTTTGTTAAGCTGGTGTCTTGGTGAACATCGCCCCCAACCTTGCGAGGCCAAAACCATGACCAAATTGTCGGAATACTTGCACACCGCAGAAGCCGCCGAGTACCTTGGCGTCCACCACAACACGATCCGCAATTGGGCCGCCCGTGGCGAACTCCCGATGCATCGCAATCCAGTAAATGGCTATCGGCTGTTCAAACGGGCCGACTTGGACAAGCTGCTCAAGAAGGCCGCCAAGCCAGTGAAGCCAAGATAGCTAACGAGCGAAGATACCGAGTCTACCCATGGCCAAGAAATCCAAATCTAACAACAGGCAAGACACCTCTTCCAGGGTCGGTCTGGCGCTGGCATGAGTGCGACATGAATAAGAAATCTCTCAGCGAACGCGACATCTGCACCAAGTTCATTACGCCCAGCATCGTGGCCGCTGGCTGGAATGTGGACTCCCAGATCCGCGAAGAAGTTGGCTTCACCGATGGTCGCATCTATGTCCGTGGGAAAATCCACACACGAGGATCGCAAAAGCGAGCCGACTACATCCTCTACTACAAGCCGAACATCCCCATAGCCATCATTGAAGCCAAGGACAATAACTACAGCGTCGGTGCAGGCATGCAACAGGCGCTTGGCTACGCGGGGCCTCTCGATATTCCGTTCGTCTTCAGCAGCAACGGCGACGGCTTCCTCTTCCACGACAAAACGGTGACGTCGGGTACCATCGAAAAAACACTGCCCCTGAGCAGCTTTCCTTCTCCCGAAGAACTTTGGCAGAAGTACAAAGCCCACAAGGGTCTATCCGACAAAATCGACTCAATCGTCGCTCAGGAGTACTTCTCCGACGGATCGGATCGAAAACCACGCTACTACCAGCAGATCGCGATTAACCGCACGGTCGAGGCAATTGCCAAGCACGAAGGAAATAACCGCCACCTACTCGTCATGGCGACAGGGACAGGCAAAACTTACACCGCTTTCCAGATCATCTATCGCCTTTGGAAAAGCGGGCTGAAAAAGCGCATTTTATTTCTCGCCGACCGAACCTCCCTCATCGACCAGACAGTCCGGGGCGACTTCCGCCACTTCAAGGATGCGATGACCGTCATCAAGCACAAACAGATCGACACCGCCTACAACATTTACCTCGCCCTTTATCAGGGCCTCTCCGATAGCAACGATACCGACGCCTACAAGCAGTTCAGCCCGGAGTTCTTTGATCTGGTCGTCGTCGATGAGTGTCATCGCGGTAGCGCTCGCGAGAACAGTAAATGGCGAGAGATCCTGGAATACTTCAAAAGCGCGACCCACCTTGGTATGACAGCCACGCCCAAGGAAACCAAAGAGATTTCCAGCAGCGAGTATTTCGGCGACCCGCTCTATACCTACTCCCTCAAGCAGGGCATCGACGACGGCTTCCTCGCTCCTTACAAGGTCATCAAAGTCACGCTCGACATCGACGTCGAAGGCTGGCGTCCACCAACGGGATTCAAAGATAAAGAAGGTAACCTTGTCGAGGATCGCATCTACAACCGCATCGATTTCGATAGAAACATCATCGTCGAAGAGCGCCGTCAGCTTGTAGCCCGAAAGATCACTGAGTTCCTCAAAGGTAGCGACCGTTTCTCGAAGACTATCGTCTTCTGCGTGGATATCGAGCACGCCGAGGCAATGCGACGAGAGTTGGCCAATGCCAACGCCGATCTGGTCTCGGCTAACAGCAAATACGTGATGCAGATTACGGGCGATAACAAGGAAGGCAAGGCTCACCTTGATGCCTTCATCAGCCCTTCTGAGCCTTATCCCGTGATCGCTACAACATCAAAACTGATGACCACCGGCGTCGATGCGCAGACCTGCAAACTCATCGTGCTCGATTCGAACATCGGCTCGATGACCGAATTCAAGCAGATCATCGGGCGTGGCACCCGCATCAATGAAGACTTCGGGAAACACTATTTCACCATCATGGATTTCCGAGACGTCACAGCACATTTTGCAGACAAAGACTTCGATGGTGATCCTGTCCGCGTGAAGGAAGCCACCGAAAACGACGATATTTCCGACACCGACAACGAGACAGATGACACCGCTGTCACTGACGACCTCACTGGTGACGTGATCGACTTTCCCGAGCCAAAAAAACCTGATATTTCGATTGTCGAAGAAGGCCCCGGTGAATATCGCCCTCAGCGCAAGGTCACCGTCAATGGTGTCGAAGTCACCATAATCAAAGAGCGCGTTCAATACCTGGGCGACGATGGTAAGATCATCACCGAGAGTCTGCGTGACTACACACGTAAAAACGTTCTGAGCGCCTACGGTTCGCTGGATACCTTTCTTACGTCGTGGAAGCAAGCCGACAAGAAGCGCGCCATCGTCGATGAGTTGGAGCAGCGGGGGGTCATCTTCGCCGCATTGAAAGAAGAGATAGGTTCCGCTTTTGATCCGTTCGACCTCATTTGCCATATCGCCTTTGAGCAAAAGCCTCTCACTCGCAAGGAGCGTGTCGAACAAGTGAAGAAACGCGACTACTTCGCTAAGTATGGCGACCTTGCCCGCAAGGTCATCGCCGCTTTGCTCGACAAATATGCAGACGACGGCATGCTCGACTTGGAAAACCCGGAAATCATCCGACTCGATCCTCTCAGCAAGCTCGGCTCTCCGATGGAAATCATCCGTGCCTTTGGTGGTAAGCCCGCCTACGACGCCGCGATCCACTCCCTAACCGACGAACTTTATAGAGTAGCCGCTTAAACTATATGCCGAACATTTCTTCCATCATCAAAAACGTCCGCAACATCATGCGGCAGGATCGTGGCGTCTCTGGCGATGCCCAGCGGCTTGAGCAACTCGGCTGGATGCTTTTCCTGAAAATTCTTGACGAGAAAGACCAGGAACTGGAACTCATTCGCAATCGCTACAAGTCGGTCATACCCGAGAAATTCCAGTGGCGGAACTGGGCTACCGATCCCGAGGGCATTACCGGCGACGAACTTATCCAGTTCGTCGACCATCCCACGGACGGCCTTTTTGCCAATCTGCGGCAGCTCAAAGCCCCGCATGCCGCCCAGCGTGCCATGCTAGTCCGCGAAGTTTTTGAAGGCTCCAACAACTACATGAAGTCCGGCTACGAGATGCGAAAAGTCATCAACCAGCTCAACGGTTTTGACTTCAACAGCTCCGACGACCGCCACATCTTCGGCACCGTCTATGAATCGATCTTGCTTGAATTGCGGGACGCTGGAAACAAGGGCGAGTATTACACGCCCCGCGCCATCACGCAGCTCATGACGCAAATGACCAATCCAAGTCTCGGGGAGCACGTACTCGACCCTGCTGCCGGAACGGGAGGATTTCTCAGTGCGGCGATTGACTACATCCGAGAAAAGGAAGTCCACACACTTGATGACGAGGCTCTGCTGCAAAAATCCATCACTGGCTGGGAACTGAAGCCCGTCTCCTATGTCTTGGGCCTGACCAACCTCATCCTCCACGGCCTCGACGTTCCCGACTGGCATTACCTCGACAGCCTCAAGACCGAATACAACAGCATTGGCCCCAAGCAGCAAGTGGATGTCATCCTAGCCAATCCGCCTTTTGGAGCCACTATCGCCGACGGCGTGGAGACAAACTTCCCCGCCACTTTCAGGTGCAAGGAATCTGCCGACCTCTTTATCGTCCTGTTTATCCAATTGCTTAAGCACGGTGGTCGATGCGCCATCGTTTTGCCCGACGGCTGCATCACGGGAGACGGATACAAGGAACGCATCCGCGAGAAACTGCTTGCCGACTGC
The DNA here is from genome assembly GCA_003671195.1 of Planctomycetota bacterium. Classification (GTDB taxonomy): domain Bacteria; phylum Planctomycetota; class Planctomycetia; order Pirellulales; family Pirellulaceae; genus JBKCUI01. Next base: position 7,854 of record QWPJ01000025.1, read on the forward strand.
AACCTCCACACGATTGTCCGCCTCCCGCAGTCTACCTTTCACCCAGCAACGGTCGCTACCAATCTGCTTTTTTTCGAGAAAGGGACACCCACCAAGGAGATCTGGTATTACGAACATCGACTCCCTGAGGGTCAGAAGAGCTATTCTAAAACGAAGGGCATCCAATTCAGCGAATTCACACCGTTGATCAAATGGTGGAACAAACGCAAGAAGAGCGATGTCGCGTGGAAGGTAAAGGTCGAGGATTTGAAGCGGGGGTTTGATCTCGATGCGAAAAACCCCCATCGCGAGGACGAAGAAAAAGACCTTTCGGCGTCAGAAGTATTGTCCCGGCTCAATGCGTCGATCCAAACAACGCACAAGCTCCTCGCTGAACTTCAAAGGCAGATCGGATGAACTGGAAACCCACCAAGCTATCTGAATTTCTTACCGAGCGAGACGGGCGGATCAAATGCGAAAGCGCCAATCAGCTCGGGTTACAGCGGATCAAGAAAATCGATTTCTCCGGCAATATCCACCTTGATGCGGAGACCGACACTAAGACCGACATGATTCGAGTGAAGAGCGGGGACTTGGTCGTCTCCGGCATAAACGCGGCGAAAGGTGCAATCGCTGTCCACGCAGAAGATGAAGATGTTTTGGCGACGATCCATTACTCCGCTTACGAGTTTAACCCGGACCGTATCTCCGTGGACTTCCTGAAGTGGTTTTTCAAAAGCTCCGAGTTCAGTGATTTGTTGAGAGAGCAGATTCCCGGCGGCATCAAGACCGAGCTGAAGCCCAAGCACATCTTACCGCTCCAAGTCAAGCTCCCGAAACTTTCTGAGCAGATAAAGTTGGCGGAGCGGTTGAACCGCTTCCGGCTAGAACAGCTCAAGCTGGAGCATGAAATCACGCACCAGCAATCCCTCCTCGCCAAGCTAAAGCAAGCGATTCTGCAGGAGGCGATTCAGGGCAAGTTGACCGCCGACTGGCGCGCTGACCACCCGGAGGTGGAACCCGCAAGCCAACTCCTCCTTCGCATCCAAGCCGAAAAAGCCCGCCTCATCGCCGACAAGAAACTCCGCCCCGAAAAGCCCCTGCCCAAAATCACCCCCGCCGAAATCCCCTTCGACATTCCGAAGGGCTGGGAGTGGTGCCGAATGGGTTGGATAATCAACGAGAAGCCACGAAACGGGATTTCCTTAAAGCCGGTCGATTATGTGACCAACGCTAAAACCTTAAAGCTGTCAGCGACCTCATCCGGCACGTTTGATGGCAGCCAAACCAAGTATCTCGATCTCAATGTTGAAGCGGACTCCTACCTTTGGCTCAGAGACGGTGACATTTTGATTCAGCGTGCGAACTCTTTGGAGCTTGTTGGCACTGCAGCCGTGTATCGCGGAGCGAACTCGGAATTCATCTACCCGGACTTGATGATGAAATGCCGAGCGGTGTTTTCTAACAGCACAGACTACTTGCATCATGTGCTGTCAGCCCGAAGCACTCGTGTCTATTTTAAGAGCAAGGCATCGGGTTCTGCGGGCAATATGCCAAAGGTCAATCAAGACACTGTGATTAACACGCTCATCCCCTTCCCACCCCTGGCCGAGCAAGTCGCGATCGTGGAGCGGGTGGAGGCGTTGATGACGACCTGCTGTGCGTTGGAAGCGGAGATCGAACAGTCCCGCACCCACGCCGCCGACCTCCTCCAAGCCGTCCTCAAAGAAGCCTTCGCCCCCGCTTCCATGGATTAGCCCGCCGACCCTATACAGCGAAATCCAAAACCATCTCGAAAAAGTCGAAGCCCACCCTTCGCAAGTGACCATCACCACCCTGTCGACCTAGATAATCAAGACTACGCTGCCTATACGTTCCTGGATCCAATTGTGGGGACATATGCCATGCAAAATATCCCCTACTTGCAAACGATCGGAGTCTAGGTTGGCAGGCTCGTCACCAGAGTGTCGGTCTCGATCGAAATCGTCGACCGAGTTTCCCATTGTTTTTTCATCCCTGGCGTAACTTCTAACCGCCAGGGTACGTCACGAGGGGGCCTACATCGCAGGAAAAGCTTCTCAATCCGACTAAAAGTCAATGAATTTGCTGACCAGTTCGGGTCATCCTCCACGCCCGGGTACACCTTTTTGGGAGCCTGGGAGGCGTTGGGGCTGTCGCTACTTTGCACAGAGATGTGACATTTTTGTAAGTTCCAGGGACGTCGTGAGCCACCGAACTGAACTTGTCTACGATACCATTGTCTTTGTACTTAGTACATCTACGTACCAAACGAACAGGAGTACAACCCTATGACCAACACACCCACCGTTTTCGACGTATCAAAATACATTCTGGAGAAGAATGGGGCGATGACCCACATGAAGCTCCAAAAGCTCGTGTACTATTCCCAGGCTTGGTCCCTCGTTTGGGATGAGAAGCGACTCTTCGAGGAGAAGATTGAAGCTTGGATAAACGGACCGGTTGTACCAGCCTTGTTCCAGAAGCTCAAAGGGTGCTTTGAAGTTTCCGCTGAGTCAGTCCCTGGAAACTCCAGCAACCTGGATGCAGTCCAAAAGGAAACCGTCGATAGCGTGCTCGAGTTTTACGGGGGGTTTTCTTCTCAGTACTTGAGCGACCTAACCCATATGGAGTCACCCTGGAAAGAGGCTCGGACCGGTATTTCCGAGCACCTACGCGGCAATGAGGAGATCACTGCACCAATGATGGCCAACTACTATAGCGGCCTGGATGTTTAGTAGCTATGGCGAAGAAGCCAAAACGCAAAGAGAACCCATCGGTAAAGAAACAGCCATACGAGCGAAACCATCCACCTGACTCCAGTAGCCAGGGGCCCGCCTGGAAGTTTGCTCTGTTCGATCCAGAGGGCCCGTTTGGTGACGGACACGATAAGCTTGCAAAATCGAACGTAATCGATGACATACTCCCAAGCCTCAGGAACTTCGAGTCCATGTCCTGGATTGAAATCATGCAAGCTGGCAGTCACTCGATCAGTTGCGATAAGCTTTGTAAGGAAGCGAAAGATCGTTTGGAGGCTCGGTCTCTGGATGACAACGACGAGGTCTTTAGCCTAAGACTAAGTGGAAAGAAGCGAATCTTTGGCATCCGACAAAACCAGTATCTACAGATTCTTTGGTGGGATCCCGAACATGAAGTATGTCCAGCGCAGTTGAAGCACACATAAATTGGTCCATCCGGCATTATCGTGGGTCGAGATCTAATCCACCGCAGTAAAACAATACAGCAGTTTTGAAGTTTTCGATGTTGCGATGGCCTACCGCTCGAGCCAGACTCCAGCCGGCCAGCCGGGAGAAGAAACAGAAGAGGAGATCGAGGCCGCCCTGGAGCAGATTTCATGCCGCTGCGGGCTAACGACCTCATCTCACTCGACACGAATGTGCTTGTCCATTGGATTCGCCAAAACGAAACAGGTATTCAACTGGCCGATCTACTCGACTATTGTGGAAGGTGAGCTAAGGGAACAGATTTGTCAAGCTGACGCTTGCATCGTCAGAGATTCGGGAACTCCGAAAAGTGGTGAACCCTCAATGAACCCGACCCCAAAAACCTGTGATAGGGAATATCATTTCGACCTGATCGTCGGTGGTGTTAGCGAACTGACATCGGCCGTCGAGGACGCTTTGTTTCGCGCGGGTTGTGACGATGCGACGGTAAGCATGCAGCACGGTCGACTGTACATCGAGTTCAGTCGATCGGCAGGGTCACTCGAAGATGCGATTATCGGCGCGATCCATGATGTTCGTAAAGCTGAGATCGGAGCCGAAGTTTTTCGAGTCGATGAATAGAACCTCGTGACCGCCTCGGAAATAGCAAGAAGGATGGGACGCCGTCGACAACTGGTGCATCGCAACGCCGCAAGCGGCGTCGAATCTGTCCCCCACAGCGTCCCCCATCGGTGGCCATTCAGAGCCCATCACCGATAATCAGAAAACAAAAAAACCCAGCGATTTGCTGGGTTGTGATGGGGGAAGAGTCCCCCCGATGGCATACCTAGTGACCCCGACGGGAGTCGAACCCGTGTTACCGCCGTGAAAGGGCGATGTCCTAGGCCTCTAGACGACGGGGCCTTATGCTGCTGATTTCCCTCAAACGACCGAATTTCGACCGTCAAAGGACGCGAAAGTGTAAGCCACAGACCGAATCTGTCAAGCCAAAAAACCTAGCAAAACCAAGCTCTCAACCACCCTCCATTACCTCCAACTCCCCCTAACCAACGAAAAATCACTATTGAACAGTTAGCGATATTCCGATATGTTGTAGTGTAAGTGGCCCGGCCGCGCTGTGCCTGCCCACCCCCAAAGCCCCAAAACGCCGACGAAGCGATCCTTACTCACCCCCCACACCCATGCCGACTACGATCCCAGCCCATCTGACGAGCCTCGAGGCGCTCGGACAAGCCGCCGAGTGCCTCAAGGTTCTGGCCCATCCCCACCGACTTCGCATGCTCCAAATGCTCGAGTCGCAACCGTTTACGGTCACCCAATTGGCGGAAGCTTGCCAAATCCCAACCCCCATGGCCTCCGAGCACCTCCGACTCATGCAACGTTGCGGGTTCCTCTCAAGCCGACGCGAAGGGCGAAATGTCTTCTACCAAATCATCGAGCCCCACCTGAAAAATATCCTTCAATGCATCGAAGCCCGCTTCGGCGAAAAACCCAAGCCATCCCACTCGTCCGGGTTGGTCACTTGATCTCTCTCCCCTAAAAGCACCATGTCCACTCAAACCATCACCCCAAAATCCCTCTACGATCTGATCTCCAAGGGCAACTCGGTCCACCTGGTCGATGTCCGCACCCCAGCCGAGTTCCAAGAGATCCACGTCGATGTCGCGAAAAATGTCCCTCTGGATCGACTCGACCCGGCCACCTTGGGACTCGATCCCCAATCGAAAGAGCCCCTCTACGTGATCTGCCGTTCGGGCGCTCGAGGCTCTCAAGCTTGTCAAAGCCTCCTGCGCTCGGGCCTGTCGAACGTGGTCAATGTCGAAGGTGGTACGATGGCCTGGGCCCAAGCCGGCTTGCCCGTGATCCGGGGCAAAAAATCGGTCTCGATCGATCGCCAAGTGCGGATGATCGCCGGCTCCTTGGTCTTGCTCGCCTCGATCCTGGCCGTCACGCTCGATGCTCGCTGGGGAATCCTCTCTGGATTGATCGGCGCAGGCTTGCTCCATGCCGGACTCTTCGATAGCTGCATGATGGGAATGTGGCTTGCCAAGATGCCTTGGAATCAAGCCAAATCCTAACCACCTTGAACACCAACACCGGCGGCGACTTCGGTGCACTATTTTGTTTGCGCTGATTCTCGTACTCGAGGCGATTAACGAGAACCGCTTCGATCAATGATCGGTATCGCTGTAGGTTCAACAGCTATCGAGTACGAGCAGGAGCAGGAGCACGAGTACGAGCAGGAGCACGAGCACGATGAAATGCGATGGGGTGCACGGATCCCTTTCAATCACTTCGAAGTTTACTTACTACGAAATTTATTCACTACGAAATGATGCAAGCGATGAATAACCGACTGGCTGGGTTGCTGGCTCTGATGCGCGAATTGCGATCCTGGCTTTTCATTCTCGTTGGCTTTGCGGCCGTCGGCTGGATGCTCCTGTGGGCCGCCGGGGTTTTCCACCCCAAGGTCCATTCCTCGGCTGAGCATGCACCTGTGGCCATCCCACCGGGCGCTGTGCTCGAGACGCTCAAGTCCGTTGCGATCCCGCGTTACGAGACTGCCGTAGGGACAATCCAAGCGGTGCATGAAGCCGCTGTGGCTTCGAAAATCCTCGCTCGCATCGAAGAGGTCAACGTCACGGCAGGACAGAAAGTCCGCGCCGGGGATGTCCTCGTCAAACTTCAGGATCAGGACCTGCGAGCTCGGCTCGGCCAAGTCGACTCGAACCTGGTGGCCGCCCAAGCTCGCCAAAGCCAAGCCCAGTCGGAGTTCCAACGCGCCAACTCCTTGTTGGCCCAGTCGGCGATCTCGCAGAGCGAATACCAATCGCGCGAGGCGGACTTGCGATCGGCCAACGCCGAGGTCGAACGGGCCAAGCAATCGATCGAGGAGGGGCGGATCCAGCTCTCGTTTGCGACCATCGCTGCACCCTTTGAAGGGGTGATCGTCGACAAGCAGGTCAAAGCGGGCGATACCGCGGTGCCCGGCCAAGTCCTCTTCCGTATCTACGATCCGACCGAGATGCAACTCGTCGCTCAAGTCCGCGAATCGCTTGCGCTCTCGCTCAAGCCCGGACAGGCGATCACCGCGAGCCTCGATGCCTTGAACTTGGAAACCCAAGGGACCATCACCGAGGTGGTCCCCCAGGCCAACTCGGCGACGCACTCGTTTGAGGTCAAGGTTCAATGCCAATTGCCCGAGGGGATTTACAGCGGGATGTTCGGGCGATTGAAACTGCCGCTGGGAACCGAGGAGGCGATCCTGGTTCCTCAAACGGCCATCGCGCGCATCGGCCAATTGGCCATGGTCATGGTCGTCCACGAAGGGCACATCCGCCGACGCAATATCCAGCTCGGTCGCCGATACGGTGACCAAATTCAGGTCTTAGCTGGCTTGCAATCGGGTGAGACGATCCTGCTGAGCAAAGAACTCGCGGAGGGTCGATAATGACAAGTTCCTCGAAGAACGACCACGGCCCGAACGATTTCCTCTCGGGGATCGTCCGCGCGTTTGTCCACAGCAACCTTTCGATCATCCTGATCATCACCGCCTCCTTGGTCGGTCTTGCGGCTCTTTGGCTGACACCCCGCGAGGAGGATCCTCAAATCGTCGTCCCGCTTGCCGATATCTTCGTCAACGCACCGGGTTACGACGCCGACCAAGTCGAGCAACTCGTATCGACGCCCCTGGAGCGGATGCTCTCGCAGATCGACGGTGTCGAATATGTCTACAGCATGTCGCGCGACGACCAAGCGATCATCACCGTCCGATTTTATGTAGGCCAAGACCGCGAAAGAAGCTTGGTCAAACTCTTTAAGAAGCTCAACGAGAATCAGGACGTGATTCCGTCGGCGGTCCGCGATTGGATTCTCAAGCCCGTTGAGATCGACGATGTGCCGATTGTGACGTTGACCCTCCAAGGGGCCGGCAACGACAGTTTTCAATTGCGTCGCATCGGAGAAGAGCTCGTCGAACGCCTCGCGACGATCCGCAACGTCAATCGCGCCTACCTTGTCGGCGGTGAGCCCCGAGTTGCTCAAGTAGAAATTTCGCCAGATCGATTGCAAGCTTATCAACTCACGCTTGTCGATGTGCAGCGGGCGATTCGCGCGGCCAACGACGTAGCACCTGGGGACCAAATCGCCCGCAAGGACATGCAGATCCAACTGAGGACCTCGGCAGGGATTCGATACCCGCAGGAACTCAACGACTTGGTCGTCGGGGTCTTTCAAGGAATGCCGGTCTATCTCAAGGACATCGCCCAGGTGATCGATGGGGCCAGCGAACCGAGGACTTATGTTCGGCATGGTTGGGGTGCGGCTGCTGAGTTCCCGCAGCATGAAGCAACTCCGGGTAGTTTTCTCGGGAGCCACAGCGGAGCGGAGTTCCGAGCCGTTGGGGATTCGAGCCCGGCCGTGACGATCGCGATTTCCAAGCAAAAGGGGGCCAATGCCGTCTCGGTATCCCGTGCGGTCATCGAGCGTGCCGAGGAGCTTCGACGAACGATTCTACCCGATGACGTCGATTTGATCGTCACACGCAACGCGGGACAGACGGCCGATGAAAAAGTCAACGAGTTGATCGAGGCCCTGGGGATCGCGATTCTGATCGTGATATTGCTCCTGACGATCGGGATGGGATGGAGGGAGGCATTCATCGTGGCGATCGCCGTTCCGGTGGTCTTTGGTCTGACCCTCTTTGTCAATCTTCTCTTTGGCTTCACGATCAACCGCGTGACGCTCTTTGCCTTGATCCTGGCCTTGGGCCTTTTGGTCGACGATCCGATCGTCGATGTCGAGAACATCGCGAGGCACTTTCATGACCGCAAGCGAGCTTCGCGGAGGATCGTCATGGAGGCCGTCGCGGAGATTCGTCCGCCGTTGATCAGCGCGACACTCGCGGTCATTGTCAGCTTTTTGCCGATGTTCTTCATCACCGGCATGATGGGGCCTTATATGTCCCCGATGGCCTTGAACGTCCCGGTCGCGATGCTCATGTCGATGCTCGTGGCCTTTACGATCACCCCATGGCTCAGCTACCACGTGCTCAAGCACGGGTATGAGCACGGGTATGAGCACCGCGAGGACGTCGGCGACGAGCCTTCCGATCCTGGGGTTCTGAGCAATCATGCGGCGTACGATCCGGTGGCCGTCAGCAAGACGCTGCTTTATCGGATTTTTCGACCGATCATGGCACCGCTTCTCAAGACCCGTTTTCGAGCCATCGTATTTCTGCTTTTGATCGCTGGATTGACGTTTGCAGCCATGGGGCTCGGGGCCTTGCGCATGGTCCCTTTGAAGATGCTGCCGTTTGACAACAAGAACGAGTTTTTGGTTCTGCTCGATATGGATGAGGGGACCACGCTCGAGAGAACCGCAGCGGTCCTTCAGCAGATCGAAGACCGCATTGCGACCGAGCCCGAAGTGATCGACTACACGACGTATGTGGGATGTCCGAGTCCCATCGATTTCAATGGCCTCGTCCGCCATTACTACTTGCGAAACGGAACCCATCACGGAGAGGTCCGAATCAATCTTGTAGGGAAAAAGAATCGCAATGAACAAAGCCATGCCATCGCGCTGCGTTTGCGAGATCCATTGACCGAAGTTGCACGCAACAACGGCGGAACCTTGCGGATCGTCGAGTTGCCCCCTGGACCACCCGTCCTGGCCTCGATCGTCGCGGAGGTCTATGGAACGTCCGAAACATCCTACCGAGACTTATTGGCCTCGGGGCGGATCGTCAAAGAACGCTTGGAACGCGAGCCCGGGGTCGTCGAGGTCGACGATATGACCGAGGCTCCTATGACCCGTTTGACGTTTGTGCCCGATCAAGAGAAAGCGGCCCTGGCCGGGATCAGCGTCAGCGACATTGCCTCAGCCGTCAGGACCGCTTCGGTCGGCGAGACCAGCGGAATCCTGCGAGCCGAGACCGAACGCAGGCCTTTAGAGATCGTCGTTCGCTTGCCACAAGAGCTGCGGCAAGACCCCTTGGAGCTCAGCCAGATCGCCGTACGAGGTCAGAACCAATCGCTCGTTCGACTCACCGAGATCGGGCGATGGCAACAGGACCGGGTCGGTCAGACCATCTACCATAAGAACCTTCAACGCGTCGCTTATGTCACGGCCGAAACGGCTGGCCGTCCACCGGCCGATTGCATCGTCGATATTTTGGCCGACGAGGTCCGAGAACCGCTCAGAGGATCGTTTGTGGACCAGGGGCAGGCTCGGGAGGTCCAGAGTCGGACGTTTCTTCGGAATGGATCGGGGATCGCTTGGGGATTGCAAGACGGACACACCGCCCGATTCTCCGGGGAAGGCGAGTGGCAAATCACGCTCGATGTGTTCCGGGATCTCGGGTTGGCCTTCGGAGCGGCCATGGTCTTGATCTACATCATCTTGGTCGCACAGACCGGCTCGTTTTTGGTCCCTGTGATTGTGATGCTCGCGATCCCGTTGACGGTCTTGGGTGTCATGCCTGGATTCTATTTGCTCAACGAACTTGCAGCGAGCAGTTCAGGAGGCTATGCCGATCCGGTGTACTTTACTGCCACGGCGATGATCGGCATGATCGCCCTCTCGGGGATTGTCACACGAGACTCGATCATCTTGGTCGATTTCATGGAGCAAGCCGTCGCTGCCGGGCGACCGCTCTTCGATGCGATCCTCGAGAGCCGCGTCGTGCGATTGCGTCCGATCCTTTTGACGGCTGGGGCGGCGATGCTATCGGCCATCCCGGTGACGCTCGATCCGATCTTCTCGGGGTTGGGTTGGTCGCTGATCTTCGGGCTCATCGCCAGCACGATCTTCACCCTGTTTGTCATCCCGGTGACCTACTGGTTGTTCTATGCAGGGAGGACCGATAGCACGAGGGCCTAAGCGGCCGGAGTAGCTCGTGCGGTGTTGGCAACCGGGAATCGGATGCTAAAGGCAGTCCCTTTCCCAACGGTACTCTCGACGCGGATACGACCTCGATGCTCGTCGATGATCTGCTTGCATGCGGTCAGTCCCAATCCCGTACCCCCTTTGCCCGAGGCATCCGGTCCGGATTTGGTCGTAAAGAAACGGTCAAAGATTTTCGGCAGAACCTCCTTGGGGATTCCCGCGCCGTTGTCCCGGACCGTCAGGACCACCGAGTCGGTCTTCGGCTCATGCTTGACGATGATTCGAATCGTGCCGTTTTCTTTGATCGCTTGGCGAGCGTTGGTGATCAAGTTCAGGAGCAATCGCTGCAGTTGGCTGGCCGAGCCGAGGATCACCGGAACGCTCGACAACTCCTTTTGGACATCGATGCGGTACTTTTGGAGTTCCTTTTCCAGCAGGACCAGAGCGTCGTTGACGGTTGCTACCAAATCGATCGGATCGAGGTTGCCGGTACCTGGACGAGCCAACCCTAGGACCAAACTGGTGATTTTCGCGCCGCGGTTTGCCGCATCGAGGATCCGCGATAAGGCTTTCTCGCGAGTCGCTTCGTCCTTGTGCCGCATGCCTAGCTTGGCATAGTTGAGGATCGTCATGAGCAGGTTGTTAAATTCGTGCGTCATGGTGCTTGTGAGCTCACCGACGCAGGCCAAGCGTTCCGAGTCGATCAGACGCTCTTCGAGTTGGGCGATCCAGCGGTCTTGGGCAGACCGATCGCTCGGGACATCATGATCGGGACCATCAACGGATTTTTGGTTTTTGCTCGGCTCCATGATTGGTGTATCGGATTCTTTCGGCTGAGGGATGCACCAGGATTGCCCCCGGCGGTGCAATTGTGCTAGGAAAGATTTTTTGAATGGTTTTCGGCGCATGCCGAAGGGTTTTTGAAAGCGGTTGGGCGCAAGCCCTCCGAGCCCACGGAACCTTTGCACAAGAGCACAGAAACCCATCGCCATGAACACCTTGGAAGCCTTGGAAACAATGCTAGCAATCGCTCAAGGCGAGGGGATCGAGGTACGATCCGAGTGGCTCTCGGGGGTACGGGGTGGATTGGTTCGTCTTGGGAGCAAGGCGGTGCTGTTTGTCGACCAGGCACTGACGGTTCCCGAGCAGTTCGAGCAGGTCCGTGGGGCACTGGGAGCTTTAGACTGGTCGCAGACGCCGCGTGGAGATCAGATGGCCGTCTGTTTGACGAAGCCTACTTCGGAGCGCTAGGGTGCGGGTGGGATTTGGCTGTTGGGTTGGCTGGCGGCTTGGCTTCGGGCGCGGTCCAGATCGGTCTTGAGTTCGCGCATATAAGCGTGCCATTGAGACTGCAGAGTTCTTAGATCGCCGAACGAGTCGGTGAACAGCGCGACGAGTTGGCCTCGGGTGATGTTTCCCTGGTTGATTTGGATTTCGGAGATTTTTCGGTAGTAGCCGATGAGTTTTTCGAAGTGTCGTTCCATCAAGAAGTGGGTCAGTCCCCAGGCTTGCCCGTAGACCTCGGCTTCTTCTTGTTGGTTTCTGGCGATATCGAACAGACCATCGCAGACCAGCAGTCCGATGTCTGCACGGCGGGGGTCCGAGGAGACACGGTAGTAGCTTTTGAGTCGATTTTCGTTGACCGCGCCGATACCTCCCCAACCGGCATCGCTGGAGGTTTCGAAGTAACTGGCGAGTCCTTCGTGGGCCCATCGCAAGGCGATTTGATCGCGGGGCATAATCCCGGTATTGCCGGCCAGTTGATGGGTCGCTTCGTGCGACACGACTTCGATGTCGTCGTCCTCTCGGGTGAGTTTGACCAGCAGTTCGACGGTGTTGGCCAAGTAGGCTGCATCTTTGGCCTGAACGGTACCCCGAGCTCTCATTTTATTGCGTTGGAGCTCCTTGGAATGCTGTTCCAAGTCGCGCATGCGTTGCGTGGTCCCTTGGTCGAAAAACACAGCGACATTGTCCTCTGAGGACCAGTACCCAAGAGCGCCGATGAGCGACGGATCGCGTTGCTGGGAATAGCTGACGTAGTCTTGTTCTTTTCCAAACAGGACCACTTTCATTGGCTCTTTGGGGGGTTCGAGAACGACCCCTTCGAGGGCGAACTTCATGAAGTACGATTCGTAGACTTTTTCGAGCAAGTCTAGGCGGCTCTGCCAGCGGCTCTGGCGTCGACGACCGACCTTATTCGATCCGGTGTCGTGGAGCAGGAGATAATGATCGCTGCGGGCAAGTTTCATCGATGGGATCGGTACCGAGTCTCGCAACTGCAGTTCGGAGGATTCCCAACCGATGACTGGCTGCTTGATCCTTTTGCGAGCTTCGAGCAGCCTGAGCATGGTTGGGTGATCGGGTTGGATTTTGTAAGCCGCATTGCAGCATTCGCGGAACTCGTCGAGAAAACCGCTGCGCAGGGCAAAGCGGGCTGCTTGGATGTAGTCGTCGAACCGCTGTTCTTGACGCGCGACGTTTGCCAAGCGTCGGTACTCCTCGAGTTTTGTCGGCGCTTTGATCACCAAAGCCGTTTCGTGGCTGAAGATCAATGTCCCGAGCGACGGGTGAGTGTACTCGAAGGTGCCTTGGCCTACCCCTTTGGTCTTTCCCTCTAGGAGCACGGTGACCTGAGTCCCTGGCAATCGATAAACGACAAAATCGGCGTGAGCCGCCAGACCGAGGCAGAGGGCGGCTAAGCATGCCGTCAGCATGCGTGGGAGATGCACAATGCCTCGCAGTTGCAGAGCTTTCCGTTCTCGGGGCGAAGAGCCTCGGGGGGTTAAGCAATTGGCGAGAGGATCGATCGAGAGGGTTTCGATGGTAGGGTAGCTCTCTATCGCGGTTCGGGATTGTGTGGTTTGGGATGCGGTTTGAGCTAAAGTACGGGCTTGGGATCGACCCTCGGGCATCGATCACCGGGGTCATTATGGGTAAGGGTCGGGGAAAAAGACAGGTTCGAGCGATGAAACCGCCTGCTGGGCCGCCATCGGGGGGGTAACAGAAATCTTTTGTCGTTTTTTGACCTAGTGACCAAACTAGTCACTGCTCCGGTTCACATTATCTTAACTGACGGTTAGCTCGTAGGTTAGGAACGCTCTTGGGGTCGATTTTTGGCTCTAGTAGGTTTTCTTACCTAGCCCTCAAACCCAGTCTCCTGCGGACTTTGCGACGCGGAGAAGAAAAAAGTTGACTTTGCGTTTGGAAACGATAAACTGCGGGTCCATGACGCAACATGTAGTGCCATCGCGGCAGAAATACTACCAAGGGTAGTGTTTTCGGTCGATAATGGAACTGCATGACACCTCGGTTGGGAATTGCCGCAAGCGACCAGGCAACCCCATTCGAAGCGTCGGAGGCTTGTAGGA
>QWPJ01000167.1 GCA_003671195.1 Planctomycetota bacterium
CGAAGGGATCTAGCGTAGCAATCCGGCCCATAGGTCTACAATTTCCCGCGAACCGCCTCGATCGACGATCGGCATCGCCGCAGGTCAAACAGCCATCGAGTACGAGTACGAGTACGAGTACCGTTTCACTGAGTACGATTACGATGAAATCCGATGCGATCCACGGACCAATTGTCAAGGCAATCGTGATTCTTCTCGTACTCGAAGGGATCTAGCGTAGCAATCCGGCCCATAGGTCTACAATTTCTAGCGAACCGCCTCGATCGACGATCGGCATCGCCGAAGGTCAAACAGCCATCGAGTACGAGTACGAGTACCGTTTCACTGAGTACCGTTTCACTGAGTACGATTACGACGAAATCCGATGCGATCCACGGACCAATCGTCAAGGCGAATCGTCGGATCAACCCGGTGGCCAGTCCAAGGGACGCCCTCCGAGGATATGGTAGTGGAGGTGAGGCACCGACTGCCCGCCATCGCTGCCGATGTTGGTCACAACACGATAACCCCCTTGGCTCAATCCACACGTTTCGGCCACCTTGGCGACGACGAGCTGCAAATGGCCAAGAAGTTCCTTGTCCTCCTCGGTCGCCTCGGCAAGCGAGCGAATCGGCTTTTTAGGAATCACCAGCACGTGCGTCGGTGCCTGGGGGTGAATGTCAGCAAATGCTAAGGCCCACTGGTCCTCATAGACAATCTTGGCCGGAATCTCCTTGCGGATGATTTTCGAGAAAATGGTCTCCGACATGGCTTATCTGTTCTTTCGCTTCAATTTGTCTCATCAGAAAGATCGCGCTGACCCGAATATTTTAACAAGCCTTCGATCGACAAGGGAGTGTCATGCTAGCAAAACATTATGTGTGGAATCGCGCCAAGAGCTCGATACTGTTAGGTTGGTTAACCGCAAGTTGCCTTGGGTGCTCGGTCTGCCCATCGCCCTACGATTACGACTACGGAACGTATGGGACCAAGACCCCCCGAACCGACATGCGCCATGGTCGGGTAGGCTCTGTCTTGAGCGACCCGGTCTACCGAGGCGGTGAAACCCTCGTCGAGCAGGGCATGATCACCGAGGGCGTTATAAGCGAGGGAGTCATCTCCGATGAAATCATCTCGGAGGGAATTATCACCGAGGGTGTGATCACCGAGGGTGTGATCTCCGGCGAGCCACAACGCGTTCTACGATCCCCGATGCGATCTCCCCTGCGATCTCCGGGCGAGATCATTATCGAGTAAATGGCTTCGCGGAACCGTCGGACTTCGTAAGCGAACCGTCGGTTCGAGCCTCCGATTCACTCCATTGATAGCAAACCCTCAAACCGCCAAGCTCTCTTGACGCGTCGGTGTGAATTTAGGTAGTCAGGGAACTTCTGGAATCTTCCGAATACCCCTTGGTCTATCACGAGGCAGTGCGTCAGATGGAATGGAATTCTGTGGCCTTGACCCGGGCTCAGCAGGCCCAAGCGCCGAAGCTATCGCGCCGCGCTGTTTTGATTGCGAGCCTCTCGATCTGTTTGGCCCCGGGCTGCAAGCTCTTCTCGAGGGACAAGAAAAGCGACTTTGAAAAGTCCAATGCCAAGCTCCAGGAGCTTCAGGCCGATCCAGATCGGCTCCGGTTGATCGGTGAGGTAGCCCGCGCCTCGGGGGTCCGACCGCGTCGATTTGAGTCCTTGGGCTTGATCACGAATTTGCCGGGAACCGGCGGGGTGGTCAAACCCAGTGCGCAGCGGGACATGATGCTCGAAGAGATCCGTCGCAACGAGATTCTCGATGCCGAACGTCTACTGGATTCCCCGATGACTGCCACCGCCAAACTGAGCCTCTACGCCAACCCTTGCGATGAAAAAGGGGACTTGGCCGACGTGCTGATCGAATGCTCGGGCGAGTGCGATGCGACGGACTTGCGAGAAGGCCACCTGATGGAGTCGCACCTCTTTGAGTACTTCACGGTCAAAGACAGCCAGTTGCGCAAGAGTCTTGAGAAAGCCACAGCCAGGGGGGATGTGCTGATCTTCCCGGCCTCCTATTCGAAGACCAGCGAGATCGATCCACTCAAGGGGGTGGTCTTAAGCGGCGGCAGAATCAAAGACGAATCGCGGATGGCGATACTGGTGGCCGAGGAGTACCGACATGTGCACTGGGTCAAGGCGATGGAGGCATCGATCAACCGTCGATTCTTCTATCAAGATTCGGGCAAGCAGGTCACGGTAGCCAAGGGAAGGAATGATCGGGAGGTCCGGATCGCTGCGCTTCCGAAGTACCGATTCGATCCGACCCATTACTTGGGAACAATCCTCTCGTTGGGCTTTGCCGAGAGCCCCGAGCAGGTCGCCGAGCGCTTGGCCGGATGCCGTCGAATGCTCGGCCATCCGGAGCTTGCCCGCAAGGCCGCTTGGGAGCTCGAAGCCATCGGCAGTCCTGAGGCTACCGAGGCATTGAAATTGGCCTTGGCCAATGAAAACGACCAAGTGCGGTTCTACGCTGCCTACTCGCTGGCTTACATGGACCAACCCGAGTCGGTCCCGATCCTCGAGAGTCTGGCTCGAATCTTTCCGAAGTACCGTGCCCACTGCTTGATCGGTCTGAGTGTCAATCAGCACGCATCGGCGCGGGAAGCTCTCGAATCGCTCCTTCAAGACCCCGATCCGGAGATCCGTTTTGGAGCTTATTGGTACCTCTACCATCGCGATTCCCGAAATCCGATGGTTGCCGGCGAGCCGATAGGCGAATCGTTCCGGTTGGTTCGGATCCCCAGCGAGCATTCCCAGGTCTGCGTTTCGATGGAGCGTCGCCCAGAGGTGATCCTCTTTGGACCGACCCCTGAGCTCAAGATCGTCAAGCAGCTAGAGCCCACCCCATCGCTGCGCATCACGCCGATGTCCAGCGGTCTTGTCCGTGTGGCCAAACGGACCCTCAGCGGGGAAATCCTTCAAACAATCATCACCTCGGATCTGGTCTCCTTGATCAAATCGATGATTGCTGTTCAGGGCAACTACGGCGACATTGTCCATACGCTCGATGCGATCGAGCGATCCGGAGGTTGCTCGGCCTCCGTGGCATTGCATCCGCTTCCGCGTACCGGGCGACTCTATGGCACTCCCACGGAAGTGGAGTTCTCTGAGTCGAGTCGATCCGAATCGAGTCTGTCCGAATCGAGCTTATCGGAATCGAGCTTGTCGGAATCCGATGACGCGCAACCGATGGATGAAACGACCAGCGACCTGCCATCGTTTGGGGACTCAAGCAGCACAGGATCGTCCAAGAAGGAAATGGATGTTCAAGGATCGGATCCTTCGAGTTCGGGGGCTCGTTCGTATTCGACGACCAAGACCCCTTGGTATCGCCGCATGCCGTTTACCAACACCTCTGACTGAGAGGACGCATGTTAAGAGCGCTGGAACTCTCAGGCTTCAAAAGTTTTGCAGACCGTACGCGATTTGACTTCGCCGATGGGATCACCGTGGTTGTCGGTCCCAACGGTTCGGGCAAATCGAACGTGGTCGATGCGATCAAATGGGTTTTGGGAGCCCAGAGCGCCAAGGCCCTGCGCGGCTCGGACATGACGGATGTGATTTTCAAAGGATCGGCGCAAGGTGGCCGCAAGCCGGCCAACAGCGCCGAGGTCACGTTGGTTTTGGACAATCGAAAACGGATCTTGCCGACGGAATTCGATGAGGTGCAAGTCAGTCGGCGGGTTTACCGCAGCGGCGAAGGGGAATATGCAATCAACGGGCGTCCGTGCCGGCTCAAGGACGTCCGAGAGCTTTTCCGAGGCACCGGCGTTGGCTTTGACGCTTATAGTCTCATCGAGCAGGGCAAAGTGGATCGGTTGCTTCAGTCCTCCTCAAAAGATCGGCGGGCGATCTTCGAGGAGGCTGCCGGGATCTCTCGATTCAAGGCTCGCAAGGCCGAGGCCGAGCGCCGCATGGCGCGCGTCGACCAGAACATGGTGCGGCTTCGAGACATTGTCGAGGAGGTGGGCAATCGTCTCTCTGCGCTAAAAAATCAGGCGACTCGAGCTCAGCGTTACCGGGAATTAAACTCCAAGATGCTCTCGCAGCGTCGTAGGCTCGGGACCCTAGAGCGCAACGAATTGCAAAAGCAACTTGCGAAATCGGTCCAGCAGGTCCGCCATGCAGTCGATCAGAAGATCGACTTTGAAGGCCAGCTTCAAGCCATTGAAACCCAATGGAATGAGGCGACGAAAGGAGTGCAGGACCGCCAAGCGACTCTTGAGGCAACCCAAAGAAGCATCATCGATCTTCAGACGATCCAAGCGAAAAAAACTGGCGAATTGGCGTCCTTGCGCCAACGCCATTCCGAGTGGCTCACCGAACAAGCGAACTTGCAAGATCGCATCGAATCGCTCGAACGCCGTGTCTCAATCAGCCAAGACGAAATCAACGAACGGAACGGGGAACTCGACGAACTCGACGCCCAACGCCTCGCGCAGACGGAGACACTTACGCAACTCGACCAAGCGTGCAAAGATCTCGATTTGCAACTCGGTCAGCGACGCTCGAGGCTCGAGTTACTCAGACTCCAGCAGCAGACCCTCCGAGACGAGATCTCCCAAGTCCGTTACGACGCTTCGCTGCATGAATCCAAGCTAGAACAGCTTGCCGATTCGATCGACCAAGGACGTCAAGCATCCGAAGGGATCGAGCTGCAACTTCGAGAACTCAAGGCCGAGTCCGAACGGTTGTCCTTGGACAAGCAGCAGGCCGAGCAAGAGTATGGATCGGCGATCGCCGCCCGAGAGTCGGCAAAGGAGTTCCTCCAGCAGATGACTCAGTTGCAAGATCAGCAATTGCAGGAGATGCTCGAGGTCCATGCGCAGATTCAAAGGCTGCGCGAGCGCAGCAAAGTTCTCGAAGAGCTCGAGGACCAATTTGCAACCGCCGGAAAGGGTGGTCAGCAACTGATCCGCGCGGCGGCTGAGCTGGTCGAACGAAAATCGCAAGAGCACAGTTATTCGCTAGAAACGAACATGCTCGAACAAGCCGCTAGGTCGATTCAAGGAATCGTCGCGGATTTGATCAGCTCCGAGTTGCATCTGGCTCCGCTGGTCGACGTGGCCTTAGGGTCTCATGCCGATGCGGTCGTACTGGCAGATGGCCAAGTGGTCGATTGGATCCAAGACCGACGCCTAGAGCCCAACGGACGCGTAACGCTCCTGCGACTCGATCGGTTACCGGCCCGCAGGACCGGCGAGAAGATCCAGCTCGACGGGCTGCGAGGTGTGTTGGGCCGCGCCGACCGATTGGTTCGCTACGAGACAACGCATGAACCTTTGGTCCGATCGCTCCTAGGGACGACTTGGTTCGTCGAGTCGCTCACGACGGCATTGGAGTTGAGTCACCTGCGCGGAGCGGGACTGCGGTTTGTTACCGCCGAGTGCCAATTGATCGATAGCGATGGGAGCATCACCATCGGTTCATTGCAAGCCGGCTTGGGACTCGTTTCACGGCGCAGCGAGATGCAGGCGGCCGAGGAACAGATCGAAAATCTGCAAATGCGGTACTTGCAAGCCAAATCGACGCTCGAGCAGACTCAGCAAGAACACCACATCGCCTCGGAAAGAGTCCGTTCGACCGAAAAAGAGGTTTTCGACACCCAACGGAATGTCGAGTCGATCCATGAACGTATGCTCGGTCGAGCCAAGCGTTCCGAGGAACTCCATAATGAATTGCTCGCCAAGCAATCGGCGATCTTTGAGCATGAGTCCCAGCGCTCAAGCTTGCTCGATCTCTTGAGCCAACGGAAACTTGCGCTCGAAAAACTCCACGACCAGAGCCAAGCGATTCTCGAGACACTAGCGCAAACAGAAAACGAATTCGAGGAGCTCGAGCTTTTGTCTCGCACCTCGCAGAGCGAATTGGTCGACAAACGGGTCGCCGCGGCGCGTCTCGAACAGCGCATCGACGGACTCAGAACCACCCTGAAGCAATTGCTCAACGACACCCACGAGCGGAATCATCATGTCCAGGACGCCAACGATGGGCTCCAAAGCTTAGCCAACCGCATCGCGGAAATCACCGATCAAGCCGAAAGGCTCCGAGAGGAACTCTCTGACGAAGACCAACAACTCGTGGAACTACAGCAAGTTCGACAGGTCGCTAGCGAGTCGCTCGAAGCTGGGCAGTTCGAACTTCAAAACATCGCTCAAAACCGAGACGGCTTGCAACGACAGATCGATAAATGGACCGATCGTTGTGCGAACTTTGAACTCGAGCAAACCCGCCTGGAACAAGAACTCCAATCCTTTGTGTCTCGATATCGCGACGACTACCAAATCGATCTCGATGCATCCACAGAGGATTCCGATTCCAGCCAATATGAAACGCTCGATCGCTACGAACTGGAGTCACAACTCAGTGCACTTAGGCACGAAATCCAAATGGCTGGCAGCGTGAATCTCGAAGCCCTCGAGGAGCTTGAGCAACTCCAATCTCGCTACGACACACTCTCAGGGCACGAGAAAGACCTGCTCGAGACCAAAGCCACCCTGACCAAAACGATGCAGAAGATCGACGTCGACTCCCAGTCGATCTTCCTGGAGACACTCGAAAAAATCCGTGTCAATTTCCAAGCCCTCTACCGCAAGTCCTTTGGTGGCGGACATGCAGACATCGTCCTGGAGAACCCCGAGGATCCCGATAGCGGTATCGAGATCCTAGCGACTCCACCGGGCAAAACCACCTTCAGCAACAACTTGCTCAGCGGTGGAGAAAAGGCCCTGACGGCCGTCTCGTTGATCATGGCATTCTTCCAGCACCGACCGAGTCCCTTTTGTGTGCTCGATGAGGTCGACGCACCGTTTGACGAAGCCAACATCGGACGGTTCGTCAACGTCCTGAACGAATTCCTCGATAGCACCCGATTCATCATTGTGACGCATAGCAAAAAAACCATGACCGCCGCCGACAGGATCTATGGAATCACGATGCAAGAAAGTGGGGTATCGCGGCAGGTCTCGGTGCGATTCGAAGAGATCCCCGAGCGAGCCGAGGCGGCCCAACACGAAAACAAAGCGGCTTAAGCGGCTTAGCGGACCTCTTGGAACTTGCGAAATTCCAGATTTTTTTCGTGTTCGGCTTAAACCGCTGACGAATCATGCCGAATAAATCGATGGTTTCGTCATTCTACGCAGCTTACCAACTCGCAAACCATGCAGATCCAATCGACACGCTTTGGCCAACTAGAAATCAGCCACTCGGACCTGATTTTCATGCCCCATGGCTTGATCGGATTCGAGGAATACCGCCACTGGGTTCTGCTCGCCTCGAAAGAAAGCGAGGAACTCGCTTGGCTTCAGTCGGTCGCCCTGAGCCATGTCGCACTCCCGATGATCAGCCCGCGTAGGTTCGTCCCGAACTATCGGCTCCAAGTCCAACGCAGGGATCTGGATTTGCTTCAGATGCACGCCAAGGACCAAGTGTATGTTTTGGCATCGCTGAGCAAGCAAGGGAACCACTGGACAACGAACCTTAAGAGCCCTGTGATTCTTAACTCAACACGCCGCTTGGCCGTCCAGGTCATCGTCATCGACGATCAACCCCTTAGCCAACCGATCATCCTGACCGATGCCCTCGAGCTTCACAAAGCGGCGTAAAATCGACCGCTTAAAATTTGCTGCTTAAAATTTGCTGCTTAACCGTGTCGCGGTGATCTGCCCGGAGAAGCACTGCGCAACGTCGAGCGACTCGCTGCGGGGACGCTCTTGGTAATTGCTCCGGTACTTTAACCACTGAGCCGGATCCGAATGGCCCTGATCCGAACGGCCCTGATCCGAAGGCTCTTGATCCGAAGACTCTTGATCGACACAGGCAAAATCGTACGTGAGCATCTGAGGCTCCGGACGGCATTGCACCAGAGGCAAATCGACTCGCGTACTCTCGACGACCGGCAAGTTGATGTTCCAAAACTCGGTAGGCTCCAGCTCAAACGATTGAAGATGGCTCCAAGCGTGGATCGCACGAAGAGCAGTCAGCTCCCAGTGCCTTGGTCGGTCCCTGCGAAGATACTGCGAAATGGCCATCGATCTTAAGCCCATCAAGGCCGCTTCGCGCGCACCGGCCACCGTGCCGCTGTAGTGAATATCGACCCCGAGATTCCCCCCCTCATTGACCCCCGAAAGCACCCACTTGGGACGGATCCGCAGATGCTTGATCGCCACGCGGATGCAATCGGCAGGAGTTCCAGAGACTTTCCAACTGACCGAGTTGATCTGCACAACCTGCAGGGCCTCAGCCGTCGTCACGCCGTGCGAGCAGCAACTGCGAACCGTATCGGGAGCGACCATAGCCATCGTACCGATCGCCCCGATGGCCTGTCCTAGAGCCTGTAGCCCGTAGGCATCGATCCCATCGTCGTTGGTAAGTAAAAAGTCGACTTCCAGGTCCCTCAGCACGTGAGCCTCAAAAGGGTTTGGTGAGAGGTTTCCAAAAGGTGGTCGTAATCGTATTCCTCGACATCTTCACCCAGAAGCTCGACCTCGTAATAGCCCTGATAGCCACTGTTCTCGATCGTTTGGATGATCGGCGCGATCGGAACACGGCCATGCCCCAAAAGGCATCGATTCTGCAATCCGTTGGGGATCGATTTGGAATCACCGCATTGCACGAGTCGAATCTGAGGCGTAATCTCCGGGAGCCATTCGAGGACCCTCGGATCCTGAGCCATGTGGTAGCAATCAAAGACGATGCCCAAGTTGCTCTGGTCGATCGACGAGAGAACGTCGAGCGTCTCAGGGATGGTCGTCAAGAACGAGAAATTCTGGGCGCACCCTGAATGCATCGGCTCGATCGCTAGTTGCACCCCTAACGCAGCGGCCTGCTGCGCGACCTCCTTAAGGGCCGAGACGAGCAATCGCCGCACATGGCTCCGCGTGTGCCCAGCCCTAGAGCCGGCCAGAATCACCAAGCAATCGGCTTGCAAGTCCGAAGCCACATGCACCGCATCGAGCGCATCGCACAGGGACTCAGCGTGCGATCGTCCCTCGAAGCCGGTAAAGCCTCCAGCCCAATGAAGTGACGAAACACTCATTCCTAACTCGTCGAGAAGTTGGCGACCCTTCGATTCGCCAAAATCCGAAAGCTTGTCCCGCCAGATCCCGATGGCCCGGTAACCGTGATCCCTGTACCGAATCACATCGTCCTCGAAACTCCATCGCATGGTGGAAAGCTCAAGCACCGACAGACGTTCTCTCCAGAGCTTATCCATACAGGTTTTCCACCATTGCTGTTCCATGCGGCAAGCGGTCTGTGCAACGCTCTACCGACGCTTCCTGACGCCCAACGTTGCTTTGGCCAAACAGTATGCCCAGCCAGTGGCCTTCCGTAAAGATAGGCAAGCACCCTTGAGCAGCCTGCATAAAAATCGGGCAGCACTGCAAGGCTCGTGGTCCAACGGACCGGAAAACCCAAAAGACTTGGTCTTTTTCCGATGCACTCGCATCCCATGGAAGCTCCAACCTACCCTAGAAAAGTCAATAAAAAATGACTTCTAAAAATTCACAAACAACAAGTCGAAAAAACGCCACGAAAAAAAGCCCAGGCTTGGTCCCAATTGGCACGCCAAGTGCATCTTCTCCACAACATCAAGACAGCAGGTTGAAGACTGACCCTGGGACACTTGAGTATACGGACACTGAAAAAAATCGCGGTGGATTGGGATCGGCTGGAAGAGGGAGAGGACTTTCAGCTGGTTTCACCCACCGCGTTTTTTTTCGTTCCAACTCATCTTCAAATCTTCGAGCATTGCGTCTAGTATCCATCCTTTGAGTCGTTCAACAGAGGCGACATCCGTCGAGCGATGCGAGCGGGGGTGGGATTTGGAATCGAACGGTAAATCAGACGCCCTGGCGGAGCGATCACGTCATTTTCTCTGGTGTTCCCTTGCCTGCTGCCTGACGTATTATCTGGCGCAACCTCCGATCGCTTTACCGATCTTGGCTTGGGTCGCCTGTGGGATTTTTTCCTACATCGTCGCTCAGTATCCAACGTTGACGCGTCGCGATCACTGGGTCGCGTGGGGCGCTGCGAGTCTGATGTGGTTGTTGCTCTTGCAAGGGATCCGTTTGGCGTTTTGGCCTCTGACGGCCGGTTGGATCGCCTTGTCGTTGTACTTGGCGGTCTATTTTCCCGTATCGCTCTCGATCGCAAGAAGTCTTCACCATCGGTACCGGTTCCCCTTGGCCCTGGCATGTGCGATCGGTTGGACAAGCGCCGAGCTGTTTCGCTCCTACATCATCACCGGATTTACCCCTTGCGCGCTTGCCCATTCGCAAACCCCTTGGCCCTTCGTTCTTCAGATCGCCAGTCACTTGGGCACCTATGGCGTGGGCTTCATGATGATGCTCAGCATGGGCTGGTTGGTCGATGTGTTTCTCGAGGCTCGACGGGGCAAGTCTCCTCCGGTCTTCTGGGTCTTGGCCAATGCCCACGCATTGATTCGGATCGCGATTTTTGCCTGGTTTCTCCTGGGCTATGGAGCTTGGACTGCCAGGGAACGCCACATCCGACAGATGGAACCGATCAAGCCCCTGGGGCGGATTGTCTTGATCCAAGACCACATGCCAACGATGTTCGATGCGACCGCCGAATCGA
Organism: Planctomycetota bacterium; assembly: GCA_003671195.1. Classification (GTDB taxonomy): domain Bacteria; phylum Planctomycetota; class Planctomycetia; order Pirellulales; family Pirellulaceae; genus JBKCUI01. The sequence continues at coordinate 10,611 of QWPJ01000167.1, forward strand.
TCGAAGAAGGCTGGCTCAGTTACGAGATAACGACCCAACGAGCGATCGAAGCGATACGCCGGGACGGTGCCAAGGGGGCAAACCCCGATGCATCGAAAATCGATTTGCTCGTCTGGCCCGAGAGCATCTACTCGGGGCTCGCGCCGACGATGTTTTGGGATCGGGGCCAAAGTGTTCCGGCAACCTTGGGCATGGACCGCGAGCAATTGGAGATCGCCTTTGGAAATTTGGAACGAGCCAACGCAATGAAACTCCGTCGGCTGCGATTGGCCAGTGGTGGACCCTTGCCGAATCTATTGGTGGGAACCGACGTGATCGATATTCGCAATGGGGCCATGGATCGCTACAACAGCGCCGTGTGGATCGGCAATTCGGGCCAGCCGATCGATTACTATGCAAAGTCGCACTTGGTGATGTTCGGGGAGTACATCCCAGTTCTCTCCTGGTTTCCCTCGGTCATGCAATCGATCGGCCTAGCGACGCTCAGTGCGGGCAAGGAGCCGAAGGCTTGGGAGTTGGCCTCGGGGCGTCGCGTGATGACCAACGTCTGTTTCGAGGATACGGTTCCGCATTTGATGCGATCCCAAGTCCAACGATTGACGGCCCAGGGCAAGGCCCCCGATGTGATGATCAACATCTCCAACGATGGATGGTTTCGCGGGTCGAGCATTCTGGACCATCATCTCAACAGCGCGATCCTGACGGCCGTTGAAAACAGGATCCCGGTGCTTGTGGCCGCCAACACCGGCATCACGGCTTGGATCGATGGCGATGGCCGAGTGATCAAGCGATTGCCGAAGATGGATGCTGGTTGGTTGGTCGCAGAGCCCATCCCCGATGGGCGCAGTGGCTGGTGGAGTACCTGGGGTGATTGGCCGGCCAAGTTCGTTTCACTCATCGGCCTGCTCCCGAGCATCCTGTGGATCGCGCGACGCTGGTCTGCGAAAAAGACAACTTGAAATCGCAGCAGAGGATCGGTCTTTTCGATCGCACAGCCCCCTCATCCCCCCCGCCCCTTACTCCCCCGGCCAAAGCCCCGGTGGAGAAGGGGTGCCAAGCGGTTGGGTGGAGCAGGCTTGAAGCGTGAGGGTAGCAGCCCAGATCTCTGCGCGAGATCCACTACCTTTGCGTCTTTGCGCCTTGGCGTCTTTGCGTTCCTTTCTTCCTGCGTCCCCGGTTCTCTGCGCGAGATCCACTACCTTTGCGTCTTTGCGCCTTGGCGTCTTTGCGCCTTGGCGTCTTTGCGTTCCTTTCTTCCAGCGTCCCCGGTTCTCTACGCGAGATCCACTACCTTTGCGTCTTTGCGCCTTGGCGTCTTTGCGTTCCTTTCTTCCAGCAGCGCCGGATCTCTGCGCGAGATCCACTACGTGCGGGCTCGGAGGCCCACACTACTTTCAATAAGGGCTAATCGGATCGCGCGACGCTGGTTTTAAAAAAGAATAACTTGAAATCGAAGCAGGGGATCGGTCTGTTCAATCGCAGAGCCATCGCATCCAAGCTTCGACGCCGTAGTTTCGATCCGGGTCGAGTCGACTCAGAATGCCATAAGTGCAACCGAGAAACACCAACGCAAGGAAAATCGAGGTTGAGATCGGCAGGGCCTTCATCCAAAAATGGGTCGGCTCGAAGCCACTGGAAAGACCGTAGATCCAAAGGGGCCACAAGTGAACGATATGATGCAGGATGTAAATGGTTAGGGAATAGCGGCTGAACATCCTCGCGATATCGAACCACCCCTTCCATCGCAAAGCCCCAGGATTCCGATCGATCCATCGGTGCGACAACCCCAACATAGCCAAAGTCATCCCCAACATTCCAAGCACGTACTCAATCGTCGGCGGGAACATGGTCCAGCCCCCTAGGTAGTTCTTTCCGATCGGATCGGGTAGGTAAATGCGCAAGCGAATCGCAAGCAGCGATAGGGCGATCAAGGCGGCCCCGAGCCAAACCAAGGTCCAAGGCGAGACTCGCGATTCGTCGGCATCGATCGGGGCAAAAAGTTTAGCGGCTGCATGGCCATCTTGATCATTCTGCGCGATGATACTGGAGTGTGACAGATTTCCCGAAAGATTGCTCTATCATCCTAAAAAATCTCTCTTGCAAAGCATACAAATAGGACTGACAGGAGCGGGGAATCCAATATGGCCGACACTGTCGTCGGAATCTCCCAACCAAGAAAGAAGCATCGCCTTAAGTATATCGCCTGATCATGCATCGCATCGGATTTCGTCGTACTCTGTGAAACGGTACTCGTACTCGAAAGCGGCTTGAACTGCGGCCATGCCGATCGTTGATCGAGGCCGTTTGCGGCAACTTGCAGACCGATGAACCGAATTGGTATGCTAGGTCGTTTCGAGCACGAGCACGAGCACGAGCACGAGCACGAGCACGAGCACGAGCACGAGCACGAGCACGAGCACGAGCACGAGCACGGAGCGCTCGATTCCGCGAAACCAAACAGGAACATTTCACGCCGAACCAATACTGCAAGGCGATCTGGTAGAATAGAACGCCTGTGTTTCTGATCCAAAGCGCCCGAAAATCGCCCGTTGCAATCGTCCCGGGCGACCCTGTTTCCGAATCCAATGATGAAAGGCATCCCGATGAGGAGCTTATTTCAATCCGTGCTGCTGACGATCCCCTCGTTCGCCGCGATCCTCATAGCGAACATCGCATGGACCGACCAAGCCCTAGCGCAACGTGTCGATCTTGCCGACAAAGATGTCCAATGGGCTTGGAACACCCAAGAGGTGGCACAGGCTGGCAAAGGATTCTGGCCCCAATACCGCGGCCCCAAGGGGGATGGACACGCCGCTGCGTCGTGCGATCCACCGATCCTCTGGAACGAATCGACCAACATCGCCTGGCGCACGGATCTGACGGGTAAGGCTTGGTCCTCCCCGGTCGTCTGGGGCGAAAAAATCTGGCTGACCAACGCCACCAACGATGGACTGAGCATGTCGGTGCTTGCCATCGATCGAAACGACGGAAAAGTCCTGATCGATCGAGTGATTTTCACCAATCAGGAAACGCAGAAAGACTATCACCAATTCAACTCCTACGGCTCTCCGACTCCGATCTGCGATGGCAAGCGAGTTTACATCTCGTTTGGTGCTTATGGCACCGCAGCGCTCGATGCCCAAGACGCATCGGTCCTTTGGGAACGACGCGATCTGCCTTGCAACCACTACCGAGGTGCTGGGGCTAGCCCCATCCTCTTCGGCAACCTCCTGATCTTCAGCATGGATGGCTTCGACTACCAATACCTCGTTGCCCTCGATAAAAACACCGGCAAGACCGTTTGGAAAACCGATCGCAAAATCGACTACGGCACCGAGGATGGCGACTGGAAAAAAGCCTACAGCACTCCCCATGCCATCGAGGTCGAGGGCAAGCAACAGATTATCTCTCCAGCAGCCAAGGCCGTGATCGCCTACGATCCGTCCAGCGGCCAAGAACTTTGGAAAGTTCGCTACGAAGAGCACTCGAGCGCCATTCGCCCGTTGTTCGATGGCAAACACCTTTTCATAAGCTCGGGATTTAGCAAAGCCAAACTCCTCTCGATCTTGCCGTCGGGTGATGGGGATGTCACATCCACCCATGTGCAGTGGCAAGCCACGCGCGCGATCGGTTGCAAGCCCTCTCCGGTATTCCTCGCTGGAAACATCTGCTCGTTGGAAGATCGCGGCGTGCTGACGGCCATGGATCCATCCAACGGTGAAATCGTCTGGCAAAAACGCTTAGGGGGCGACTTTAGCAGCTCTCCGGTGGTCGCCAAAGATCGAATCTATTGCTTCGACGAGCAGGGCAAAGGCCACGTGGTCGATGCCCAAGGGGAGGTCCTATCGGAGAACACCCTCGATGCAGGTTGTTTGGCATCTCCGGCGATCGTCGGGGACGACTTGATCGTCCGAACCCGCACGAGCCTCTATTGCATCCGGAAAAAGCAGTAAGCACTACTGGGCCAGTGGTCGGGCCGACATAACAAAACCCGGGAACAAAACGCGGGGACAGTCCCCGCGTTTTTTCTATTCACAATAGGCTGATCCGCATCAGGAGCTTGTTGCCTGGTTCTTAGACTTAGCGAACTTGCCCCCTTTGCGGTGAATTTGGGACGCTTATGGATAGCCCTCGGGAGCCGTATACGGCAAGGAGACTTATGACCGGAATGATCGGAGCCCGCATCCGCATGTTGCTCCAATAAACAGCGTGCACTAAACACAGGCTCGCGGCCAGGGTCAACGCGGGTAACCAACAAGCGAACTTGGGCTCAGAGCCAGCTCGACGCAGTAGCCGAATAAGCCCTACGAAGCCTGCGGTCGTCGTGATGGCATACCAAATCCCGATCGCGACTCGGACGATCCAGTGGGTTTGATGCTCGGCCGGCCACCAAGCCCACATCCATCCCAAGCGTATCGCACATGCCTTGAAAAACAAAACGGGATTGGCGCGGATGGACTGCCAACCCAACGCGTTGGCAAGCGCATCGGAGGCGATCTCATCGGAGGCGATTTGATCGGTTTCGGATCGGACGTTCTTCTCGATACGCTTGGCATGCCACCACGCATGAAAACGATCGTCGTCCCACTGACGAGACCAACTGGTTTCCCAATGTTCGTAGAGAATCGGATTGTTGGCCAACAGCAACGTATAGCCACCATGCGTCGTGGCCCAAAGACCTTGCCCCATCTCCGATTGATTCCGTTTCCACCAAGGCAATAGGACCAGCAGGCAGCCGAGCAGAAGACAACTGGCCCGAAGAGGATTTCGACGAAGTTCGCTGCCACCCCAAAGTAGTGCCCAGGCCAGCGCGGTCGGTCGGCAAAGGCAAGCGATCCCAAGCGTCGCCCCGATTGCCAGACCGATTGCAGCACCGATCGCCGGACCGCGCGTCGAATTGCGATCCAAGAACAAAGCCAACCACCAGGCCAATAGTCCAAGAAACGTGGCGAGCGTTTCGGTCATCACCAAGGTCGATTGACGCAAGAGGATCGGATCGAAGAGAACCAGGGCACTGGCCACAAGGCTTTGCAGGCCGCTCAAACCGAGCCGAAATGCGATGCGAAAGGTCAACGTGACACTGCATGCTCCGAGAATTGCGTGCAAAATGGCGATGGGCAAAAGGTCCGATTCGAAACCTTGCAACCAACTCAAGAGCCACGGATACAGTGGCGGTCGGTAAGCCGTAGCCACGGGGTGCCCTTGGGGATCGAGGATTCCAAACGTGCCTGTCGCATAGAGCGTTTGAGCGAGTCTTCGATACGCATCGCGGTCGGCTAGAAGACTCGGCAGAGTGAGGATTTGGATCGTTAGGCGAAAGGCCAGAGCGATCAGGAACACCCCGATGGACCAACCCAGACCTTCGAGCGGCCTTGAAGTGTTGGGACTTTGGTCGAGCGAGTTTTGGGCGCTCATTGAGATCGGTACTCGGAGGGGATTGAGCCGGGGTTCGGCCCCTTTAGGAGGCTTCAGGCGACCAGCCTGGAGCAGGATGTTTTTCGATGCAGCAAGGTTGAGTTTGAAGGCTTTCGATGCGATGCTTGGCCAGGGCCACTTGACTCTTGGTCCCATGGGGTTGGAGTTTCAATCGAAAACTCTGGGATTCTCCACCTTGCAATTGCACCGTGCGATGATGCTGCTGTTCAAAGGTCTTGGTGTTGGGGAAGCCGGTTGCAGGTTCGATGCCCACGACGTAGCCGTCTTGGAGGGCTCCGGTGTTTTTCCAAAAGTTGACCACAGGGAGGGTGGATTGGTCGAATAGGACCGAATACCCGATACTTTCATCGGCGTTGCATAGCATGGCTTCAGTCCACTGGTCTTCGGATCCCAAGGGCTCGGCGTAGTAGACTTGCTCGGAGTACCCGCTTTGTGGTCCCTCGCATCGATCCCAGCCGTCGATGCCTTGGGCAGCCCTGGCGTCTCTTGGGGCTAAGCGTTTGAGCGGGGCGATGATTTTGGATCCGGATTCCAAGGGGCCTTGGCCAAGGTTGATATGGTAGAGCAGTTGCATCGAACCCGGGGTCGATCGTGTATTGGTGACCGTGTCATGGATTTCGATCGTCGAGGAACCGGCCCGGAATCGCATGCGAGTCTGGAGCTCGAGCGAGTAGATCAGGAACCGCGATTCGATGACTGTACCGATGACATCCAAGGTTCCTTGTTGGGGGTCGACCTCGATCCTCAGTTGGCTAGCTGGGAGGTTGGCGATGCGACCGTGAACAGGGTGGATGACTTTGCCGTGGCTGTCGAAATCGGGGGCTCCGTTGCTGAGCAAGCCGCATCGTACGAGCAACTCATCGAAACCTTCGAGCCATCCGATCCCCGAAGGGTCTGCGACCGGGACCAAGGCAGGATGCACTGGACCGGCCACTGGGCTTTGCCAGCCGAACTCGATCCCTTGGACCCAGCTCTTCCAGATCCCCATACCTCGCATCGGCAAGAGGACCGTTCGCATCGCTTGGGTGTCGATGGTCAAGCACTGCATACCGAGCGCTTTGCCGGAGTTCCAGGAGGACCAGTCGAAGCGGACGGTTCCATCGGGCAGTTGGATCTCTTGGGAGATCGGATCGGATGAATTCATTAGGTTCGATTCATCGGATCGGGTCGGAGAGATCAACTGCCAGTGCAGCATTGTAGGGAGTCCCTTTTTCAAGGAGTGTGAGAGCCTAGCGACAAAGAAGGGTGTTCGATCGTCCGATCCCGTGCACTTCGAAACCGATGCTTGCGAGTTTTTCAGCAGGAAGAATATTTCTTCCGTCGAACAAAAATGCCGGTTTTTGCATGTTTTGATGCACGCGATGCATATCGAGTTGCTTGAACTCATCCCATTCGGTCATCACGGCAATCGCATGGGCCTTGTCGGAGGCTTGGTAAGCATCCGAGACGACGGTCACATTCTTCTCGATCAACTGACGGTGCCTTGCGGAGACCTCCAGGGATTGGTCTTTGAAAACTTGGAGCAAATCGTTTCGGATCTGTTTTTCGGAGACTCTCGGGTCGTAGATCACTAGCCGAGCCCCTTCTTCGAGCAGGTCGCGGCAGACATAGATTGCAGCCGATTCACGCGTGTCGTTGGTGTCTTTCTTGAAAGCGAATCCCCAGATGGCGATCTGCTTGTCCGATACGGTATGAAAGAGCGTTCGGACGATGTTCGTCGAGAACCGCTTCTTTTGGTAATCGTTCATCACGACGACTTGCTCCCAATACTTGGCTACATCCGGAAGACCGAAATGTTCGCAAAGATAGACTAGGTTCAGGATATCTTTTTGGAAACAGGATCCGCCGAATCCAACCGAGGCTTTGAGGAATTTTGGCCCGATTCGCGAATCGGTACCGATCGCCTTAGCCACCTCGTCGACATCGGCGCCGGTCGCTTCGCACAGGGCCGAGATGGCGTTGATCGAGGAGACTCTCTGGGCGAGGAAGGCGTTGGCGGTCAGCTTCGAGAGCTCGCTGCTCCAAAGGTTCGTCGTGAGGATCTTATCGCGTGGGATCCACCGTTCGTAGACTTGGGCCAATCGCTCGATCGCCGAGGCGGACTCACCACCGATCAAGACACGATCGGGAGCCAATAGATCTGCGATCGCGGTCCCTTCGGCCAAAAACTCAGGATTGCTCAGCACGTCGAAAGTCGCCCCGTTCGGTGCGCTTTTGAGGATGCGTTTGACGGCCTCTGCGGTCCGAACTGGCAAGGTGGATTTTTCGACCACGATCTTATGCCCAACGGAGCATTCGGCGATGCGTCTTGCACATTTCTCGACGAATTCGAGGTTGGCCGCACGCCCCGCACCCATTCCGTGCGTCTTGGTCGGGGTATTGACCGAGATAAAGATCATATCCGAACTGCGGATCCCGCCCTCGACATCGCTCGAGAAGGTCAAGTTCCTACCTCTTGCCTGTTCGACGACCTCTTTGAGCCCAGGTTCGTAGATCGGTAGAACGTCGGAGTTCCATTGGTCGATTCTGGACTGATTCAGGTCCACGACCGTCACTTGGATCTCCGGACACTGCTTGGCGATCATCGCCATAGTCGGTCCACCGACATAGCCGGCGCCGATGCAGCAGATCCTGAGGTTATCTTGGGAAGCAGTCATCGATGACGAACTCATAGGGAAAAAATCATCCGAGGGATTTGGAGTGCGAAAGGTCGGCTCGGCTCCGGGGCCGTTAGTATGATTCTCCCAGTTTTTTTGGGTAGGGATTTTTCCCTGAAATGATTCGGGTATCCAAAGAACAGCCCCGGTTTGCATGCTTTGTAAAAAACGACCTTGGGATTTGGAAGTTTTTGCAAAAACAACCGACCCTGCGGCCTTGGAACCAAACCGCCAAGTCCCCCAGTCTACCCAATCCAATCGAATTCTCAGCCCTTTTGGTTTTTTGGAGTTTTGGCACGGCTTGTGCATAGTAAGTCTTTCATCAGGAGCCCAAGGGTGCCTGAATGTTTGGAACAAGGAAGTCCCGTGATCTTAGTGGCGTCGAACTTCAGCAACCCTGGAGGAACCGACAGACCTTCCCATCAGGTTTGGCCCAGCTTTCACGGCGGTTAAGACATCCTCGGAGAAGACTCGCTCCGCAAGCCTTCGCAACAGAGCGTTGCTTGCACTTGCGGGGCGAGTCGTTTCCCTTTCTTATTTGGCCAAACTGGGCTAACATAAAGGACTATTTCAACTCTAGGACCCTTACAGTCGGCCTGCTCCCTATGGTGGAACTCGGCGTCAACATCGATCACGTGGCAACCGTCCGTCAGGCGCGTAAGACGGTCGAACCCGACCCGGTCGCCGCAGCCGTCTTGGCCGAACTCGGCGGGGCAGATTCGATCACGGTGCATCTTCGCGAGGATCGTCGCCACATCCTGGACCGCGACATTCGTGTCTTGGCCGAAACTATCCGTTCGAGGTTCAACTTCGAACTTTGCTGCTCTCCGGAGATCGTGCAAATCGCCTGCGGTGTTCGCCCCGATCAAGCCACCTTGGTCCCAGAGAAAAGAGAGGAAATCACCACCGAAGGGGGCTTGGACCTGCGATCGGCCGGCAAGGAATTGCGAAACGCTATCGCTGCATTGAGCGACCAAGGAATCCAGGTGAGCCTCTTTATCGATCCGGACCAGGAACAAGTCCGTTTGGCAAAGGAGCTCGGGGTCCAAGCCGTCGAGCTCCACACGGGCCAGTATGCAGAGACTCGGGGGCAGGAGCAAATCGAGCAGCTCGAGCGTCTCAAACGCGCCTCAGAACTGGTCCTCGAATTGGGGCTCAAGCTCCATGCTGGTCACGGTCTTACCTATCAAAACGTGCGCCCCGTGGCCTCCATCCCTGGGATGCACGAATTGAATATAGGACATAGCATCGTGTCTCGCTCGATCCTCGTGGGGATCGAGAAAGCCGTCCGCGAGATGAAATACCTGCTAAATACTCTTTAGCAAACCGCCGGCAAACGGAATCTTATGTCCCAATCGACCAACCCGTCCTTGAATTGGTTGAGGTGGCAAACCACGCTCATTGCCATCCTTGCCTTCGCCTGCATCGTCTTGCATTTGGTCCTCAGAGCCAGCGGTGTGACCTCCCACCCCTGGCCCCTTTGGATCGCCCTTGGAGCAGGAGGATTGCCGCTTGTTTTGAGTCTGTTGACCAAGGTGCTGAAGTTTCAATTCGGCGCCGATTTGCTCGGGGGTATTTCGATCATCGTTTCGATTCTTCTCGGGGAGTATCTGGCCGGTGCGATCATCGTCCTAATGCTCTCGGGCGGAGAGGCCCTTGAAACCTACGCGATGTCCAACGCGACGAGCGTCTTATCGGCGCTTGCCAAGCGTCTTCCGACGCTGGCCCATCGCAGAAATTCGACACAGATCCAAACCGTGGAACTCGATCAACTCGCCGTCGGCGATGTTGTGGTGATCTACCCACACGAGGTCGCACCGGTCGACGGACGGGTGATCGAAGGCCATAGTGTCATGGATGAGTCCTACCTGACAGGCGAGCCTTTTTTGATCACCAAGACGACCGGATCGGCGGTGATCTCCGGAGCGGTCAATGGCGATGGCGTGCTAGTCATCGAGACGACGCACAAGGCAGCCGACTCTCGCTATGCGCGGATCATGGGGGTGATGCACGAGTCAGAGCAGACACGCCCGACGATGCGACGGCTCGGCGATCAGATCGGTGCTTGGTTTACCCCCGTGGCTTTGCTCGTCGCTCTGGCTGCTTGGTACTTCTCAGGCGACTCGACGCGGTTCCTCTCGGTCCTGGTCGTCGCGACTCCTTGCCCGATGCTCCTTGCGATTCCCATCGCCATCCTCGGCTCGATCTCCTTGTGCGCCTCGCGCGCGATCATCGTCAAAAGCGCCGTCGCCTTGGAACAAGTCTCCTCGGTCCGCACGGCGATCTTCGACAAAACCGGTACGCTGACCTACGGCGAGCCGACCCTGGTAAAACAAATCGTTGCGCCGATGTTCGAGCCCGATCGCGTCTTGGCTTTGGTCGCAAGCCTCGAACACTATTCGAAACATCCTTTAGCGCACGCGATCGTCTCGGCAGCCAATGCCCAAGGCTTGGCGACCTACCCGGCAAGTTCGGTCAGCGAAGTCCCCGGCAAGGGACTCCTTGGAAGCGTCCAGGGCCAAGAGCTCCTCGTGACGAGCCGGAAAAAAATCC
>QWPJ01000153.1 GCA_003671195.1 Planctomycetota bacterium
TGACCTACATCCCACCCGGATCCTTCACGATGGGAGCCGAGCCAAGTGAGCCAGGAGCCAAGCCAGCAGAGAAGCAGCACAAGGTCACCATCCCCAAAGGCTTCTACATGGGGATCCACGAGGTGACCCAAGATCAGTACTTGCGCGTCATGGGAAAGAACCCGAGCGTCTTTCAAGGCGAGATGCTGCTCAAGAACAAGAGGATCGTCGAGACCATGGAACCCGGCGTCGTCGGCTACAACCATCCCGTTGATCACGTCACCTGGGATGATGCAGTCGAGTTCTGCAAGCGACTCAGCGAGATACCCGATGAGAAAGCGTCTGGACATGTGTACCGACTACCCACCGAGGTTGAATGGGAATATGCCTGCCGTGCTGGAACCACAGTTGCGTACAACACTGGCGACAGCAAGGACAGTCTCGATCAAGCCGGTTGGTATGGGGACAACGCTGGATCAAAGCCGATCGATTCTGAAGAGAAGTTTCGAGAGGCAAAAGGCAACATCAAGCAGTATGCATTGAGATTGATCGCCAACGGTAACACGCCTCATCCAGTCGGTAGGAAGAAGCCGAACGCCTGGGGACTCTACGACATGCACGGCAATCTGTGGGAGTGGTGCTCGGACTGGCACGGCGACTATCCCTCCAGAGATGTCACTGATCCAAAGGGACCATCCGTGGGCAAAGAGCGAGTCCACCGAGGTGGATGCTACTTGGTCGAGGGAATCAAGCGCCGGTCTGCGGCTAGGAACTGGGATCCGCCTGGGGACACTTACAACTACCTAGGTTTTCGGGTGGTGATGGAAGCAGGGAAGTAAGGGGTGTTTCGGTGGTCGGATTCGAGCGAGGCAACGTACTTTTCTTCGACTGTGCCTGGAATTTCGATGAAACAGCCTATCACTCCACAAAATTCTTGATCGGCTTGCATGTGGCTGATATCATCGGTCCACAGTTACATTTTGGGCTGAGTGATTGGCTGCAATGGTGCCGTCAACAGGGTTAAGTCTGATCCGTGCGAAGTGGGGTCGATTAAAAGCTGTGAATCGCTGGGGCATACCACATGATCTCGAAAACGAGATTCGCGACCGAGATGTTGCGTGCGTGTATTGCGGTACGGCATTACTTGAATCTGTACCAAGAGGATCTTCTCGAAAACAAGTAGCGACTTGGGAGCATATCATCAACGATGCAACCATCGTGACCATCTGGAATATCGCGAGATGTTGCAATTCATGCAACGCGAGCAAAGGGACAAAGAAACTCCGCAGATGGCTCGCCACCGACTATTGCACACTAAAGGGTATTACAGCTAAATCGGTAGCTGCGGTTGTTAAATATCACTTGGCTTCGATGGATGATGACGAAGAAGCTGGGAAAAAAGACGGGGAGAACTGCCTAATTCAAGTGCCAGTACCATTCATCGCTGACACAATGTCAGTCGACTAGCCCGATGACAACATGGGTGGCAACTGACAGCGACCCTGCTCCCTGTCTCCAACGGGTCGGATTTGCAAGAAACGATCGCGACCAGAGATCGGTCATCTAGCTCACACACAGATCGTGCTGGCAACGGTTTTTACAATTTGCCTAGCGCCACAAAGCGCAAAGACTGGTGGTACCCCGTGGCAAGTTCCGTGAGTCCGAAGCTTACTGACCGCGTGTCGGCAGGTGGCAATGTTGCCAGTCGACCGTCATCAGGGGGTGGTAACGTTTCCACTTCGGTGCCAGAAATAGCGCCAGCAAGAGGTCGCTGGCGTGGCAATGACGTTCCCAGTTCAGAAGGCTAGGAAAAAATGCATCCTGGTTTCTGGGGGACCTGTGCTTGGGATGCTACAATTTCTCGACGTTTCATGACGTTCGACCGAGACACCGAATCAGGAGCTAGCAACACATGCCACGCCCGCTATCGATATTTTTGTCATCGCTGGTGATTTTCGGGATGGTCCAACTGGATTGTCAGGTATTCGCACAATCCGCCAAGGAGATCACCAACAGCATCGGGATGAAGCTGGTGCTGATCCCCAAGGGGACATTCATGATGGGCTCGCCTAAAAGCGAGGAAGGCCATGAAAAGAACGAAAGCCAGCACGAAGTGACGATCGGCAAAGATTACTACCTTGGTGTGACGGAGGTCACTCAAGGACAGTACGAGAAGGCGATGGGGACCAACCCGAGCTATTTTCAAAAAGAGAAGATCCGCAAAAAAAGTAGTTTAATGTATCCAGTTGAATGTCTATCTTGGGATGACGCACTCGCATTCTGCAAGAATCTTTCGGAGTTGCCCGAGGAGAAGAAAGCAGGACGCATCTATAGATTGCCCACAGAAGCGGAATGGGAGTACGCATGTCGCGCTGGCAGTAAGACTGCTTATAGCGTTGGAGTGAATTCGAAGTCATTGGGCGATTACGCATGGTTTGCAAGCAACAGTGGGAGCAAGAAATTAGATTCCTCAGAGCTTTCGAACCGGTCAAAAAATAACCCTCGGGAATATCTTGACACAGTGTTATCAGCAGGCTGCTTGCCCCATCCGGTCGGCGAAAAGAACCCAAACGCATGGGGCTTATATGACATGCATGGGAACGTGTTGGAATGGTGCAGCGACTTTTACGGTGCTTATCCCGAGGGTGCTGTTAGCGATCCGATTGGCCCAAAAGAGGGCTTGAACCGCATGATGCGAGGCGGCAGTTGGACCAGCGACGCCCGGAATTGCCGGTCGGCATACCGTCAAGGAAATGCGCTAGGTGAATACTACAGCAACATCGGCTTTCGCGTTGCCCTGAGTTCCTCCGGAATCCCCGAGTAGAACGAGGGAGGTCAGGGTCGGATGGCTTATTGTCATCAGGTCAGTAGGTGTAACATTGCCACTTTGGCACGAGAAAGCGCCAATATAAGGTCGCTGGCGTGGCAAAGGTGATCCTGGATGGGGGAATGGAAAATGCGTCTCTATTTTGAACGGCAGTGCATGGAATGCTACAATTTCATGGCGTTGCAGGAAGTTCGACCGAGCTACCGAGTGAGGAGTCAACAACACATGTCGCGTCCGCTATCGATATTTTTGTCATCGTTGGTGATTTTCGGGATGGTACAACTGGATTGTCAGGTACTCGCACAACCCCCCAAGGAGATCACCAACAGCATCGGGATGAAACTGGTACTGATCCCCAAGGGGACATTCATGATGGGCTCGCCTGAGAGCGAGGAGGGCCACCAGTGGGACGAGAAACAACACAAAGTGACGTTCAGCGAGGGCTACTACCTCGGCGCGACGGAAGTCACCCAAGGACAGTACGAAAGCGTGATGGGAACCAATCCGAGTTTCTTTCAAGGTGACAAAATTAGAGGAAGCAGTTCCAATCACCCGGTCGAATATGTTTCATGGAAAGATGCTGTTGAGTTCTGTAAAAAGCTTTCGGAATTGCCCGAAGAGAAGGCGGATAGTCGTGTGTATCGATTGCCAACAGAGGCAGAACGGGAATATGCCTGCCGGGCAGGGAGTAAGTCGGCGTATAGTTTTGGAGAGAGTTCAAAATCCTTGGGCGACTATGCTTGGTTTGAAGAGAACAGTAACGGTCAAACCCACCCGGTGGGCGAGAAGAAAGCAAACGCGTGGGGGCTCTTCGATATGCACGGAAACGTTTTTGAATGGTGTAGTAATCCGTATTACGAATATCCAAAGAGTGCCATTAGCGATTCCACAGACCCAATAGAACCCTCGTTCCGCATGGACCGTGGCGGCAGTTGGGGCTACGGGGCCGCCTATTGTCGGTCGGCTTCCCGGTACTTGGTCATCCTGGGAACCCGTGATAGCAGCCTCGGCTTCCGCGTTGCCATGAGTCCATCAGGAATCTCCAAAAAGTAAGAGGCAGGTCATGGTCGGATGGCGTACTGTCTTCAGGTCTGTGGGGTGGCAACGTTGCCACTTCGATGCCAGAAAAAGCGTCAACCTAGAATCATAGCCAACGGGCAGCCATTAAAAAACTCGGGGACAGTCTCCGAGTTTTTTAAAGATGCAGTTGCCCAGCGTTTAGCACCATGCAGCATCGCTCTGTTGAGAATCAATCGTCTTTGTTGTTTTCTACCGCCGCCTCGTACACTGCAACAGCCCCCTTAGCCATCAGGTGCATCGTTCGTCGGTTAGGCAATAACGGAAGCTTCTTGAGTCCCATTTTTACCACGATGATATCGGCAATCGCTGCCTCGATCTTCTCTTCCAAAATCTTGATCGTCTTGGGGTCCATGTCTCCCTCGTTTCATCAAAGTGTATTTCGAAGAACTCGCCTATTTCCCCGTTGGCCGAGATGCTCATGATTGAGCCGCATCGCTGAGGCGGTTCAAGTATATCCGCCCTCTTCGTGGACAAACACGGCGGCAGGGCAGCCGTCTCTACCCCGCCGGAAAAGCACAAAGGGTTCGCCCCCGTGCTTCTCAAATACCGCGATCGGGTCAAGTCACTTGATCACAACGACCGAGGACGACGGCACGGTCGCAACGAACACGAAAAAAGCCTTGGTTCTCAAAGAGAACCAAGGCTTTTACAAGTCGGGGTGAAAGGATTCGAACCTTCGACCCTCTGGTCCCAAACCAGATGCGCTAGCCAGACTGCGCTACACCCCGAACGAACCTAAATTTAACCGAATTCCCGCTCCGTCGCTAGGCCTATCCGGTCTCCTCTCTAGACCCAATTGGAAACGCATCGGTTCGCCAAAAACACCCTGTTTTCAAGCGTTCCGATGCATCCCCGGCTCGCCCGATCCTTCGCAAGTGCCTTGAATTCGCAGATTTTTTGCTTTTTCTTCTTCGCGCGATTTGAGGATCGCTCAAGCGGGTGAAGAGAACAGCCAGGATCTCTGCGGGAGATCCACTACCTTTGCGTCTTTGCGCCCTTGCGTCTTTGCGTTCTTTTCTTCCAAACAGCCAGGATCTCTACGGGAGATCCACTACCGAACAGCCAGGATCTCTGCGGAAGATCCACTACCCTTGCGTCTTTGCGCCCTTGCGTCTTTGCGTTCTCTTCTTCAAACAGCCAGGATCTCTACGGGAGATCCACTACCGAAGCCAAGGATCCCCGCGGAATCACAGATCGTAGGTGCCGCGTTGGCTCATCGTGCTAGAATAGTCTCCAATCGGGCATCAAACCCGCTGATGCTAACGACCTGCCCACCCCTAAAACCGGATCATGATTCTCTCGAACCCTCCCCATTCCTGCCGCCCTCCCCTTTCCTGCCACCCCGTGCTCCTTTCGCTCTTCTGTCTCTTGGCGATCGCACTGGCATCGATCCTGCCAGCCACGGCCTGCGAACCACCAACGAGCATCGAATTCAATCGAGATATCCGACCCATCCTCTCCGATGCCTGCTTCGCCTGCCATGGTCCTGACCCCCACTCGCGCCAAGCTGACCTGAGACTCGATGATCGCCAAGCAGCCCTCGATGCAAACGCCATTCTTCCGGGAAACCCTCAAGCAAGCGCAATCCTCGAACGCATCCTCTCCAATGACCCCGATACGGTCATGCCTCCCCCAAAAACTGGCAAAACGATCACCCAAGAACAACGCGATCTGATCGCCGAATGGATCCGACAAGGAGCAACGTACCAAACCCACTGGGCTTTCGTTCCACCCGTCCCACGGGCCAACCCGCCTGAATTGAATGCCCAAGACCTCGAAAACATCCCCTTGTTCAAAACCGATTTCAGCGAGGAACTCTCTCGCTGGAACCAGTCCCCGATCGATCGTTTCGTACTTCGCCAGTTGCTCGATCGAGGTCTTGCTCCAGCCCCTCAAGCCGACGCGCTGGTCTGGCTCCGACGCGCTTGCCTGGACCTGACAGGACTCCCACCTAGCTTCGAGCAGGTCGAATCGCTATCTACTGACCCATCGGCACCCAACAAAAGCAGGATCGTCGATGAACTCCTTAACTCAAACGCTTACGCAGAACGCATGGCTAACCTTTGGCTCGATGTGGCCCGCTATGCCGATACCTTCGGGTACCAAGCCGACGTCCAAATGGATGTTTGGCCCTGGCGGGATTGGGTGATCGACGCCTTTGCAAAAAACCTTCCCTACGATCAGTTCATCACTTGGCAACTCGCCGGTGATCTTCTCCCAAACGCTACCCAAGAGCAGAAACTCGCCACGACCTTCAACCGACTTCACCGACAAACCAATGAAGGTGGAAGCATCGAGGAGGAGTTTCGACAAGTGTATATCGCCGACCGAACCGTTACGGCTGGAACGGCGTTCCTGGGACTAACTTTCGAATGCTCGCGCTGCCATGACCATAAATACGATCCGATCGCGCAAAAAGACTTTTACTCGCTAGCCGCCTATTTCGCCGACATCGATGAACACGGCCTGTATTCGCACTTCACCCGAGCAACCCCCACCCCGGCACTGGCTCTGTTCTCCCCCGAGGAAACCGCCAAGGACCAACGGCTCATCGCGGAAATCAAAGCTCGCGAGAAAACTCGGGACGAATGGATCCTCCAACATCGAAACCCAA
>QWPJ01000132.1 GCA_003671195.1 Planctomycetota bacterium
CGAAGCGCTGCGGCCAAACTCAAGGCAGGGATTCTCGGCAACGTCAAAGAGATCCACATTTGGACCAACCGTCCTGTGTGGCCCCAAGGCATCCCACGTCCCGAAGAGCAACCGGTCCCCAAGGAAATCCACTGGGACGAATTCATCGGACCCGTCGAGATGCGTCCTTACAACGCCGCATACCACCCATTCAAGTGGCGTGGATTCTGGGCCTTCGGAACCGGTGCACTGGGCGATATGGCTTGCCATACCCTCAACGTCGCCTTCGCAGGCTGCGACTTGGTCAATCCCGTCAGCGTTCAAGCGACCACGACGGGCCACAACGGGGAGACGTTCCCCGGTTCGTCAAAAATCAATTTCGAATTTGCTCCTACCAAGAACCGACCTGCGATCAACATGGTTTGGTACGACGGTGGAAACAAGGTCGATCCAGAGATGCTCGATGGTCGCAAGCGAAGCGATAGTGGTTTGCTGATCATCGGTGACAAGGGCAAGATGTACTCGCCGAACGACTACGGCGCCGAGTGCCTCTTTACCGGTGTCGAAGACAAAGAAGTCGACTTCGAACGCAGCCCAGGACACTTCAAGGAGTTCGCGATCGCCATCAAGACCGGAAAACCGACTTGGTCGAACTTCGCCAACTACGCCGGCAAGATGACCGAAGTCATCCTCCTTGGCAACCTTGCCGTTTGGGCCGCAGGCCGAACCAAGCAAGAGGGCCAGCAGGTCTCCAGCGCCAAGCTAGAGTGGGACGCAGAGAACCTCAAGGTCAAGGGGACCAGCGAGTTCGACTCGATGATCAAACCCGCGTACCGAGCAGGTTACGAACTGTAAATCTTTGGTTCGCAACCGATCTAAGCCTAGCGATCGTAACGATTTTAAGGTTCCGACGGTACGATGTGACATCAAAAACTCAAGACGCACGGGGCTCTGCTTCGTGCGTCTTGGCATTATTTTCGTGAGAAAAATAAGACCTGTAAAAAACGTAGCTTCTTACTACTATGGTGAGTCTATCGATGGATGACTCACCTAGACGCACTTCTCCATGACCGAATCAAAAACCGTCTCGAAAAATAAAACCTTCTCCAAACTGTTTCTGGGCTGGTTGATCCCGATCGCGATCGCATCGGCGGGCGTTGCGGTCTACCTCGGGTTAGGCCAGCAGGCACCCAAGCAGGTCGCAACCGACCAGTCGGATCCCCGAGTTGTTTTGACCCGAATGCCGATGGTCAACGTCGATAAGTTAGAGCGATTCGAAGGAATTGAAACCCTCGATGTCGAGCTTTCTGGAACGGTAGTGCCATTCCGACAGGTCACCATCGGAGCCGAAGTTCCAGGACGGGTGGTTTTCAAAAGCGACAAGTGCCGAATCGGCCGCTACGTCAACCGAGGTGAGCCTCTGCTCAAGCTCAACCCCAAGGATTACGAGCTTGAGATCGAACGCATCACGGCCTTGAAGGAAACCGAGTACGCTCAGCAGCGAGAACTCGATCAGGAGATCGCCAATATCAAGCGTTCTTTGGTATTGGCCGAGGAAGAACTTGCTCTTCAGGAAAAGGAGCTTGCAAGACTGGCGTCTTTACCTGAAGGATTCGCTAGCGAAACCGAGCGAGACCAAGCCAGACGGCAGAGAATTCTCAGCGCCAACCAAGTCGTCACGTTTCAGAATCAGTGGCAGTTGCTTCAAACCCGAAGAGCCCGAATCGAACTTGCCGAACGATTGGCCGATACCCAATTGGCACAAGCCAATGTCAATTTCGAACGCTCTGAGATCAAGTCGCCGATCTCGGGTGTGATTGTCAGCGAATCTGTCCAAGAAGATTCGTATGTGCAGCGGGGGGACAAGCTTTGTGTCATCGAAGATACCGAGCAGGTCGAGGTCAGTTGCAACCTGCGAACCGATCAACTTCTCTTGATTCTAGATCAACTCGCCGAGGGAGGGCTCAAGGATCCGTCGTCTCAGGTGCTTCGATCCTCAAGTTATGAACTGCCTCCGACCCCTGTGCAGATCTCGTATCAGGTCGCCGGACGAAGCGATGTGGTTTATCAATGGAATGGGAAGCTCAGTCGCTACGAGGGGATTGGGCTCGATACGCAAAGCCGAACTGTTCCGGTTCGCATAACCGTCGACAACCCACGAGACGTTCGTCGCAATGGAGTCCCGATCACCGAGGAAGGCAACGGAGGTTTACCAGCGTTGGTCCGGGGCATGTTCGTCGATGTGAAGATCCAGACCAAGCCCAAGCAATCTCTGATTCTGATTCCTAAACTGGGTCTTAAACCCGGTGGACAACTCTGGGCCTTTGAGCCACAGGCGGAAGGTGATGCCCAAGCCCAGGGTTCCGAGAAAACTGTTGTTCCGGACTTGAACCTCTCGAACCCCGACGACTGGGTAATAGGAAAAGTCAAAGTCCTTCAAGGGGTTAAAACGATTCGGATTTTGAGGGTACCGCATTTGGCAGATGGAGAGTATTGGATTGCCGAAGCCGAAGAGGAGCTTAAACCTGGAACGATGATTGTGACCTCTCCGCTTGCGAATCTCATCGGCGACGGATCGGACAAAGTGCGGACCGCCAAGCAGACGATCACCCAAGAGTAAAAAGGGATTTCTTTTATGAACGGAATTGTTCGCTGGGCTGTAAAGCACATGGCCGGGATCAACTTCTTGATCGTCGCGATCATGATCGGCGGATTGGCGAGTTTCTTTGGGATGCGTCGAGAGACGTTTCCCGAGTTCCAACTCGAGGTCGTCCTGGTCACTGTCCCTTATCCGGGCGCCACTCCCGACGAAGTCGAAAGTGGAATCTGCCAGAAAATCGAGGAGTCGGTACAGTCCCTTGCAGGGATCAAGAAACTCACGAGTATTTGTCGCGAGGGGAGCGGCTTTACCCTGATCCAACTCGAGCCCAGCGTCAAGGATGTGCAGCGAGTGCTCTCGGAGGTCCGTTCGGCGGTCGATCGGATTTCAGTGTTCTTTCCTGAACGAAGTGAGAAAGCCACGGTCGAGCAGATCACGTTTCGAACCCCTGCGATTCGCGTTGCAGTGCTCGGTCCGAATCATCGCGACGAGCAAAGCGAACTGAAGCTTCGGAATTTTGCCGAGGACGTCCGCGATCGATTGATCGAATTGCCAAACGTCTCCCAGGCCCAGGTCATCAACGTCAAGCCTTATCAGATCGATGTGGAGATCAGCGAGGATAACCTCAGGAAATACGGACTGACCCTAGGTCAAGTCGCCAGCATCATCCGCAAAGAGAACATGGAGTTGCCCAGCGGTCAGATTCGCAGCGAGGGCCAAGAGATCCTTTTGCGAGGCAAGAACAAGCGGGATCTGGGCGAGGACATCGCCAAGTTACCTTTGGTCACCCAACCCAACGGAGTGATCCTGACGGTCGGCGATATTTCCAAGGTTCGCGATGAATTCGACGATATCGCAGCCCTCAATGAGATCA
This sequence comes from Planctomycetota bacterium, assembly GCA_003671195.1. Taxonomy (GTDB): domain Bacteria; phylum Planctomycetota; class Planctomycetia; order Pirellulales; family Pirellulaceae; genus JBKCUI01. The sequence goes on from QWPJ01000132.1 coordinate 3,453, forward strand.
ATGGAAGGCCCGCTCTGACGATCAGCATCGAGCGTACCAGCACCGAGGATTTGCTCAGCATTTCCGATGAGGTCCAAGAAGCCGTCGCGAAGATACCGGTGCCTGAGGGGTATTCGTTGATTGCCTGGGGGGACGAGAGCATCGATGTGCGAGACCGTATCCGGATGCTGCGCGAGAATGGTATCCAGGGTGGAATCGTCGTCTTTTTATTGCTGGCGATGTTTCTGAATCTGAGGTTGGCGTTTTGGGTGGCCATGGGGATCCCCATCAGCGTGCTCGGCGCTGCGATCGGTCTGTATGCGTTCGGTGAAACGCTCAACATGCTGACCATGTTCGCCTTTCTCATGGCTGTCGGAATCGTTGTCGATGACGGGATTGTCATCGGTGAAAACATCTATGCACACCGTGGGATGGGCAAGTCGAATATTCAGGCGGCCATCGACGGAGCTTCCGAGGTTCTGCCGAGCGTCTTTTCGAGCATCGCGACGACGATCATCGCATTTATTCCGTTGTTTTATGTCTCGGGGGTGATGGGCAAGTTCATTGCGGTCATGCCCGTAGCGATCATTTTGATGCTGCTGATCTCGCTTGTGGAGGCCTCAGTCGCCCTGCCAGGACACTTGTCCCACGAATCGCATGCTCCCAAGAGCATGCTTGAGAAACTGCAATACTACCTGATGCTTCCGATTCTGCCCATCGAGCGATTCTTCGATCGAATCTCGAAATTCAACAATTCGATTCTCGATTGGTTTGGCGAACAGTTCTACGGACGCTTGCTTAAAACCTTCCTGCACTACCCGCTGCTACCTCTGGCGCTCGGTTTTTCCGTTGTGGCCCTGGCCGTCGGCATGGTTCGATCGGGCAAAGTCCCCTTCGAGTTCTTCCCGGATCTCGACGGCAAAACGATCATCGGCCAAGTCATCTATCCGGATGGAACGCCAGCAAACATCACGATGGCTGCTGCAAAGCGGATGGAACTGGCACTTCGAGAAATGAGTCAAGAGATCGACGATCAAGAGCTTAAGGATGGGACAACCAAGACCCCTCCTCCGAGCGATCCGTCCTCTCCTCGCGGTCCGGTGAAGCTGACGTTTTTGCGAGTCGGCTCGGCCGAGCAAGGGAATGAAGGGGCAGGAGACCGAAAATCGGGTTCGCACGTTGCGCAGGTCACCGCAGAGATCCACGATGCGACCGTGCGCAACGTCACGAGTGAGCAAATCATACGATGGTGGAGAGAGAAGGCGGGGCAGTTTCCAGGAGCCGAACGTGTGACGTTCCAGGCCGCCAACATTGGGCCTGGAGGAAAGCCTTTGGAATTCAAATTATTAGCCCCTCGCGACGGAGTTGCTCAACTCGAGGCGGCCGTTGAGGAGGCCAAGGCCAAGCTAGCGACCTACGATGGTGTTTACGACATTCGTGACGATTCGAATCCGGGAAAGACCGAGTTTCAATTCACGATCAAGGATCGGGCCCAGGCGATCGGCATACGCCAAGACGATTTGAGTGAATCGATCCGAAGCGCCTACTACGGCGCGGAGGTCATGCGACTCCAACGCGACCGACACGAGGTGAAGTTGATGGTGCGCCACCCTAGTGAGGAACGCCGTTCTCTGGCGGACTTCCAGGATTTACGTGTAAGGGGACCAGATGGGATCGAAAGGCCCATTGCCGAACTTGCTGAGATCAAGGTCACGCAGGGTTATTCCGAGATCAATCGTCTGGACCAAATGCGATCGATCACCATCTCCTCGGAACTCGATACGACCAAGGCCAATGCGACGACGATTGCAGGGGACCTGAGGAGAACGCTTGAGCAAGAATTCAAAACGAAGTACCCGGATTTACGGTTCCGATGGGAAGGCCAGCAGGAGGAGACACGCGAATCCTTCAATTCATTGGCGATCGGTTTCACCGTAGCGATGGCCGCGATGTACTTGCTTTTAGTCTTTGAGTTTCGATCCTACCTGCAGCCTTGGATCGTTCTGGCGATCGTCCCATTTGGAATGGTCGGAGCGATCTTTGGGCATGCTCTGATGGGCTTGCCATTGACCCTCTTTAGCATGTTCGGGATGGTGACACTCGCTGGGGTGGTCGTCAACGATTCGATCGTCTTGGTCGATTTTATCAATCAATGCATCGAGAAAGGGATGAGGCCAGTCGATGCGATCATCAACGCTGGATCGCGCCGCTTGCGGGCTGTGTTTTTAACGAGTGTCACAACGGTCGCAGGACTTCTTCCGATGCTTTTAGAGAAGTCGTTTCAGGCCCAAGCCTTGATTCCGATGGCGACGAGTTTGGCATTCGGACTTATTGCTTCGACGGTACTGGTCCTGATCATGGTCCCACTGTTGTACAGGCTCTACGTCGCGGTCAGTTTCACCGACGAGCAGATGCTCGGTTTTGATCCCGAGACTCGCGTCCCGTTGCCAAAGGCAAATTCCTATAGCGAGCCTGTGCTTGGCCATGAGCTTGGGTCGGTCGCAAAAGCCATTGGATGAACGAACGACTGGCATTGACCGCCGCAGTTCAAACAGCCGTCGAGCTCTTCTTGGCCTCCGTCGGCTCTATGCCGAATGGCACTGATTTAAAAGCGGAACGGCGCAAGCCGTCCGGTGAAAAACTTTGCGATATCGAGGTAAGAGTACACCGGCCTGATCGGCTTTTTCTCAGCGCAGGGCCCGCTTGCGGGTAGATGCAAAGGTGCGCCCTTGTTTGTATCCTAGTACTCCAGGAGATCCTGCTTGTGTCTCGCTTACCATCCTCGAAAACCGTCCAAGTTTGGGGCGAACGTATCGCCCAGTGCGAACGATCCAATGCTTCCGTCGCGCAGTTCTGTCAGTCGATCGGCTGCTCGCCTATGTTTTCATCGAGTGGAGTCGTACAGCGCGATCTTTGGGGGCGACGGACTGGAAGTCCGTCGTACAAGGCGATCAAAACGTAAACTCGCTGCTAAGCCTCAAGCAACCGCCTTTCTGCGTGTGCAAACATCGGATTCCAC
>QWPJ01000049.1 GCA_003671195.1 Planctomycetota bacterium
AACCGGTTCGGGTAAGTCCTCTTTGCTTCATACCATGATCAGCAGTGCCGCCCTAGAGTATTCGCCGCAGGAACTCCGACTGGTTCTTTTAGACTTCAAAAAAGGAGTTGAATTCCAAGTCTATGCCGAACTGCAATTGTCGCATACCGACATTATCGGCATCGAAAGCCGCCGCGAATTTGGACTAAGTACCCTCGAATACATCGACCGAATCCTCAGCGCACGTGGTGAAGCGTTTCGACAGTGGGGCGTGCAGGATCTTCCTAGCCTCAAACGCAAGCATCCTCAGGTGCAATTGCCTCGTATCCTGGTCGTGATCGACGAATTCCAAGAACTCTTCGTCGAAGACGACAAAATATCCCAACAAGCCTCCATGCTGATGGATCGTATCGTTCGCCAAGGTAGATCCTTCGGAGTACACCTTGTACTCGCCTCCCAAACCCTCGGTGGTGCCTACTCATTGCCGAGAACAACGCTTGCTCAAATGGCGGTCCGTATCGCCTTGCAATGCGATAGTGCCGATGCGATGCTGATTCTCAACGAAGACAATCCAGCCGCAGAACGATTGAGGCACTCCGGACAAGGGATCTACAACGACGCGGGCGGACGGCTTGAGGCTAATCAAAACTTCCAAGTCGCCTACCTTTCGAAACAAGAGCAGCTCGAGAGGCTCGGCAAGCTCCCTGCGGTGGCACTTCCGTATTCCCCTACCACCAACTCAATCGGAAGACGCGTGGTATTCGAAGGGCATAAACTGGCCATCTGGGACACCCAGTCGATACGCAGCGCCCTTGGTGCGATTCCATCTTCTTCCACGAATCGCTGGACGCTCGGTGATAGCGTATCGATTGAACCAGCCGTGATTCGAACCCTCGAACAGGCTCCTGGACGCAATGCGATGATCGTTACGAGTCATGACGATCTGGTCGCATCGCTTGTCGCAAGTTGGATCAAAACCAACGAAACCAGTGCCCCGCTGGTCCTTGAACCGATCGCGGCAAATACGACCATCCCACCAAACGCATTTTGGATTCTCGATGGTAGCCGTAGCGAGGACCTCGCAATCCAGAAACTCCTTGTCGGACTAGACGGACACCCTGCTTGCCAAGTCCACGCGAATCGGGACATCGAAGAAGTGTTCAAGAAACTCGAAATTGAATACCAACGACGCTCGGCTGATCCACTTCAGCGCCACGGGTCACTTGTCGTTTTCATTCTGAACTTAGCTAAATTTCGAGAGCTAAGACGCGAGGAAGACTATTCCTTTGGCGGTGATCCAGAGGGAGCCAGCAAGCCCGATGCGGTGCTTAACAAACTCCTATCCGACGGACCTAGCGTCGGAATCCACCTGTGTATCTGGTCGGATTCAGCAGCCACGCTTTCGCGTTGGCTCTCACGCGGTTCGATCCGAGACATCGAAATCCGCGTCCTAGGGCAAATGTCAGCCAACGATTCAAACCAGTTGATCGACAGCAATCAAGCCAACCGACTGGATCGAAACGTCATGCTTGTTCACGATGACGCAGACGGCAAAGCCACGAAATTCCGTCCGTTCACACTCGATAGCCTGTTGGAAAAATAGCTATCGCAGTCGCTCGATTGAAACAAGCGTCTTGTGCGATTACTTGTGGAAGTTGTAATCGGCGTTGGCGAAATCAAAATCCTTATCGGTCAGCCCAACGTTGATTTTGACATTCTGGTAAGTGTACTCCTCGATGACCTCAGGTTCGCTGTCTTGCGATGTAGGCCAATTGAAGGCTGCATACCGTACCGGAATCTTCCACTCGTTGTCCATAAAAATCTGAGCCTTATGGAAGTCGTAATGCGGCTTCTTTTCCGCATGGGTCACTTCGAGAATCGAGCACTCACGCCCCCCGACCTTCGCGCCACCCTCAAGCTTCACGCTGCAAGGTCCTTGCTGGCGATCTCGCTCCCCTTTTTCGATCAGCTTGAGCAACAGATTCTCAAGACCGATATCCGTCAGCGGATACTTCTGACCGGCCATCGCAAGGTACCCGTCTGGTTCAAGACGATGAGTTCCAAGAACCCGCTTCATGCCTCCCTCGTGCGCGATGAGTTTCCCGTCGTTCGCATTCTCGACAAAGATCACCTCGCGTCCCTTGACTGCCGCAGGCTTGAGGAACGCCAAGTAGACCGAAAAAGGAACGACGATCTTATCCCCCTCGGTCTTGCGATTTCGAACCTTGATGAACATGAATTCGTTATCGCCAAGATCGTCGGCAATCCGCTCCCTCTTGATCAACACCGCCGTGTAATCATTCACTTGCGTTTGCATCAGCGACAGGCTTTGGCGAGCCAGTTCCAACGCAGGATCCAAAGGATGAGGGGCAGAAGGGGTCGGGTTCACTGGAACCTTGATCGGCTGGTTCTTCGAAACCCGTGCGACGGGTTCTGAAGTCGTCGCTGTTTGTGCCAAAAGCCACCCAGGGCTGGCTAAAAACGCGGCACCAAAAACAGTTGACTTCCAGATGTTGACTTTAGGCAAACTCATCAAAATCGTACTCCCTCACGTCCAGTCGGTTTTGAAATCCACCGTTTAATGCTCGTTGATTGGATCGTTACGCATCCTCCCTGGTCATCGTACTCCGCGTAGTCAAAGCGTCAGAAAAAGGGGACCAGTCGGTATAACCCGAATACTTGGCCTGCTTGAAGCTCAGCCCGCTTGGCGAAGACCGTAGCGACGCCCCGACTCCGTAGCCGTTGTCTCAGCCGTCTCCGAGTGCATTTTTGCTGCGTTGAGCGACTCCTCGAGCATTCGGGTCGCCGAAACAAAATCGATGCTAGCATTCCTAGGGTCAGTGATACAGGCCTCGGAAGGTGCTTGATGTAAGCGTTCCCAATCCAAACGAGCAAGCGAGTCGGATGGGTCCTCAAGACCAACACGGTTGCAAGGCTTCCTGAACGCCGTGGCAATCTTGGACAAGGTATCCAAAATAGGTACTGCTGGATCTGATACGGCGTGGCTAGAAAGCAGGAGTAGTGAATTGGCAGCACCGACCCAACCGCAAAGATCCGTCGAGTTCTCGACGTGAATGTGCTCATCGATGATCCCGCTCATCGAGTCATTTTTCAGAGGACCATCGACAATCGAAAGAAGCACAAAAACCGGATGGCTGAAATGCCACCGAAGCTCGGTCGTGAGTTTGCTAACCGCCTGACGGTGCTTTCTTGTTAGGCCAGTTCCATTGTTTTTAGCGTCGACGATCAAAAGGACAAGCGATCCGCTTGGTTGGATATCCAAGCGTTCTCGAACCCAATGCCGACACCAAGCTTGTTGTATATCAAGGTTCATCATAGGTCAGTCAATGATTGATGATCGTAGCAACTCGGCTCGCTACCGTTTCGATTCCGCAGATGCTAAAATCGAAATCCTAGAATCCGCCCTCGGCAGATGTCTAGGTTGGTTTTCGAACACCCTTAGCTTCATCGCCTGTTTTCCACAAAAAACGTGACCTACTTCCACCAATTCCAAACAACTCCTTTTGCTAGCAAAGGGGGCCTTCGATGAAGTTGCGTAGGAATAAGCTCGTGCCGATCGCGTTGGAAGCCTCGCCGGGCATAGGGAGTTCCGACGCGACCTACGCCCAGCGGATCGAGCGACTCGAGGTATTGCGGGTAAAGGCGTTGGAGTCGACCGATCTTGCTAGACCGCTTGCTCGGTGCTTAAACCTGCCAGAACAACTGCTTCTTGAGTACTCCGAATTGCGCACATCGAGCCGACTCGGTGAGGTTTTCACTTGGGCTAATCGATTTCAAAGCCAATGCGATCGCGTGGTGTTTGTCGCCTCGGCATCCAACCATCGGATCATCAATTCGTTTCTCGAAGCTTGCTGCGACCCTCTTTGGAACGAGTTGACCCGTGGGGAAAGGGGAAGCAAACCTCGCATTTATTTTGCAGGCGATGCGTTCGACAATGACGCATTTCAAGGACTCCTTCGCCTCCTCTCGCCTCAACGACCGGCCAATCGAGACGAGCCCTATGGCACTGGGGTGGTCGTCCTTTCAAGAGGCAACGCACCTACGAGTATTCAGGTTGCCAAGGATCGTTTGCTGGCTGAACTTCAAAAAAAACATTTCAACACAACATCCCAAGACACGCTCCGACTCGGTCCGCTGGTTTACGATTGCTTACCGAATACCCATGCCGATGGTCAGGATTCCTGCGATATTTCATCCGCTTTTCTACCCTTTAGCGCGCATGGAATGCTGCCTGCGGCGATCCTTGGAATCAACATCATGGAGCTTTTGGCCGGCGCAGCCTGGACCTCAAGACTCTTTCTTTCCACGGCGGGCCACGAGAATCCGATCCTCCAATGGGTCGCTTGGAACCACTCCTTGGAATCCCGAAAACTCGCACTCTGGAGCCACGGGCTCAGTGCCGCAGCGCAATGGCTCTGTGCCCTGAGCGATTGGAAAGTATTCCACGCACTGGCGGAACCTCCTTGCGATCCATCGCTCGCATTCTGCAATCACCTTTGGGTCGAGCAAGCCCGCTTTGATTCCCTTTCGCTCGACCCTGCTCGCGCTACGGACGTGATCTGGGATCCCGGTTCAGACCGTCCTCGCTCGGTGCCATCAGGGCAATCGATCCGCACGGGGTATACGGATCAAGCGAAAACACGTTTTGAGCAAACTCTGGCTCATCAAGCAGAAAACGGGGGCAAGGGGCTTACGATCCGCTTACCAGACCTGGGGGAACTCTCCGTTGGGCAATGGATGCAATGGATGATTATTGCTCAGTTGCTCCAGGAGGCTTTGCTCGATGGGGATCTAACGCAGGATACTTGATCGCGTTTTTCTTGATCTTCAAGGCTAGGGCTTGCGCCGGATCGATCTTGAGCACCGTAGCTAACCGCAAAAGGTACGAAAGTACATCGGCGATCTCTTCGGCCATCGGGGAATCGTTCGCGCTGTCCTCTATGGGCTCGGATCCCTCTTGCCATTGAACCAATTCCATGATCTCGGCTGCTTCGATGGCGATCGACATCGCGAGATTCTTCGGTGTATGGAATTTCTCCCAATCGCGCTGCGCTGCAAATTGGTCTAACCAAGCTTGCATCTCGGCTAACGTCGTCGTCGAAGCGTGTATTGGGTTTTCCATAACTGTAGCGATTCGCCTTGGATCAGGACTCGCCGTAGACCGATTCAGGCCAGTCCAGGTCGTTGTTCTCTGGGCGTCCTTCGATGTAATACCAATTGCGAATCGGAGCTAGTTCGGCTCGAACTCCGTCGATAAGTTCCTGGTCGATCGGTTCTTGGATCCAAGCGATCCATTGAGAAACCTCGGCGGGAATCGCGCTGCCGACCAAACAGCTTGCGAAACCCGGATGGGAAACGGAGAACTGCAAGGCGAGTTTCTCGATCGAAGTACCGCGAGCTTTGCACCAAGCCGACGCTTTTGCTGCGACGGCGCGAACCGACTCGGGAGCTTTATGCCAAACAGGCAAGGGTAGATCGGTCAGCAAGCGTGCTGAAAAAGGGGCAGCGTTGATCACTCCGACGCCATGCTGTTGCGCCAAACCTTGCCATTGCAGGGCCATGTCGTTTTGGAGGGTGTAATGGTTGTAGGTGATCACGCAGTCGAGCAATCCGGTTGGGATGACCCTTTGGAAATTTCGCATCGGATAACCACTGATTCCGACATACCGAACCTTGCCCTCCTCGACTTGACGTCGGAGTGCGGGCAAGGTTTCATCGATGACTTGCTGAACATCTGCGTATTCGATGTCATGGCAAAAAACCAGGTCAAGGTAATCAAGACTCATGCGCTCGAGCGAGACGTCGATGCTCTCGGCGACGCGTTTGGCCGAGAAATCAAAATGCTTCGGTGCGTATCGCCCAAGCTTCGTACTGACGACGAGCGACTCGCGACGATATGCCGGCAGGATTTGTCCAAGGAGGACTTCGCTCATCCCACGGCCATAATAGGCAGCCGTATCGATTAGATTGATCCCCGCATCCATGGCGGTTCGGACCGCATCGAGCGATTTTGCAATGTCGAATTGACCGAACTCTGCGCCGATCGACGAGGCCCCAAATCCCAGCGAGGTCACCTCGATCGCAGTGCGACCGAGCTTGCGTTTTTCCAAGGGCAAAATCATGGCTTGCAGATCCCTGTACGACGGATTAACCCGACTCGGTAGATGCTGTGTCGGGTACTTGTTACTCAGCCAACTTTCGCAGGACCGTAGGTAGAATGCCACCGTTGCGATAATAGTCGATCTCGACAGGTGTATCGATCCGCACCACCGCATGGAAGTGTTTCTTGGTCCCGTCGGGCTTGGTAGCCACTACCTCGATTTTACTTCGGGGACTGAGCGACTCGCCAAGACCTGGGATATCGAAGGTCTCCTCGCCGGTTAGCCCGAGCGAAGCGACCGTTTCTCCAGGCAAAAACTGAAGCGGCAAGACACCCATGCCCACGAG
>QWPJ01000029.1 GCA_003671195.1 Planctomycetota bacterium
CTGCTTTGCCATTGTTCGCACTCCAAGGTAGAAGACAAGCCAAGCCGCAACGGTCATCATGAGGCACAAGAAAGCTGCCTGTGATACTTCAACCATTGACGTTATTGGCGGTCTTTCAATCATAGTGCATCAGGCGTCTTTGGACGAACGCCGCCATTCAGCGAGTGGCGGAAAGTAAAGTTTCTAAAAATTCGAAGCAGCCGATCCGCCACTTCGCTGCAATGGATTGTTAGGCAGTTCGTTTATTCGGCAATCTACTTGGTGCTGCTGGAGGCCTTTACAACGACACCGGAAATGAAGCCGCGAAGTCCATCGAATGGATTCTGATTCAGCGGTTTACCCAATGCCTGGTTCATCGCTTCCTGGCTTGAAACCTGAATTCCCTCGTACGCGATCATCTCCCATGTTTCACCTAAAACCAAGTCTGACCTGCGTCCCTGCGGGTCTTCGCCGTGCACAAAGTTCGAATCCACTATTATCGGCATGGCTAGTTGTGTCTCGTTTACATTGTTTATGACAAACTCTGCGCTCGAGCCTTTGCCGAACGGCCGCTCTCTCCAAAATCCTTTTAACCGCAAAATCGTTCCAATTGGCTGGCCAAGTAGCCCGATAACCTGGACCCTACCTTGAAGGATCTCAGTTAGTTGGATCTTCGCCACGTTTTTTTCTTCCGAGCGGGAGAATCTCACTGTGGAAAACAGCAACCCGATGACAATTGCGAATGCAGCTAACGAGCGTGCCATGAATTCTCCTGCCTAACTATTTTAAACCAGCGGCATGGCACGATGCCATGTCCGCTGCGTTGGAAAGTTCATCGGCTTACGCGATAACGGCAATCGCGTTCGATGAAAATCGGAGGGCGAATCCAAACCTCACTACGCTCACGACGCATGCCGACGCTAACGTACGTTGCGTTGCAGCGACTTGAGCGTAATTAGCATGTCAAATTCGTCGGTCTCCGTCAAATCACCGAACGCAGATTGTCATCCAGTCAGCCTAAGTCCGATGAACGACTGGGATCAGCGGGCGGCGGGAGTCGACTTTGCCCTCACGGAGAACCATGCCACCGCCGCTCCGTTGCATCCCTTGGTTCTGTGCAGTTTCGTTAGCGGGTCCCAATAATTTAAGGCTTCAGTGCTTCGACCTCAGCCTCGCGTATCGCCGCCCATAATTCCGCTGCAAGGTGCGAGTCAGTCACGTCGGCTGGAAAGTCCACAATCGGGTTTGGCGTGACAGTTAGTTGAGCTAGCCTCTCGCTGTCTTTGAGTCTGATCGCCTCCGCGACGATCTGGAGGCTGGCAGGTACGGTCGTCGTTTCATCAGTCAATGTATCAATCACAGGGTGCTTACCCCCGGTTGCAGCGTGCAGCGAAGCAGCAGCCCATTGAGCGGTGTTCCATTCTGTTGTCTCTAATGCGTCACGAACAATATTCGCAAGCACGTCAATTCCCATTTCTTGGCATTCTCCGCCGTATGTAGTCCATCGCACGGCAGCGAAAAGGATATCTTCTGTTACGGAGTTGGCACCGAGTGGATCTAGTGGAAATCTGTCGCGTTCAATCTGCAGAAGTTCGGGTAGAAGTTGAGTTTGCTCCTCGTCGTGGATTAGGCCAGCAAGCATAGCGCCAATCTTTCGCGTAATATCGTCATCGGCAGCCGACATGCAACCAACCAGCCACCCAGATGCTTTAGGTGATTGGGCAACCTTTGCGAGAACGGCAGTCTCTCGCCCGTCTTTTGCGAAGACGTTCCAGATCCAGCCGAGCGAATTGCCAGCGGCTTGTTGGAGTCGAACCCAGGGGTCATTCATCGTTGAGGTCTTCAGTCAGTCGGTGAGAATTCAGCACAGAACTTGTTCTTATACGGATCAGCCTAAACTCTGTAGACCGCACCAATGCAGCCTATCACGCAAGCTGGCTTCGATCCAAAGCTGAATGATATCAGGCACTTGCGAGCCGAGCAAACATTGGATGGATTGATAGACTGTTTCGGCCCAAGCATCCTGTATCGAGGGACGACGCGAGCATTCCCGATATCTCTGTTCCGGCAAGGAATTCTACTACGATTCGAACTTACCTAGTTCGAATCCTACCACCTCTGCTGCAAAACCAACTGTTTTCCCTGTGAAAACGAGGGTTTTGAGGCGACTCTGGCGACTCACTGGACGACTCACCAGGGGGCAAGGCAGCGCACTAGACGACGCAGCATGTGCAAGCATGCACGTGCATGGACGTGCAGGAAAGCCAAAGCAATTGGCCAGAAATGCGAAAAACCCTGGGAAAACCAGGGTTTTGCAGCGGAGAGGACAGGAACCGAACTTTTTTATGTTTTCCCAATGTTTTAAGAGTGTTTGAAATGTGCCGATCTGGGTTAGCTTTAGGCGAACCACCAAGCAGTTGTTGGGGTTGGTTTGACCCAAAGCCTTGACTTTCAAGGATCAGGACGTGACGATACACGGATTGGTAAAGCAGAAGAACGAATGAACCAACTCGTTGCGGACTCAAATTGCGACAGAAGGACGCTTTGCAATGAATGTCGAACAAACCATTCTGGAGATTGCTGCGCTTCCGGTAGATGTTCGCTTACGGTTAGTGTCTGCCATCTGGGACACATTACCACAGGATGCAGATCTGACGCCAAGTGCCCTTCAACAAGCTGAACTAGATCGCAGACTCTCCGAGCATCGCGAGGATCCTGGTTCAGCGATTTCCCATGAGGAGATCATGCGACGTGTGAAGAGTCGCCGGTAATGTGGAGACTTGTTGTACGCCCGCAGGTCGAAGACGACCTAGTGGAAGCATCTCTTTGGTATGACAAGAAGCAAATCGGCTTGGGAGATCAATTCCTGGCTGAATACGTCGCAGCGATTCATCGTATATTGGAAAACCCATGGCTGTTCTCGATAGCCGCCAATGGTCTCCGCCCCTGCTTGATCAAACGCTTCTCCTACATCATTCATTTTGCGGTAGAAGTCGATCAGATCATCGTAATCGCTGTAATGAATGCTGTAAGGGACGATGCAAGTTTCATGCATCGTCTTCCCTAAACGGTTCGCACACCCTCGGAAACGCTGTCGCTACGTTGGGAGGACATCGATTGGGAAATGACCCAAAACGCGGGGACTGTCCCCGCGTCCTTCTTGTGGCCTTGGTGAGGTAAGATAAAAACGTGACCAGACGTATCGATAACATAGATATAGGTTCCAACCAACACCAATCGGGCCAGAACCTTTCGGCCCGCTATCTCAGTCCCCACGCGTCAAAACATCACTCACCTAGTTCGAATCCTACCCCCTCTGCTGCAAAACCACCTGTTTTCCCTCGAAAAACGAGGGTTTCGAGGCGACTCTGACGAATCACTGGACGACTCACCAGGGGGCAAGGCAGCGCACTAGAGTTGTTGATTTATCTGGGCAGCACCTGCAAGCATGCACGTGCATGGACGTGCATGGACGTGCAGGAAAGCCAAAGCAATTGGCCAGAAATGCGAAAAACCCTGGGAAAATCAGGGTTTTGCAACGGAGAGGACAGGAGCCGAACTTTTGGGTGTTTTCCAATGTTTTTGAAGAGTTCGAGAGGGACCGAACGGATGCTTTCGCAAACAACCAAACCGATCACTGATCGGGGGGGGGAACATAATGATGGAACTTCAGGTTCTCGCTTTGGCAGTCGCACGACTCTTCGGCCTGACACCATTTGGCGGCGACGCAGTTCGTCACCGATGCGATGAATATCGTTACCCTGCTGGGCGGCAAGTTGATCCGTCTCCAAAGTCGCATCCAACAAAGGCAGGGCCTCGATTAGTTCAAGCCTTTCTCTAGCAGCCGACGTCGCACCCGCTCCACTGTGCTGGTGGAGGGGGGCGTGAGAGAGCGTGTTGATTTTGCAATGTTATGGCCATTTACGCTACAATTTCGGATCGTAAGAAAGTGCTTTCGATCAAGCCACGGAAAAAGGAAATAATCAGCGATGCCCCGTCCGATCTCAATATTTTTATTGACTTTGATCCTTTTTGGGATGATGCATATTAGTTGCCAGGTGCGCGCCCAGTCCCCCAAAGAGATCACCAACAGCATTGGGATGAAAATGGTGCTGATCCCAAAAGGGACCTTCGATATGGGTTCAGCTGCAACCGACCGCCGCGCCGATCTGGATGAACCACAGCACCAAGTCACTCTCTCCCGAGATTTTTACATTGGTCAGTTCGAAGTTACACAATCGCAGTACGAAGAAGTAATGGGTACCAACCCCAACCAATTTCCGCGGGATAAAAAAATCGACCCTTCCAATTACCCTGTTGCTCTAAGTTGGACCGATGCCGCTAAATTCTGCAAGCAGCTCTCTGGCTTGCCTGAGGAAAAAAAAGCGGGACGGATCTATCGTTTACCAACCGAAGCGGAATGGGAGTACGCTTGTCGCGCTGGAAGCCCAGCGGCGTTTTGCTTCGGCGATGATACTCAATTGCTTCGCCAATACGCTTGGTTCGACAAAAACGGAGACGAACAAACTCATCCTGTCGGCCTCAAACGACCAAACAATTGGGGGCTCTACGATATGCACGGTAACGCGTGGGAATGGGTTGCTGATTGGTATGAGGTTTATCCCCGTAAGAATGTAACGGATCCCCAAGGACCTCGCTCGGGAACGGACCGCGTCTACCGTGGAGGCAGTGTGAACTATAGCCCTGGCTATCTTCGTTCGTCCAATCGTACCGCTACTGCGCCAACATTTGACGGTTTCGAGTTTCTCCCTATCGGTTTCCGGGTTTCTCTCGATCTTCCAAACTAGTTACTGGTTGCACAAACAGGTCGCTCCAATCGCTGCTTAACACACACGAGATCTTCGGCGACAAGAGCGAGTACGTGGTCGCGTCTCCGCAGTATCGAGCTGCAGCCAATACGGCGATGGGCTGGAAGAACTCGAACCTACGCACCGAAATGATGCGATTACTGCGACGCGCAGGCGTTCGGTTTGCCACGATTGTTCCGCACTGTAAGGCTTCAAGAGGGGCGGGCCAGCAGACAGACGGAACTCCAGCGTGAGTTCCCGCTGCACGTGGTTCGCTACTGGCTTGGCAAATCACCACGTATCGCACAGCGGAGCTACTTGCTGGTCACCGAGGATGATTTTGCCAAGGCAGCCGGCGTAGCGAAGGTGATGGTGTGAGTGAATCGGTGGTGTGGGGAGGTCGTAAAATTTCCTTGATCCAGATCGATTGTCCAGATGGGGTTGTCGAAGACATTTTCTGCGAACAGATCGGGGGCGGGTGGTAATGTTGTTATTGGCCCGATTACACTCGATTTCTAAGATGGAGGAAGGCCGACCCAAAAGCCAAAGGCGACTTCATGGTTTTGGCCAGGATCACCAAACTTATAAATGTATTCACGAACTCGTTGGATAGTTGTTTCAATGGAGTCGTCCCAATTCTGAATACATACTTTGCCTTCGACTAGTTTTGATGGCCCGATAGATACTCCCTTTTCCTTCATCAAGATTTCCAGGGATTCAGCTAAGGCAGTAGTTCGTTCGCTAAAAGACTTTCCAACGAGTTGTTCTTCTGTGATCTTCAATAGCCAGTCGTAAGACAAGATGTCGCCATGTAATTGGCGAGCGATTTCGTCAGTTAGTTTACTGGTAAGCATGGGAATAAATGAACCTGAACAATTGTGTCATCGGGATATCAAATATTGATTGCTGGATCGCATGAACCAGTAATCCACCTGTCGTCACCAGTACCCTTGGCATCAGACCGGCCAACGATCAATTGACAAGAACTCAAATGAATTCCCATGGACTGATCGAGGTGAACATGTACTCCCTCAGAGTTAGGGCACGATCTCCCATCTAGTTCCGATTGATTCAGGTCAGCCAGTTGGAGTAGTTTGCAGGCAAGGCTGCGCAGACCAGGGGGATCGCCATACACGCAAATCGTGGTACGAGAGTCGCTCAGATAAGAAGTAGCGTACACGACGCCATCCAGCTTGTCGCTCGCGATCGTCCTAAGTTTAGATGTGGCATTCATTTGATTCCCATTTCGTCTTCTGTAAGACCTAACGCAGGCACTTTGCTCAATCAGAAAGCGTCTCGTCTTGCGCTGGTATCTCGTGTTCTGGATAGACACTCTCGTATCGGCTAATTTCGGACCCGTCAACTTTTGGATTGGTTGATAGGCTGATTCGCCCCATTCTAGCAGTCCCCGCGCTTCAAACCATCGCGCACCTAGTTCGAATCCTACCATCTCTGCTTCAAAACCACCTGTTTTCGCTGGAAAAACGAGGGTTTCGAGGCGACTCTGGCGACTCACTGGACGACTCACCAGCGTCCAAGGCAGCGCACTAGAGCTGTTGATTTATTTGGGCAGCACCTGCAAGCATGCACGTGCATGGACGTGCAGGAAAGCCAAAGCCACTTGGCATACGCTCGAAGGCAGGAATCGATTGCGCAAAACATCGGTACTTTGTCCCTTTGGAGCGTTCCAGTATACTGATCGATAGACAACTGGAATGAGGAGATCAGGGTGGAACAGTCGGAAATCGAACTTGAATACGAACGTCGCTGGAAAGCGATGTCCCCCGCGGAGAAGGTAGCTCGAAGCGCTGCGATGTTGGCTTGGACTCGCCAACAGATGGCCATACGGATTCGAAACACTCAGCCTAGTCTGTCGGACGAAGAGGTGAGGTTGCACGTAGCTTTGCAGCTTTACGAGCGCGATCCCGAAGTGGTCAGACTGATCCAGGAACAGCTTGCCCATGTTTCCTGTTGAAGCATTCGAAAACACGATCGGCAAGTTTGTGGCAATCGCCGAGGCGATCGGGCTTCCTTTTCACATTACCGGCGGCTCAATCAGTTCAGCCTATGGCGAGCCTCGCTTAACGCAAGACATCGATATCGTTGTTTCTCCAGATGTGGCAAGGATTCGCACTGATGACCTGATTGGCCAACTGGCCTGCTCCGACTTTCTATTCACTGAGCGGGTTCTCCGGCAGGCGGTTCAGACCGGCAATCTGTTCCAGCTATTGGACAAGACGGAAAGCCTGAAACTGGATATCTACCCGAGGGAATTGATACCCGGTGAGTTGCAACGGTCTCAGACCATGGAATTGTTTCCTGGGGTTTTCCTGCCGGTCGTATCTCGCACCGATGCAGCAATCTCGAAACTCATCTGGATCGACAAAGGAAGCCAACGTAGCCGTCGCGACTTTCGCAGCATCTTTCGGAGTGGCTCGGAAATCCAGCAAGCAGACATTCGAGCCCAGGCTGAGAAGATTCGGTTGAGAGAACTGCTCGAAGAGGTACTGAGCGAATCCGACGAAATTCGTTGACTCGATACGCCAGGTTGTTCATCACCCCTGAAATTCCTTCAACGGATCTTTATGGCTGAATGACATCGATTGGGAAATGAATCGGATGAGCATTCCAGAGCTAAGGTCGAGCATCACGAAGGTCGTGGCATTCGCAGTTGCCCGATCTTCCCTGAGCTGAGACCGATCCTGGACGAAGCCTTCGAGATCTTCGGCGATAAGAGCGAATACGTGGTTGCCGCACCGCAATATCGAGCGGCAGCCAACACAGCGATAGGGTTGTGGTGTCCCTGCCCCAAAGGGGCAAAATGAGATAGCCCAGGGCAAAGCGAAGCGCCGCCCTGGGTACATCGGCGTTCCCGGTTCCGTCTTTGAGCGAGGAACATATCCCGTTTTTCTTAACCACAGAACACACCGAACACACGGAAACAAATCCTTCCACCGTTATGTCATCTTTCCGTGTGTTCCGTGGTTCCCTGCTCTTCGGTGACAAGAGCGAGTATGTGGTCGCGGCTCCACAGTACCGTGCGGCTGCCAACACGGCGATGGGTTGGAAGAATTCGAACCTACGGACCGAGATGACGTGCCTGCTGCGCCGCGCCGGAGTCTCGGGTTGGCTACGATTGTTCCACTCTGTGGCGAGAAACCGGGGACAGTCCCCACACGATGGGGTTGTCGTGTCCCTGCCCCAAAGGGGCAAAATGAGATAGCCCAGGGCAAAGCGAAGCGCCGCCCTGGGTACATCGGCGTTCCCGGTTCCGTCTTTGAGCGAGGAACATAACCCGTTTTTCTTAACCACAGAACACACCGAACACACGGAAATAAATCCTTCCACCGTTATGTCATCTTTCCGTGTGTTCCGTGTGTTCCGTGGTTCCCTGCTCTTCGGCGACAAGAGCGAGTATGTGGTCGCGGCTCCCCAGTACCGTGCAGCAGCCAACACGGCGATGGGTTGGAAGAACTCGAACCTACGGACCGAAATGACACGACTACTTCGCCGCGCCGGAGTCTCGGGTTGGCCACGATTGTTCCACTCTGTAACGCTTCAAGAGGGGCGAGCTAGCCGGCAAACGGAACTGCAGCGCGAGTTCCCATTGCACGTGGTCTGCTCCTTATCTCCATCAGCCTACCTATTACCAAATTCCCGCCCGAACAGCGCGTTGACCAGGATGGAATGATACGTTTGCGTGCTTACTTTGCATCGCTCGGTGGATCGCTCTGTTGAAACAGTTGGCCCAGCACGTCGATGAGCAAGCTCTCGACCGACGGGTCGACGTTGCTCGAGGAGGCTTGTGTCTCGTAGCCACCTTCCTGATAAGCCCGCTCGGTTCCGATGTAGCCCGGACCGTAGTCCCCATAAGCGGCCATCATGACGCTCAAATCCGGACGCATCGCTTTGGCCGCGAGTTGATACTCGACAAACAACTCTCCGGGCAGATGCAGACAACGCGCTTTGCCAACCCCTAAGCACGAGATATCGATCTTGTGGCCGGCTTGGACCCGCCGAAGATACGCCAATTGATCGGCCAACGATACATACCCCTTGGCCGGTACCTCTCGGAGCCTTGCGACCAAGTCCGTTTCGATCAGATGGCGCGCTGTGGGCAAAGTGACGGGAAGGGAATTCCAAGTGACCTCGTCGGAGGAAAGCGGGAAACGCTGCGTGCTCGCATACGCTTGACGCATCGCATCGGCTAGCCGTGTCGCGAGAATCATTCGGTTGGCTTCGGCCCCATCGTTGTACTTGCCGGCCGTGACGTTCCCTCCGGCTCCGTTGAAGTGCACATGCAGGGTGTTGTTGAGGTCCTGGCCACGGATGAAACGTGCGATCCCCGGGAAGTCAGGACTGGGGATCCCTCGCAGATAATAACTTTGGGGATGGCAAGCGTAGTAGCTCAGGATGGCGATCGG
This sequence comes from Planctomycetota bacterium, assembly GCA_003671195.1. Taxonomy (GTDB): domain Bacteria; phylum Planctomycetota; class Planctomycetia; order Pirellulales; family Pirellulaceae; genus JBKCUI01. The sequence goes on from QWPJ01000029.1 coordinate 9,212, forward strand.
CTGTTGGTCTCTCCAGAAACTCAAGAGCGAGACCGACGGATCGATGATCCCCTCGGGTTCGGCTCGAACCGCAGGATCCTTGGTCGAACTCGTACGGGTGGCTTTGATCTTCCCGTCCGGACCTGAGATGCGACGCTGGCTGGCGACCTCCTTGACCTCGGCTTGGCCCACCCCATAGTGCGTGATCCCCACCGCGTTGGGTATCGCCTCTTGGATGGCTCGAGCCGCACGATCGATCACCTCGCGGTGGAATTTGCCATCGAACCGCGAATAACCTTCGACTCCGAGCTCGGCAAGGATTTTCTCGGCGGTGAAGTCGCATCCAGGAGCGTCGTGCTGATGGAGCGCATGGACTGCAACCCGCTCGGGGCTTGTGCCAGCGGCGTTTGCTAACCCCTCGCGAAACGCGTCGTGACCCTCGTTGGCAATCCCGATCCAGTCGACGGCGCAGAGCACGATCGGTTCCTGAGAACCGAGGATCACCACCCCTCGGCATCGAAGCGTCAATTCGTCCAACCGCCGCACGGGCTGATATGCCATCGCAGAGCCTATCGGCGGGGTTGCATCGACGTCGAAAACCGCGATCTTGATCGGCTCGCCCGCGAGCAAACGACCCGGTGCGATCACCGCCCCGATCGCTACACCAATCGCTATAACGTTCGCTACGCAGAGGGCCATAACGATCGGCATACTGAGGGTTGCACGTTGGGATACACGTTGGTTTACACTTTGGGCCAACGGGTTACCGATCGCTGGCCTGCGCGACGCTTGCTTGTCGGTCGTCTGCATAAGGATCGCTCCAGTTGGGGGTCGCTATTTCAGCGGGGAAAAGCCGGTGGGTTTGAGGAACCAACTCTTGACACCGTTGCCTGCGGTCAATGAGCCCCCGGCTCCTTTCTCGGAGTCGGTTCGGACTTGGTTCCAGACCGGATCGTCTCGGAAGGTACCGAAGGAGGCTTTTTGGGCATCGGGGGAGGCATGGGTCAGGAAGTAGACCAAGGAGTTTCCGGCCGCTGGGAGTTGGTCGCCGACGTCGGCTTTGGATTGCCCGACGGGCGAGACGGCCTCGAGCAGTTCGCGGGCCTTGAGCAACTCACCGTTTGCGACCGACCAGTAGATGACATTGTTCATTCCGTGTTTCTTGAACAGTTCGATCGTATGGTTTCGGAATCGGTTGTTCAAGGCGGCGAGGTTGTTGGGTGTGGCGATGTAGGTCCGCAGCTCGAAGACTCGGTTTTCGACGCTAGCGACTTGAAGCTTGGGGCTGTAGTCGTTGGCACTTAGGAAAATGCGAGCGACGCTTTGGGTCGGTTTTTTGCCATCGACCGCCGAGGCTTCGTAAGCGGTTTGCCAATCTGGATCGGCCCCGAAAGCGGCCCAGGCAGCATCGCAGGTTTTGCGGTCCGCATGGCGAACCAATGTCACGACGCGAGCATCCGACGGGTCGTTGGGGACCCACGCCCCGACGAGTTCGATCTTGTGCTTGGTCAGGAACTTCGTCCCGGTGTTTTCCATGAGTTTGAGCAAGTCGGCTTGCCGGCCTGTTTCGGGAGTGTAGACCCGCAACTCGTAGAGTGAATCCTGTGCCATTGCCGTCTGGGAGGTCATCGAGCCACTGAGCATCGTCAATCCTATCAACCAAGTGAGAAGTGATTTCATTGGGTCATCCTTTGGGGTTTCTTGAGAACTTCGAATGGTGACTTCGAATGGTTACTATCGGTCAGGTTTCGTCGTACAATCAGACGTACAATCAGACGACGGCGGTCGATTCGACCGGTCGGTATTGTACTTCGTTTTGGCCCTTGCGGGGCTTCGATGGTTCTCTCTTTACCCAGTGCAGTTTTGTCATGACTCGCAGTTTCAAAATGCGTTGGTTCATCGGGTTGGCAGTGGTCTTGGCCCCGTTTTGCCGAGCGGCCGATCCTGTCGAATCCATTTCGGTGGCCGATTCGGAGGCCGAGGCGTCAGCGCTTCAGGGGGCCAATTGGGGCAACGGTCGGCGTTTGTTTTTGAGCCCGGAAACTGGCTGCGTAAAGTGCCATAGCGTCCCGGATTCCTCTTCTTGGCGGGGTGACGCTACGAGTCTTGGAGATATCCCCAACGCCAGCGTGGTGTTTCATCCTGAGTTCAGCGGCGATCCGAGTCCGCTCAAGGATGAGCAAGTCCGGGATCTTGTGGCGTACTTGATGAAGCCACCGCCATCGATGCCTTTGTCCGGCCCGATCGCCGCGCCGAGTCTTCGGACGGCCAGTCAAGTGGCCGAGGTTTTAGCAGGCAGCTTGCCGTTGCCCGAGCCACTTCGCAGGATGCGTGTGGTGTTGGTCGCCGGTCCGAAAGACCATGGTCCTTCCGAGCACGATTACCCCGCTTGGTTGATGCAATGGGGGCAGTTGCTCACTGCGGCCGAGTCGCTCGATGTCGAGGTGGCTTGGGAGTTCCCTGTAGATCAACAATTAGCGACGGCGGATGTCTTGGTGTTCTTTCAGAAGGGGAGTTGGGACCCGGTTCGTGCTGAGGCGATGGATCGGTATTTCGGTCGAGGGGGAGGTGCGATCTATTTGCATTGGGCGGTCAACGGTTCGGACCGGGTCGAGGATTTTTCGAAGCGGATCGGCTTGGCATCATGGGGAGGCAAGATCAAGTATCGGCATGGACCTTTGGAGCTAAAGATCACCGATACGGCGCATCCGATCATGCGCAACGTTCCGACGTTGGATTTGCTTGACGAGAGTAATGGGTCTTGACGGGTGATACCAAGAGGATCGGTTTGTTAGCGACCAGTCAGGAGGACGGTCTGGCCACTCCGCAGTTATGGACGTATGAGCCCGGGCAGGGTCGGGTCTTTGTGAGCATACCGGGTCACTACAGTTGGACGTTTGACGATCCGATTTTCCGGACGGTGATCCTTCGCGCGATGGCATGGACGGCGCGAGAGCCGATCGACCGGTTCAACGAGTTGGTCCCATTAGGGGCCCGGATGAGGCGTTGAGTCGTCTAGCGAAGATGCCCAGGGTTTGAACGGAGGAGAAGAATTGGAAACACAGAGGCACAGAGAACACGGAGGGGAGGCAGACGGCGGGGAGGCAGACGGAGGGAGGGCAGACGGAGGGGAGGCAGGCAGAGGGGCTCTGTGCCCTCTGCGTCTCTGTGTTTCAAAATGGCTGTTGACCGTCGGCTGACGCACGACGGCACAGAAGTGCCGCCCTCCGGGCTGAAGAGGGGACTATTTACTGCGAAGCAGAAGAGGAAGAAGGCAAGATCGGGCACTGGGCCGTCTTGCCAATGACGGTCGTCCAACGGCGCACTCGCCATGAACGGATCAGCCCGTGGCGCACATAAGGGTCTTTTGCAATGAACGTGTCGATCACTTTGGGATCCTCGACCCGGAATATCAGGATCGCTTGGTCTGTCGGTTCGGCAAGCGCTCCGCCTAACTCAAGCTCTCCGCGATCGGCATAATCCTGCGCCAATCGCAGATGCTCTTCCCTGTAAGGTTGCCGACGCTCGACGTAGTCGTCGACAACCTCATAGATCAACAAATAGTGCATCGAGTATTCCTCAGCAATCGAATTCCTGTCGCTCTACTTCTTGAAGTCCCCGGCGCGAATGATCACGAGCCTCTTCGGGTCGATGTACTTCTTGAAGGCCTTCTGCACGTCGGCTACGGTCAAATTCTCGATTTGCTTTTCTTCCTCGGCTACATAAGCCATCGTGCGTCCAAGGTCCAAATTCGAGGCGAGTTGGCCCGCGATGGCCGCGTCGGAGGCTCGACCAATCTTGCGAGACTCCAAGTAGGCCTTCTTCGCATCGACCAACTCGGCTTCCGTCGGGCCCAATTCAATGAACCGATTGAGCTCCTCCATCGCCGCTTTCTCCACCGCATCGATGTTGCCCGGATTGGTGATCGCATTGATGGTGAAACGAGCATCGTCGCCCCGTGAGGGGATCGATAGCGATGAGGTCACCCCATAGGAAAGCCCTTCTTTCTGCCGAATCCGATCCCCAAGACGGCTCGACAAGGTCCCTCCCCCGAGAATGAAATTGCCGATCTCCAATGGAATGTCGTCCTTGGAATCCTCGTTCATCGAAAACGAGAGGCCTGTCAAAAAGACGGCATTGGCCTTGTCCGGCGTGAGGATATCTCCCTTGCTCCCCTCGAGCCCCTTCTTGGAGGTCCGTTCCACCCGCTCGAACTTCGTGGAGGTCTCCCAGTCCTTGAGCGCCTCTCGGATCTCCTTAATGGCTACCTCGGGCTCAAAGTCCCCCACAATGGCGACCTCACCGATCCCCGAGGACAACTGATCCTTGTAGACCGAAACAATACGATCGAGCGAAAGGGTCTTCATCTCCTCGACGGTCTCGTCGACCGTGCGAGCGTAGCGAACGTCCCCCTTCTCGTAGTCGGACAACGCTCGGGAGAGTTGCGTGTTGGCCAGCATGCCCGGGTCGGTGGTCATCTGCGACATCATCGAGATCGATTGGGCTCGGAGTTGTTCGAACTCTTCCTCGGAGAAGGCTGGGTTGCGAAGCACCTCGGCCATCATCTTGATCCCATCGCCGATCGATTCCTTCTTGGCCTGGAGACTCAACGAGAGCGATCCGGCACCCCCTCCGGCACCACCGCGTCCACCGCGTCGGCCACCACCCATCCCGCCTCCGGCTCCAAGCCGGACTCCGAGTTCATCGAGCTTCTGACGCAACGCTTGGCGGTCGTAGTTCTTGGTCCCTGCCATGAGCATCGATGGGAGCATGCCCGCAGCGGTCGAAAGGTTCATCAAGGAGTTTTCGTTCCCATAACGGAGCGTCAGGGTCATGTTGACTGTGTCCCCGCGATTCTTCTTGGGCAACATCGCTACCTTGATCCCGTCGACGTCGACAACGGTGGTCCGCGCGTCGATGTTTTCAGGGGTCGGGTCGAATTCTTCGCCCGATTCGATGGCCGCGCCGCCCTTGTAGTCTTTGACCATCTCGGCGATCGAATCGACGGCCGGTACGCTCAACCGTTGGGGTTGGTCGACAGGAATGAATCGACCGATCGTGCGGTTGTGGGTTTTGAAATACGTGGCGGCAACGCGATTGACTTCCTCGGCCGTTACGGCTGCGATCCGATCTCGCTGGAGGAACCACAATCGCCAATCCCCAAGCGCCGAGGCAGAGCTGAGCGTCTGCATGATCGAGGCAGCGTTGGTCACGGTGTTCTCATACCCTCGCTTGGCTCGTACCTTGGCTCGCTCGACTTCCTCGGCCGTAAAAGGCTTGGAGTCCATGGTCTCGACGATCTCCAGGAGTATCTTTTCGGTCTCTTCGAGTTTGCCTTCTGCGGGTTGGGCTGAGAACATGAAGAGCCCCGGGTCGTGGGAGCTATCGGCAAAGGCACTTGCGCTCGTTGCGATTCCCGATTCGACGAGGTTCTTATCGAGTCGGCCGATCTTGTCCTCCGTCAGGATGCTCGAAAGGATCGAAAGGGGAGCCCAATCCGGATGGGAAGCCGCAGGCATGTGGTAGGCCGACATCAAGGATCCGATTTTTCCGACGCGGCGCAAGATCACCGTTCGCTCGCCGTCTTGGGCGGGCTCCTCGGTGTACGTCGCATTGAGCTTGCGCGTCGGTTTGGGGATCGATCCGAGATGCTTCGTCGCCAATTCGAGCGCTTTGGAGGTCTCGAACTTGCCGGTGACGATCAATACGACGTTGTCGGGTTGGTAGAAGCGTCGGTAGAAGTCTTGAAGGTTCTCGATCGGCACGCGTTCGATGTCGGATCGATTGCCGATGGTCGACTTGCCATAGTTGTGCCATTCATAAGCTACGGCTTGGACGCGTTGGGCCAGGACGCGTTGCGGACTGTTCTCGCCGTTTTCAAACTCGTTGCGTACGACGGTAAACTCCGACATCAGGTCTTCGCGTTTGATGAAGCTGTTGACGAGCCGATCGCACTCAAGGTGGATCCCAAAATCGAGGTTCTCGTCGGTCGCAGGAAGGGTCTCGAAGTAGTTCGTTCGGTCGACATTGGTCGTGCCGTTGAAGCTCGCTCCGTGATCGCGGAGAGCTTTGGGGACGTCTGGAAATGTTGGAGTTCCTTTGAAGACCAAGTGCTCGAGCAGGTGGGCCATGCCAGCCTCTCCATAGCCTTCATGACGTGAGCCGACCAAGACGGTCATGTTGACGCTGATCGTAGGCCTCGATGCGTCCGGGAAAAGCAGCAACCTGGCTCCGTTGTCGAAACGATATTCGCTGACCCCTTCGACCGTCGTCACCAGAGTCGGCGGTGCTGCCTGCAGGGTCGAAACGCCGACCCAATCGGTCGATAACAAGCCCAACGTCAGCAAATTCGCAGGCATCGAGCCTGAGAGCAAGCCCATGAGGAACATCGAGGAGAGTCGCTTACGCATTGCAGGTATCCTTAGAATGAAAACAACGATCGTTAAAAAGAAGTTCGAAAAGTCTTGGGAGAGGCCACCCAGGCGTGGTAGGAAATCGTAGCCTCAAATCCCCACTTTTGATAGACACGCATGGCTGGTTCATTGCGACAATCGACGGCCAGAGCGACCTTGGTGCATCGCTCGGCGGCCATCCAATCCAGAGCGAATCGCATCAAGGCTCGACTGTGGCCTTGGGCTCGAAACTCTGGGATCAAACCCAGATAGTTGATCTCGCCGACCGGGAAATGGTTCCTAGCCAGGATCAAGCAGCCGGCCAGGACCCCTCGGCACCAAATCGCATACCAGCCTTCGACCCCCGGGGTGCAATGGGATCGGTACCCCTCGAGCGCTTTGCGTGTCGATCTGAAGTCGGCCAGCTCGGGAACATCCGAGGTCTCTTGGTAGGTCGCCTCGAGCAGTTCCATCCAGGTCTCGTAGGGGATGCTCCCATAGGGTTCGATCCGCAGTCGTCCCTCGCCCAACAAGTCGTGCCCGTGCCCGTACTCGTGCTCGTGCTCGTGCTCGTGCTCGTGCTCGTGCTCGTGCTCGTGCTCCTGCTCCTGCTCGTGCTCCTGCTCCTGCTCGTGCTCCTGCTCCTGCTCCTGCTCCTGCTCGTACTCGTACTCGTACTCGTACTCGTCGGATTGCGATTGCGATTCCGATTCGGATTGCGATTGCGATTGCGATTCCGATATCCACCGCTCCATTCGGATCAAGCGTGTGATGTAGGTCATCCCGGCCTGCGAGCAAAGCGTATGGAGATCCGAGCGTCGATCGGGGAACTCCGATACGATTGGAACAAGGGTCTGGTAGAGTTCGGCCCCTTGCTCAAACGCCTTGTGGATGAGTTGGTGCAAGCAGATCGCTTGGAGCTCGCTTTGGTTCGATCGCGAGGGGATGACCAGGGTGTTTTTCGGATCGCTAGGGAGGTTCGACACCGGGTGAGGGAGGATACCTCCGTGGATAGCCAGGGCGCCTGCGGCCAGGACGCCGTAGCCGGCGGCCGCTTCGTTTGGGGATTGGACCTGGATTCGAAACACCGGGTTTTCGCGTTGGGTCTCTTGGACGATGTGTTGGATCCAAGTCCATTCGCTCAGGGCCCGCGCAAGGCTCAACGGGCGGGAGTACCAATCCCACCAACGGCTCAGTTCCGAGAAGGACTCTGGCGACGTTTCTGATGATGATTCCGAGGAGATTAGGGTCATCTCAACCGAGAATCTCCTGGATCACTCGTGCGCCTTCGACTCCTGTGAGTTTGAAGTCCAAGCCTTGGAATTTATAAGTAAACGCGTCGTGTTGGATCCCTAGTTGCTCGAGCATAGTCGCGTGGAGATCATGCACGGTGCAAATGTTTTCGGTCGCGGCATATCCGAGTTCATCGGTACTGCCATGGACGATCCCCGGTCGAATCGAGCCACCGGCGAGCCACATCGACATCGATTTGTTGTGATGGTCCCGACCGACCGGTCCTTTGTTGGCCTGGGACATCGGGGTCCTGCCGAATTCACCGGTCCATACGACGAGCGTTTCGTCCAAGAGACCCAGTCGCTTGAGGTCTTTGATGAGCCCTGCGCTGGCTTGATCGACCTCCTTGGCCCGCAGAGGGAGCTCCTCTTTGAGCAAGCTGTGGTGGTCCCAATCCCGATGGTAGAGTTGGATGAATCGGACTCCTCGTTGGGCCAGTCGGCGCGCTAGCAAGCAGTTGCTGGCAAACGTTCCATCGCCGGGCTTGCACCCATAGAGATCGAGCGTCTCTTGGGTTTCGTCGGTGGTGTCCATGAGATTGGGAATGCTGGTCTGCATTTCAAAGGCCAGTTCGTACTGGGCGATTCGCGTTTCAATCTCTGGGTCTTGTACTCGCAGGGCGTGCTCGCGGTTGAGCGATTCGATCGCGGCGATGTCCCACGCCTGCTGCTGGGCTTGGACCCCTGGCGGATTGTTCAGGTACAAAACCGCTTCGCCCTGGCTACGCAGTTGCACGCCTTGGAAGCGACTCGGCAGGAACCCGCTGCTCCATTGGCGCGCAGCGATCGGTTGGGGCGAACGCCCCTTTCCTGTTGAGACCAACACCACAAACCCAGGCAAGTTCTGGGTCATGGATCCTAGCCCATACTGGATCCAAGCTCCCATGCTCGGGCGGCCGGCGATCTGCGATCCGGTATTCATGAACATGTGGGCCGGGTCGTGATTGATCGCATCGGTCGTCATGGATCGAACCAAGCAAATCTCGTCGGCGATCGAACCGATGTGGGGCAAAAGGGTGCTGATCTCGGTCCCCTGACTCCCGACCTTTTGGAACGGAAACATGGGCCCCAAGCACTGGAGCTTCTGACCCTGCAACTGGGCAAGCTGCTGGCCGGCGGTGAAGCTCTCGGGCATCGGCTGGCCGTGCAATTCTGCAAGCTTGGGTTTCGGATCGAAGAGTTCAAGATGGGACGGCCCGCCGGCCATCGTCAGCCAGATGACCCTCTGGACCCGCTGGCGAGCGGGTCGAGGCCCTGCGATCTGGGACAGACCCAGCGCTCGGTCTTGCTGCACGAGGCTCGATAGAGCGGCGGCACCCAGGGTGCTCATTCGGAGCATCCGTCTGCGGCAAAGATGATTCTTCAAGAGCTGTTCGGGGTTCATCAAGGGTTCCGGGTTCATCGAAGGAATCTCAGTTTCGCGTGATGGTTTCGTGCAGGTTCAGCAGGACCCGGGCCGGGTGGGTCCAAGCGGCCGACTCGATCGGATCGATGGATTGACCCGGCTGAAACAAGCCGGTCTGTCCGAGTCGCAGGGCCGATTCGGGATTGGCTCGGTAGTTGACTCGCTGTTTGTCGAGCAACTCCAGGAGTGCGTCCTGTTCGCTGCGGCTGGGTCGTCGGCACAGGACCTGGGTGAACATCCACTCGAGTCGCTCTGGATCGGTCAGAGCCGATCGGTTCGTAAGGGTCCGATGGGCCAGCCCGCGTGCGGCTTCGACATACGTCGGATCGTTGAGCAGCACCAGGGCTTGTTGGGGTAGGTTCGAGCGGTTTCGCTCGGCGCAGCATTCCTCGCGTGAAGGGGCATCGAAGGCCATGAGGCTCGGGTGCAGGAATGTCCTTTGCCACCAGGTGTACAGGCCCCGGCGGTATTGCTGATCCGAGGCATCCGGGGTGTAGGTTCGGGTCGGGAAGTTCAAGCTATCCCAGTAGCCATCGGGTTGGTAGGGTTTGGCGCTGCGCCCACCGATGCTCGTTGCTAGGAGCCCGGCGTGTTCGAGGGCATAGTCCCGCACAAACTCGGCGTCCATCCGAAAGGGGCTTTGGCGGGCGGTCCATCGATTCAGGGGGTCTAGCGACATTGCCGATGCATCGGCCTGGGAGGACTGTCGGTAGGTCCGGCTCAGGACGATCGCGCGGACCATGTGCTTGAAGCTCCAGCCCGAGTCGATGAATTCGCAGGCGAGTTGGTCGAGCAGTTTCAAATTCACCGGAGCTTCGCCCTGGGTCCCGAGGTCATCGAGGACTTTGCTCAGTCCGGTGCCGAAGAAATGTTTCCACAGACGGTTCATCGTCACGCGGGCTGTCAGTGGGTTTTCTTTCGAGACGAGCCAAGCGGCCAGATCGAGTCGATTGAGCGACCGTTCCGAAGCATGCGAAGTTTCCTTCGTTAGGTTTTGATTTGCTAGGGAAGGGGGGGTGCGCAAGTAATCCGGCAGGGCAGGTTGCATCAGCGGTCCAGAATCGTCCATCCAATTCCCGCGAGGTAACAATCGGACGGTCCGTGGGTTGGGAGAGGCTTGGGTGACCAAGCATTTCGGCAGGCTCTTGTGGAATGCGTCTCGTTTCTTGCGAATATTCTCCAGTTTTTCCTGGGCGGTTTTGATTGCGTCCTGGGCGCTTTGGAGTTCGCTTTGGGACTCGGTTTGGGATCCCGAATTTTTCAGAGCGTTTAGCTCTTGGGTCGCCTCTTCGATCCCCTTATCGAGTTCGGCAAGGCGTTGATGATCGAGGGGTTCGAGGATCGCGAGGCCCTCTTCGCGAGCCCCGACGATCGGTTCTTGGATATCGCTAAAGAATGCTCCAAGGCTGTAGAAGTCCTTCATGGTGATCGGGTCGTATTTGTGGTCATGGCACTGCGCGCAGGCGATGGTCTGACCGAGCCAGACCGTGCCGATGGCTCGAACGCGATCGGCTAGCATGCGGGCCTCGTAGTCCTTGTTCTGAGCGCCACCTTCTTCGGTGCTGAGGATCAGGCGATTGAAGGCCGATCCGACGCGCGTTTCTTGGTCCGCATCGGGCAGGAGATCTCCGGCGATCTGTTCGAGGGTGAAACGATCGAAGGGCTTATCGGAATTGAACGATCGGATCACGTAATCGCGATAGGGCCAAATGTTGCGCGGATTGTCGCTGTGGTAACCGATCGTGTCGGCAAAGCGGACGATGTCGAGCCATCCGACGGCCATCCGTTCGCCGTAGTGCGGATTGGCAAGCAGCGACTCGACCAAATCGCTGTAGGCTTGCTCGGTGGGATTTGCGACAAAGGCCTCGACGAGTTCGGGGCTCGGGGGTAGACCGATCAGATCGTAGTAAAGACGACGGACGAGCGTGCGAGGATCGGCCTGCTCGGCGGGCTTTAAGCCTCTGGGGGCCAGTTGCTCTTCGACCAACGCGTCGATGGAATCGCTCGGGCCGCTCGGGCCGATCGAACGGCTCGGGGGTTCGTAAGCCCAATGGTTCTGATACTCGGCTCCTTGGTCGATCCAGTCTCGCAGCAAGGACTTCTGCGCATCGGTGAGTTTCTTGTTCGAATCCCCAGGGGGCATGAGCAAGTCCGCATCGTCCGAGACGATGCGCTGGATCAAGGTGCTTTCGGAGGCTTTGCCTGGGAGGATTGCAGCCGCTTTGATGGCCTCTTCGGACCGATCGAGTCGCAAATCGGCTTGGCGATGCTGAGCGTCAGGTCCATGGCAATAAAAACAATTCTCCGAGAGGATCGGACGGATGTCCCGATTGAACTCGATCCTTTGAGGTGTTTCAAGTCGTGCAGGCTCTTGCCCGATAGCGGTCTGGCCCGTAGATGTCTGGTCCCAAGCGACAAAACCGATCGCAAGAAACGCGATCGCCAGAAACGGTATCGGCCGGAGCCAGCGAGTTGCCGAGCCAATGGAGTGCGATGCCATGAACCACCTTCGGTTAGAAATCGATCAGGTCGACGAAATGACCGAGCTTTATTAAGGCCTGTCTTTATTGTCGCTAAAAAGCTCGTTCGACGGAAGCAACCCGAGTTCGGATTGGTACTGAAATTTGGCTCGTCCGCTGCGGCGGACTGAGTACGACATGAGTGCAAAATAGCGACTTCCTCGCCGTTGGCTGCGGGTTAAACGATTGTTCGTGCCTCGGGTCGGATTTCGTCGTACTCGTACTCAGCGAAGCGGTACTCAGTGAAACGGTACTCGTACTCGATGGCTGTTTGAACTGCGGC
>QWPJ01000046.1 GCA_003671195.1 Planctomycetota bacterium
ATCCAAAATTAGTAAAGCAGATAAAAAGGCGGCTAGTCAGGCGGTCCACATTCGGTCGCTCAAGGTCTTCTACGATGTGGTGCGCAAAAGAAGCTTCTCCCATGCGGCCGTCGAGCATGGCATGACCCAAAGCGCCGCGAGCCAGAGCGTCCAGCACCTCGAGGAATTCCTCGGCGTAAAGCTCATCGATCGAACCAAACGCCCATTTGTCATGACCGCCGAAGGCCAAAAGTTCTTCGATGGACTCTCGGCCGTTCTGCGCCAGTTCGACTCCTTGGTCGAAGAGGTCCGGGCCGGGAATAACTCTGCGGCCGCTGTCACCGGCCATGTGATGGTCGCCTCGATCTATTCGATGGGGTTGTCCTACCTGCCGACCCTCCAGGAGCAATTTACCAAAGCTTGCCCCGCTGCGACGATGAATTATCACTTGGCCCATCCCCATGAAGTCTATCGAATGGTCGAGCAAGGGACGGTCGATTTCGGGATGGTCAGTTACCCAGAATCGACCCACTCGATCGTAGCGACCAACTGGCGGCATGAACCGATGGCTCTGGTCGCTTCGCCTAGGCACCGCTTGGCATCGATGCCCCAACCGATTCGGCCCGAGGATCTCTCGCAAGTCGCGCTGGTCGCTTTCGCTCAAAATTTGAAAATCCGACAGGAAATCGATCGGCAACTGCGACAACTTGGGGTAACCATGCGGATTGCAGTCGAACTCGACAACATCGATTCGGTCAAACACGCCGCAGTAGTCAACAGCGGTGTTGCAATCCTCCCAAAACTTACGGTTCAAAACGAGGTGGAGGCAGGTTCTTTGACAATGCTCAAATGCGAAGGCCTGAACCTAACACGTCCGTTGGGAATCATCCAAAAACGAGATGTTTCCATGTCGCGTGCAGCAAGGTCCTTCATGGAGTTGATCATCGGCCATGCCATTTGGACCGGAGATTCAAATCAAGAGGAGCTCGACCCTAACAGCCAGTCCGAACCGTCGACAGGCCCGATCGATCCGATCGATACCAAGGTTCTGGCCGATGCAGCGGCAGCCTCTTTGTAAAAGAGGTTCTCAACCCGTAGGTCGTTGATCTAGTTTCCTTCCATCATCACAACCCCCTTGCTATTGAGTCCATGAATACTCCTTACGGATACCCCACCAAACAGGGCCTTTATGACCCAGAACTTGAAAAAGATTCCTGCGGTGTTGGTTTTGTCGCGAACGTAAAAGGTGTTCCTAGCCATCAGATCGTCGTCGATGCAGACACGATCCTCAGGAACATGGACCACCGGGGTGCATGTGGGTGCGAACAGAACACCGGCGACGGGGCGGGTATTCTCGTTGGACTGCCTGATAAGTTTCTCCGACGCGTCGCAAAAAGCACGTTCGGGGTCGATTTACCCGCCAAGGGTCTTTGGGCCGCCGGTAATATCTTCTTTCCAAAAATCGCCGCAGAACGCGACAAATGCCGTCGCATTTTCAACGGACTGATCCGCTCCGAGGGCCAAACCCTCATCGGTTGGCGCGACGTTCCCCAGCAAGCGGATCTTGCCGACATCGGTCCGACGGCCCGCTCGGCCGAGCCCTGGACCGAACAGGTCTTCATCCAAGCTGCCGAGGGGATCTCCTCCGAGGAATTCGAGCGCAAGCTCTATGCGATTCGCAAGCAGGCCAGCCACATGCTGCGCAATGATTCGAGCCTCGAACAAGCCTCCTTGTTCTACGTCTGCTCGCTCTCTACCAAGACACTCATCTACAAAGGGATGCTCACTCCGGCCCAAGTGGTCCCCTACTATCCAGACCTCTCCGAGGAAGACTTCGAAACCCACCTGGCCATGGTCCACTCGCGGTTTTCGACCAACACATTCCCGAGTTGGGATCGGGCCCAACCGCTGCGATTCATGAGCCACAACGGGGAAATCAACACCCTCCGAGGAAACATCAACTGGATGAGGGCTCGCGAAGGTATGGCCCAGAGCGAACTGTTCGGCGAGGAACTCAAGAAACTATTCCCCGTCGTCGAGCCTATGTGCTCAGACTCCGGAACCTTCGACAACGTTCTGGAATTCCTCCTGATGAATGGCCGAACGCTCCAAGAAGCCATCATGATGATGGTCCCTGAGGCTTGGCAAAAACACGACACGATGTCCCAAGAAAAAAAGGCCTTCTACGAGTACTTCAGTTGCCTGATGGAACCCTGGGACGGACCGGCCTCGATCGTCTTTACCGACGGAAAATACATCGGTGCGACCCTCGATCGCAATGGACTGCGCCCCAGCCGATACTACCTGACGACCGACGATCGTGTCATCATGGCCAGCGAAGTCGGTGTCCTACCCGTCGATCCTGCCATCGTCAAAGAAAAAGGACGATTGCAACCCGGACGTATGTTCCTGATCGACTTTGACCAAGGCCGCTTGATTCCCGACGAGGAACTCAAGTCCTCTTTCGCAGCCAAGCGGAACTACCAGGAATGGCTTCGACAAGGCCGCATCACCTTGGACCAACTGGCCAAAGCCAAAGAGTGGCACGGATTTTATCCCGATACGCTCCTGTCGCGCATGCAAGCATTTGGCTACACCATCGAAACGATGCACTTTATGCTCGTACCGATGATCCAAACCCAAGTCGACCCGATTGGCTCGATGGGCAACGACTCTGCAATCGCCTGCCTTAGCGACCAACCTCGTCTGATCTACGATTACTTCAAACAACTCTTCGCCCAAGTCACCAACCCATCGATCGATTCGATCCGAGAAGACGTGATCATGTCGCTCGAGTGCTACATCGGTCCCGAAAAGAACCTTCTGGCAGCTACCCCAGAGCACTGCCATCGCTTGCTCATCCACCACCCGATCCTGACCAACGAGGAACTCGGGGCCCTGAAGCATATGGATCTGCGCGGCTGGAAAACCGCTTCGATCGATATCACCTTCGATCGCTCACTTGGAAAAGCCGGCCTCGAAAAAACACTCGATCGAATCTGCGAGGAAGCTGAGAAAGCCATCGATGATGGATACTCGCTGGTCCTGCTGACGGACCGAGCTCTCTCGAACCAACGCGTTGCGGTCAGCAGCCTACTTGCCTGCGGCGCTGTCCACCAACACCTCGTCAAAGTCGCCAAACGGACAGCCATCGGGATCGTCGTAGAGACCGGAGAAGCTCGCGAAGTCCACCACCACTGCTTGCACGTCGGCTTCGGCGCCGATGCAATCAACCCTTACCTTGCTTTCGAATCGCTCTGGCAAGCATCCCGAGACGGGATGCTCGAAGAAAAAGACGAAGATAAGATCGTCGCTCAATACCGCAAAGCGGTCGCCAAAGGGATGCTCAAAGTCATGGCCAAAATGGGCATCAGCACCCTGGCTAGCTACAAAGGTGCCCAAATCTTCGAAGCCCTCGGATTGCAAAACGATGTCATCGAACGCTGCTTCAAAGGAACCAGCAGCCGTATCCAAGGCTGTAGCTTCGATATCCTCGCCGAGGAAACACTCCGACGACACGCTCTGGCATTCCCAACCGAACGCTCCGACGCTTGGTCCATGCTCCCGAACGTCGGCGAATTCCATTGGCGAGCCGAAGGCGAAAAACACGGCTGGGATCCCTCAGCCATCGCCGACATCCAAGTCGCCGCTCGAAACGGTGACAAAAATGCCTATCGACGCTTCGCCGATCACATCAACCAAGATGCCCGTATGAGGTACGCCCTGCGTGGCCTCTTCGAATTCCAATCCACCCGCGACCCGATCCCATTGGACAAAGTTCAAACGGCCGACAAAATCGTCATACGATTCTGCACCGGCGCGATGAGCCTCGGATCGATCAGCTCCGAAGCCCACGAAACACTCGCCATCGCCATGAACCGCGTCGGCGGCAAAAGCAATACCGGCGAGGGAGGCGAGGATCCAGCCCGTTTCAAAATCCTCGATAACGGTGATAGCAAACGATCTGCCATCAAACAGGTAGCCTCCGGGCGTTTCGGCGTGACCATCGAATACCTTACCAACGCTGATGAACTGCAAATCAAAATCTCCCAAGGTGCCAAGCCCGGCGAAGGTGGAGAATTGCCCGGCCGAAAAGTCGACAAATACATCGCCAAAATCCGTTACAGCACCCCAGGCGTGGGACTCATCAGCCCTCCTCCCCACCACGATATCTACTCGATCGAAGATCTCGCACAACTGATCCACGACCTGAAAAACGCCAACCCCTCGGCGCGCGTGAGTGTGAAACTCGTCAGCGAAGTCGGCGTCGGTGTCGTCGCATCCGGAGTCGCAAAAGCCCACGCGGACCATATCCTCGTCAGTGGCGATACCGGCGGCACAGGTGCAAGCCCCCTGACGAGCATCAAACACGCCGGCCTGCCCTGGGAACTCGGGATCGCCGAAGCCCACCAAACCCTCGTCATGAACAACCTGCGGAGCCGAGTGACTCTCCAAACCGACGGCGGTCTAAAAACCGGTCGCGATGTCGTCATCGCCGCACTGCTAGGGGCCGAGGAGTTCGGATTCGCTACCGCGCCTCTGATCACCCTCGGATGCATCATGATGCGCAAATGCCACCTGAATACCTGCCCAGTCGGGATCGCGACCCAAGACCCCGAACTGCGAGCCAAATTCGCCGGCAAACCCGAACATGTCGTCAACTACCTGTTCATGGTCGCCGAAGACGCTCGACAAATCATGGCCTCGCTAGGATTCGCAAGCATCGATGAAATGGTCGGGCGAACCGATTGCCTGAAAGTCGATCATGCCATCAAGCATTGGAAGTCCGATGGACTGGATCTGACCCCCATCCTAAAACCCGCGAAAGGTCCAACGCCCGATACCGAAACCCATCAGACCATCCCCCAAGACCACGGCTTGGAAAAGTCCCTCGACATGCAAGTCCTCTTGCCGAGCTGCCGAAAAACCATCGAAACCGGCGTGCCGATCGAACTGCATCTGCCGATCATCAACACCAACCGAACCGTCGGCACAATCCTCAGCCACCATATCGCCAAAAAATATGGCCAAAAAGGGCTCCCCGCAAACTCGATCCACGTCAAATTCCGAGGGTCCGCCGGCCAAAGCTTCGGCGCTTTCCTGGCCCATGGAGTGACCCTCGAGATCGAAGGCGATGCCAACGATTACGTCGGCAAAGGTCTCTCCGGGGGACGTATCGCAATCTATCCAGATCGCAATGCAGGCTTCAAACCCCAAGACAATATCATCATCGGAAACGTCTGCCTCTACGGCGCAACGATGGGCGAATTGTTCGTTCGCGGACGAGCCGCCGAACGATTCGCAGTCCGAAACTCCGGCTGCTCGGCGGTCATCGAAGGGGTCGGTGACCACGGTTGCGAATACATGACCGGTGGTCGCGTCGTCATCCTCGGTCCAACCGGACGGAACTTCGCTGCGGGGATGAGCGGCGGTGTGGCTTATGTCCTCGACGATATCAACGCCCTACGCATCCGCACCAACCTCGGTACCGTCGAACTCGAACCCCTAGTCGATCCTCAGGACATCGCAGAAGTCCTCGCGCTGGTGACTTCCCATGCAGAACTGACCAAGTCGACGGTCGCCCAAGAACTCCTCCAAAACTGGCAATCAAGCCTCTCGCGATTCGTGAAAGTCATCCCCACCGATTACAAGCGAGTCCTTGCCGAACAAGCCAAAGAAAACGCTTTGCAACCGTCCACCGTTGCAGCCTCCTAAACCATCCAACCAAAAGATCAACACGTTTACCAATAAGTTTAGACCTATGGGAAAGCCAACTGGATTCAAAGAATTCGACCGCAAGAAGGTATCCTGGAGATTGCCAATCGTCCGGCTCGATGATTACCAGGAAATCTACACCGATCCGTCCGAAGAACACCTGCGCACCCAAGGCGCTCGATGCATGGACTGTGGAGTGCCTTTCTGCCAATCGGCCAGCGGTTGCCCTATCCAAAATCTCATCCCCGAATGGAACGATCTGGTCTACACCGGACGCTGGAAAGAAGCCCTCGATCGTCTCCATAAAACCAACAACTTCCCCGAATTCACCGGTCGCGTTTGCCCTGCACCCTGCGAAGGTGCTTGCGTCCTAGGAATCACGAACCCACCGGTGACGATCAAGAATATCGAATGCGCGATCATCGACCGCGGCTTCGAAGAAGGCTGGGTCGTGGCCAAACCTCCCAAGGTTCGCAGCGGAAAAAAAATCGCCATCATCGGAAGTGGACCTGCGGGTCTGGCGGCTGCCGACCAACTGAACCAAACAGGACATAGCGTGACGGTCTACGAACGCTCCGACCGAATCGGTGGTCTGCTGACCTATGGCATCCCCAACATGAAACTCGATAAAGGTGTCGTCCAGCGACGCCTCGATCTCATGGCGGCCGAAGGTGTCCAGTTCGTCACCGGCGCCGATGTCGGTAAGAACGTCGATCCAAAAAAACTCGTCGCAGAAAACGATGCTGTCCTACTGGCCACCGGTGCGACCAAACCCCGCGATCTGCCTATCCCCGGCCGCTCGCTCCGCGGTGTTCACTTCGCCATGGAATTCCTATCGGCCAACACCGCTAGTCTCCTGGATAGCCACCACGCCGATGGCAAGTTCATCTCCGCCCAAGGCAAACGGGTCGTGGTCATCGGTGGTGGAGATACCGGCTGCGATTGCATCGGAACAAGCTTACGACACGGTTGCTCGCAACTGGTCAACTTCGAACTCCTCGACCAACCCCCCGAAGAACGCGCCAAAGATAACCCTTGGCCCCAATGGCCTCGTATCTTCCGGAGCGATTATGGTCACGAAGAAGCCGCTGAGAAATTCGGCCACGATCCGAGAACCTACAACATCCTGAGCAAAGAGTTCGTCGATGATGGACAAGGCAACGTCACGGGTATCAAAACCGTTCGGGTGGCTTGGAAAGTCGAAAACGGCAAAATGAATATGTCAGAAATCCCAGGCAGCGAAGAAGTCATCGGCGCTGACCTTGTTCTCCTCGCTATGGGATTCCTCGGCCCCGAACAGTATGTCTCCGAACTCCTAGGGATCGAAACCGACGCCAGAAGCAACTACAAAGCCCAACACGGTCCGTTTGCAACCACCATCCCAGGTGTGTTCGCAGCAGGGGATTGCCGTCGTGGTCAATCGCTCGTCGTCTGGGCGATCAACGAAGGTCGTGGCGCAGCACGCGCGATCGATATCTTCTTGAGAGGACACAGCTCGTTGCCAGCCCCAGGCGTTACCCTCGGCTCTGCTCTCGCAACAGCCAGCATCTAAGACAACAAAAAACACTAAAAATCAAACGGCCGGATCTCTACGCGAGATCCACTACCTCTACGCGAGATCCATACCTTCGTCTCTCTGCGTTCTTCTTCCCTTGCGTCTTTGCGCCCTTGCGTCTTTGCGTTTACTTCTTCCCCTGCGTCTTTGCGTTTACTTCTTCCCTTTGCGTCTTTGCGCCTTTGCGTCTTTGCGTCTTTGCGTTTACTTCTTCCCCTGCGTCTTTGCGCCTTTGCGTTTATTTCTTCCCCTGCGTCTTTGCGTTTACCGTCTTCGCACGCTGCCGCGGCTCTTGGCCCGCCCAAGCGTCCGGCTCGCAGGAGCTGTTCCAAAAGGCAAATCGGCTTGCACCTCAGCGGCAGATTCGCTTGGGTCAGTATCCCCAACCCCAGATCCAGACACCTTCTGCCCAGCAGACCTCGGCGATGCGGAAACCTCGGAACCGGACCCATTGCTGGCCGCTGGGCTAACACGACGCTTGCCGACGACCTCCGACAAAGGATCCTTCTCGAGCATTCGGTTGATCCGTTGCTCGATCTCCGTGAGCAAGTACCCTTGATCCTTGCCCACGAACGAAAACGCGATGCCTGATCGGCCCATCCGACCGGTCCTTCCGACGCGGTGGACATAGTCGTCGCACTCGTCGGGCATGTCGTAGTTGATGATGTGCGAAATCGACGATACATCGATCCCACGGCCAACGACATCGGTGGCCACTAGGATGTCGATCTTGTTCTCTCGCAATGCCTTGAATACTTCGTCGCGCTGAGGCTGACTCATGTCTCCGTGGATCGTCTCGACGCGAACCTTGCGCTCCGGTCGGTTGACGTAATAACGCTCAAGCTGCCGATGCAACTTGGCCGTTCCAATCTTGGTCCTGCAAAAAATGATCGCCTGAGGCGGCTGCTCTCGCTCGAGCAACTGAAAGAGTACCTCTTGCTTTCGATCCTGACTGATCGAGATGAACCTTTGCTCAATCGTCTCGACCGAGACGTCTTTATCCGAACAGTCGATGACGACGGGCTCGAAAAGGTAACGGTTGGCCAGATCCCGAATCCGCTCGTCGAGCGTTGCGCTCAAGAGCATTGTCTGTCGATTCTCAGGACATCGACGCAAAATACGCTCGATGCTCGGACGAAATCCGATGTCGAGCATCCGGTCGGCTTCGTCGAGCACCACACACCAGATCCCACCGAGCCGCAGCGAACCACGCTCGATGTGATCGATCACGCGCCCAGGGGTCCCGACGACCACTTGGACGCCGTGGCCTAAAGCCTTAAGCTGCTTTTGCATGTGCTTGCCACCGGCGACCTCGACGACCTCCGTCGGGCAACCCTCGGCCAACTTGACAAACTCACCGTAGACCTGATGAGCCAACTCCCTTGTCGGTACCAATACCAATGCTTGTGGAAGCGGATGGATCCTCAAGGGATCGAGTTGCTCAAGAATCGGGATCGCAAACGAAGCGGTCTTGCCAGTCCCGGTTCGAGCCTGACCAAGAATATCGTAGCCCTCAAGCGCATGCGGGATAACACGGGCTTGAATAGGGCTAGGTTTGCTCCAACCGACCTGGGCTAAAGCCCTCTGCATGACCGGTGAAAGGGGTAGCTCGGAGAAATGCTCCGGCATCGGTGACGTCATATCTGCACTTTCCTGAAGAATTTTCTGAGTCTACGATACCCTCAATCCGCACTTTTGACTAATCCAAACCAGCTGTTTTGCCATGGAATTCAATACAATCGATTTTTCCCCCGAACACCGACTCTGGGCCTTGGAGTGCCGAGCACGCCTCGAATACGCCCTCGATACGGCCAAACTCGATTCGGATCCAACCCCAGGTCCCATCTGGCAAACTCCCGACGAATGGCTCCCATGCCTCCTGTTGGCCGAGGGTCTGTGCGATCTGGAGAAGTCCGAACAAGCCCTCTTGAAGGATCTCCAAGGCCCCGGCAAAGCCGCCCTGAACGAAGCCCTCAGCACCCTGGCCAACTGGCTGTTCCAACTGGTTCGAACCGCTCCGGCCTCCTTCGACGATCAAGCCGCCCGCCTAGTCCAATTGCTCGCCGCTCAAAGAGCCTGCGAAACCTACAACGCCTTCCGCAAATACCAGCCCCAAAAATGCCTCGGTTTGCTCCTCGAGTCGATGCTCCTGAGCGGCCAGTCCCCAAGCGTCCGGGTCGCCGTCGACCTGCTGGTCGATGCCCCACCGACCGACTGGAAAGACTCGGCCCAAGCCCTCGGGGTCCTGATGCAATCGACGAATTGGAAACTCGCGGATGTCTTCCCCCGCTTGCTCGATAGCAACCAACCGAGCGTCCTTGCGCCTGCCCTAGACCTGGCCAATAACATGGTTCGTAAACACGGCGTTAGCCCCCACCCAGCAGCCGAACGCTTCGATTCGCTCCTTACCGTCTTCGGCGCAGTGACTCTCCAATTGCAATCCCTCGAAGAAAATCCCCGCCAATTTTCCGATAACGTCCAAGTCATCCAACAAATCCTCTTCGACGCCGTCTCGCTCCTGGTTGCTCTGTGCGATTTCTTCGCCCAAATGGGCGACCCTCGGTCCATCGGGAAACTCAACCAAGCCCTCGTCCTGAAACACCGACGATTGAAACTCGAATCCGCCTACGCACTGGCCAAACTCGGGGAATCCAGAGCCATTGACCTGATCGTCGAACTCCTCCAAGACGATTCGTCGCGCGCACGGGCTCTCGCCTACCTGCACGAACTCTCGGCCGACGATCGGATCGATCCCCAATGGACCTCCTCGCTGGCCAAAGCCAAATCGGACTTGGCGATCTGGCTGAGCCAACCCGAACAGTTTGCTATCCCTCCTTCTCGCATCGCTCTGGTCGAACAAAGAACCCTTCAGTGGCCCGGCTTCGATGGCCCCCAAGAATGCTTCTTGCTGCAGTTCGACTACGGAACAGGGGACGGACACTACTCGAACGTCGGATTCTCAGGGCCGTTTCCCAGCGCCATGTCGCTCGACATGAAATCCTTCTCCAACGACACGGTTTTTGCGATGTACCTGGCCAACGACATCGAAGACTCCGACGAATCTCGAATCGCCTGGGATTCGCTCCCCGAACCGCACAAGGACTCCTTCGAACCGATGCTCAGAGAGCTGGAAGAAAAAGGTTTCCTCGAGATCAAACCACTGGCCCAGTTGAACTGCCTGGGCGCCCAAGCACTGCTGTGCCAAGCCACCTCGGATGAAGGAAACACCTGGGGAATTCTCTCCGACGGCGATTCGATCATCCGATGCATCTCCGGCCCGCAAACGTTCGAAACCCTGTTCCTTCAATGGAAAGGGAAACTCGCCCTGGAAATCCTCGGCGAAGCCTGATCCGTCCGATCCGTCCGATCCTAATAGAAAGAAAAACATGAAAACTCCCAATGATATTCCGACCCCGCAAGGGTCCCCCAGCCAGTGGCTCGATGCCTTAGAGTGGCGCTATGCCGTCAAACGATTCGATCCACAGCGCTCCATCGATCCGGAACTCTGGCAAGCGGTCGAGAAAAGCTTGATCCTGACCCCAAGCAGCTTCGGCCTGCAGCCCTGGCAGTTCCTGGTGGTGACCGACCCGGCAGTCAAAACCCAATTGCCAGCGATCTCCTGGGGCCAACAGCAGCCGAGCGATTGCTCGCACTTGGTCGTCATCGCAACGCTCCGCTCGATCGATACCCAGTACGTCGATCGATTCCTCCACGACACGGCAAATACACGAAAAATCCCATTCGAGAGTTTAGCGAACTATCGCAAAGTCATCCTCGGATTTTTGGAGAACAGCCAAGAGCGCCTCGCCGATTGGGCGACCCAACAAGGCTACATCGCCCTCGGGCAACTGATGGCAACAGCCGCCCACCTGGGCATCGATGCTTGTCCCATGGAAGGCATCTCGCCTGCAAAATACGACCAAGTCCTAGGACTCGATGGGAGTCCCTATGCCACACGGGTGGCTTGCGCCATGGGCTATCGTCACCCCGAGGATGGATACGCATCGAATGCCAAAGTCCGATTCGCGACCGACGATCTCATCGGGCGAATCGATCCAAGGGGTTAATCGAGAAGTTTGAAAATGCCCTGAGCCCTCCACAATCAGCGACGGATGAACTCCATCGCCTCTACTGCGCCGTACTGCTGGATCCATGAGGCGAGGCCCCTATACGCATCCCCTCGGGCAAAGGCCTCGCTGCGCATAAACAGCCCTCCCGGTAAAGCAACTCCTTGAGCTTGCGAAACTGCCCGAAACTCTCAGGATAAACCCAAACCGTCACCGTCGTATGATTCGATCGAACCGCGTCAAGCTCCGATCGCAATCGCCCCCTAGGACCCAAACTCTCCTCGACCGATTCCCGGATCACCTCGGCCGTTGGCTCAAGCTCGAATCGCTCAAGCTCGACCATCTTACCCATCGCTGCTACCCGCCCATCACTCATCATCCCAGTCTTGGAAATCAATCGGTAACGCATCAGAAAACCATCGATCGGCCCGAGCACATCCTCGAACTTATCCCGCTGGGAATTCCGCGATGCACTCGCCCTAGCATTGATCTTGAGCTGCTCGATCAACGTGTCCCATGGGATCACACTCAGTTGCTCATCGCGTATCATCACATGCAACTCCTTGCCAAATACTGTCTTGGCCATCGGAGTCGGTAAATGCTGCAAGGCGATGACCGTCTTTTGCACCTCAGGCAACTCGCCTTGCTGTCGCTCAAGCTCCCCGAGCTGCTTTTCAAGCTCTGCTGCCTGGGCGTCCTGCTCGAATCCCCTCTGGGTTTCACTGTCAAGCTGCTCTAGCCGCTTGTGAATCTCCTGCTCAAGTTGCGTCTTGCGATCCACCAACGTCATGCGCTCGGCATTCCGATACGCCGTCTCGACCTCGTAACGATGGAGTTGCTCGACCTGCGCAGCAAGATCCCGATCGAGATTCTCCGCCTGAACCGACGGTACTGCCAAATCGTCGATCTTCTCGCGAACCTCCTCGCGCGCAAGTGTCCTGGCCGCCGTGTAACCCTTAGCACTGACGATCACCACCAAAATGATCATGATCCCAACGAGATTGGCAATCGTGTCCATGAAGGAATCCTCGCCAACGGCCAACTGTTCCTCATCGCGATTGCGTCTTGCCATCGATCCTCTACCCCACTACTTGCGGTTCTTCGGTGTCGTCAGCGGTTGAACCTTGATGATCACTCCACTGCCTTCCAATAAACGCTGCATGCGCAACAAACTCTGCTCGGCATCGGCAGCCGCCTGCACACTCAACGAGGGAACCCAATACCCCCCCGGCAAAGACAGTCCCCAAGATTCGACCCGGTCACGGATCGATTCCTGAAGCTCCGCCGAAGCCGCCTGCGGACCTTGCTCAAGGGAAATCTCCGCGTCGTACTTCCAATCCTGCCCCTCGCTACACATGAGCCAACGGTCCTGTAGCACAATGATCCGGATGGGACGTGACACCGGAGTCGATCGGTTGTCCATTCGGCTCGTCGCCCAGTCCTTGCCCGCCGTCAAACTGATCGGCTTAAGATCGCTATCGGCACCAGAAGTCTTCTTCTTCGATTCACCCGCCGATGCGCTCGATGCACTCGATGCGCGAGAACCAGGCAAACTCTCACCAGCCTGCTGCTTGATCGCCTGCTCTTGCATCGCCCTCTGCATCTGCTCGTCCTCTGGAGACTGCTCAAGACTCGCAGATCCCCCCGAGGACCCCGACGACGAAGCGGAAAATCGATTCGACGAGGATCGCGCGCCACCACTCGTAGGACTCATGCTACCCTCGACCTGGGATCCCCCGCCCTGAGTTCCCTCTGACCCAGTTCCCTCTGACCCAGTTCCCTCTGACCCGGAACGATCTCCGCGAGAACCATCTCCTTGGGCTGTCGAAGTTTCAGCCTCAACCGTCGATCCTACACCCGAGCCCCCAGAACCAAGCTCCTTTCCCGCTGGCATAAGCCCACTCGAGGAACCATTGGAATCCGAACGACCAGGAGAACTTGCAGGCAATTGCTCGATCATCTCCCAACGCCGATCTTGCTCGATTCCAGAATCCTTGCCCACCTGCGATCCTCGAGCTATCGACTCCGAACGATTCGCACCCCGAGCCAAATCCGCATCGATCGAATCCCAGGTCTCCTCAGTTTTGGTGGCAAACGGATTGCGAGAGTACTTTGCAGGCAACGCCGCAACGAGCGCTCTTTGGCGATCTTTCGCTACACCCAAAGCCCGAACCAAATCGGTCTTCAACTCGGGGATCCCATCAGGAAACGCTAACTCCATCTGAGCGTCGATCAACTCATAACCAAATTGATCGTCCCAGCCTGACATCGCAGAACGCGCCAAGGCATAACTAGCTATCCCCTCGGGCCGAACCAACAAAAGAGGGTAGGGGGGGATCGTGATTCCATAGATCGCATCGCGAGACTGGTAAGCGTTCCTCAAAACCCGCAAAGCCGCATCGAGCGGATTGCCTGGACCATGCGGTGGACCCAAGTCCTCGATGCTTACCAAGACTCCCTCAGGTTGGATCACCACCCCTTGCGCTGTGCACTCAAGATACACAGGTCGCCGCGTCGTGCGATTGGCCCCCTCATAAGGAATGATCGAAAACGCAGGTGTCTGGTCCTTGCGCTCGGCGATCGCTTCGGCAAGCCTAAGCTTCTGCGCCTCGATCTGATCCTTAAGCTCCTGGATCCTGGCAGGATCATTCGCCTTGAGCTCAGAGGATTCCTGCATATCTTCAAGCTTCTCCAAACGAGCTTGGGCTTCCAGAAGATCCTTCTCAAGCCGCTCGATATGGTCCTCGGCACGGGCCAGTTCGCTCCGCCGCAGTTCGATCTGCTTGCCGACCTGCTGACGCCTAGCTTGAAGCTCCTCGGAGATAGAGACCAAGTAATCCGATCGCTCCTTGGCCTCCTCGATCGCTTCGGTCAACTCGCTTTGCACCTGATTCCTAGCCGAGGCTCGCGAGTTGGCCACATTGATCACCAAGAGCAAAACCAACGCGCCGATCACACACAGCAATACCGCCAGGAATGGAAAGGTCGACGGTGCATAATCGTTTCCACGCCGCGATCGTTTGCTCATCCCGCTTTTCTTATCGTTGGGGAATCAAGTTTCAAAACCACCGCATCGCTCGCGCCGTCAGCCTCGAGTCCCATGGGACTCCCGTGCGAAAACCCATCCTCGAAAATTCCACCGGCTATTACTCCATCCGCCGAGATTCCATCCGCTTGGGGATCCGAACTCCTGGCCTGACGCCTTCGGACCGCCTGCCTGGAAATATGCCCCGATCGCTCCAACTGCGTGCTCAAAACCATCACGGCCTCGGTCAAACTCAATGCCGCTTCCTGGAACCGATCAAACTCGGTCATCCGCTCAAGCGTCGCTTGGATCGGTTGCTGCATGGCTTGGACCAACTGCGTCGAATCCAATAGCTTTTGCAAAAGCTCGGCATTGCGACTGACCTCCTGCTGCTGACGAAGTGCCAAACGGGATTGCTCGGATAAAGTCGTCTGCCATTGCTGCAACCGCCCGTCGATCTGCTGGGCTCCCTCGGTTTGCAAAACAGACAACTGACTCAAACACTCGCGCATCGAATCGCGATGCTCAGCCAAGGTTCCAGCCAATGCCCTTTGAATCGTACCTAGCGAACTGTCCGTAGCCCTAGCACTCATCGAAGACCACTCCGATTGGGCTTGGCCAATCGATTCTCGCCACAAGTGC
Source organism: Planctomycetota bacterium (assembly GCA_003671195.1). Lineage (GTDB taxonomy): Bacteria > Planctomycetota > Planctomycetia > Pirellulales > Pirellulaceae > JBKCUI01. Next base: position 14,984 of record QWPJ01000046.1, read on the forward strand.
GCTTGCTGCTGCACCAAAACCTGCATCGAATCGATCAGACGGTTGGCAACTAGCTTCAACGACGCCTCAACGTCCCGCGTGTCGCTATGCTCCTGATCCGATAGACATCGATGCATCGCCGATGCGGCTCCTTGGTCTATTCTCCCCAAAAAGTCCTGCTCAGCACGCTGCACGAAAAACTGCATAAACATCGCGATCATCGTCAAAACCAAGCCCACGGCAGTGGTGTCAAAGGCGACATACAAACCACTGGTCAATCCATTCATCGCCTCTTTGGAACCGCTCGCAAGTGCCTGAGCGTCCATCTGACCGAGCGTGTCGGAAATCCCAATGACCGTCCCCAAAAAACCCAACATCGGCATCGCCCAACAATGAATGCGAACCATCGCATAGCTCGAATGCAACGCCTCTGCGTCGCGATCCGCAAAACTCTCTAGATCTTCGTCCAATCGGACCGTCGATCGCCGCTCGACCTGCCGCACCAAAAGATGCCCAAGCCGTTTTCCATACCATGACTTTGCGATATGGTCCTTTTGAAGCTTCCACAACGCTTGCAGCGATGTCGCGCGGCGATACCCATCCATCACCGGCTCAATATCCCACTCGGCACGATGCTCCACCCACTCGTCAAGCACCAATTCGAGCGCATGGACCATCCGCCGCTGGCGACCAAGCACCCATAGCTTCTGAACCAAATAAACCGCTGCAGTCGCGAATAACCACGCCGAAGCGATGGCAACCCAATGGCAAAACGCATACCGTATCACCAAAGGATGACGGAACGGCGGAAGCAAAATCACAAAGTAAAACAGACAACACATCGCCGATCCGACCACAATCGCCGGCAAAAGCGGTATCTCAAAAGCCTGCTCTGCTCGCTTCTTTGACTTGGTCAACATCCCTGATCTTCCTTCTTCCAGGACCCGTTGAGCCCGCAAGTGTTCCAACATCACCACAGATACACTCCGAGTCCCAACCCAACCTTGTATCAAGTTTCACCCGATGGACTCAATCCCAAGTCGCAGTGAATGCAAGCATTGAATGACGCAAGCGAGCCTCTTGAGGACTCGCTTGCTCGACTTTTTCCGTTTCAGTCAGATGCCGCTGGCTATCGGTTGATCGCAAATCCGAAGGTCAAACCCGGCATAACCACTTGCTGATTCGTCTCGTGGTTGTTGCCCTGGCCCAAAGCCGCACCCCGCCAAATGCCCTGGCCAAAGTAAATCATTTGGAATCCAACCCGCAGATCAAGATGCTTGGTCGCACTGAAAGCACCCTCGGCCCGAAGATCGAAACCAACCGGCGTTTCGTTGTTCCTGCGAGAGAAGTAAGACGTTCCTACGTGATTGCCATCGAATAGAGGCTCGTCACCGATAGCCACGTCCACAGGATACGTTGTGGTCGTGACATACCGAGTCGTTTCCTGCGACTGGAAGGTATGACCCGCGAAAACCTTAAATTCGTTCGACAGCGTCCAACGACGGATTTTCCGGAAGTATCGAAATCCAAGCTGACCTAGAACCATGTCGTTGCGTGTCTGAACAATGTCGTTGGTGTATACCTCACCCGCGAAGTCCTGCGTAGGATCAAAAGGGTCCACCACAAGGTCCGTCAGATAGTCGTCGCTTCGTGCCGTATCGAGGAACTTCACATAACGCAAACCGATCAGCGGTTCGAGCATCCCACCGTATCGATAAGGCTCCATACGCCAAGTTTTATTGGCCTCAAAGCTCGAATAGTTCGCTACGTTGATGCTCTGAACGACATCATAGGTCCGCTCGAGCGTATACGGATCGTTATCAAACACCGTAGGTCGGAAAAACGGTACATCCGCATCGTCTTCCACTACCGAATCGGTAAATCCATTGAGCCGCAGTTGCTCGTACCCATGGTACACATTCGGTCCGGTCACGACCTGGTAAGAGAACGCCCACCCGCTCTCGCGTCGGTTCATCCAACCAAAGTCCCAGCGGTTGCCCCAAGTGCTGTCCATCAGGTACGTCGCTCCGTTGACCTCAGGTCGGGTCACCCCGGTATACACCCGATCATAGGTCAAATACAGACCGTGCGGAGCCCGCTGCCGAGGAGATAAATCCTCGACATCCTGAAGCTGCATCGGGGCAAATAATTGCCAATCCGGATCAAAATCCACAGGTTCCGAGAACGGGTGATAGCCGCTGTCGGCATACCCCAACTGCCCAGCCATGGCAGCCGCTGTGATCACAAACGTTCGCAAAGTTCGTTGCAAAATTGACATGGTCGATTCCCCACCCGTTCCTCGAAATTCCATCACCCGGACTCCACGGTACCAAGCGAACTAGATTCGGTATGTGCTGGTTTATCGGAACTGCCATGCCGTCGAATTGAGTCGGTTTAGGTAAAGCGTATCGAAAAATCGGGCCAGAACTCAATTACCGATCAGCGCTAATATGCCAGCATTGCCGCCCCTTTGCCCCGCAAATTCGCTACATTCTCCAGCTTGGTGCCCCCAAGCCCGTTTTTGAACCAAAACCGCTTCATTTGTGCCATTTGGCCCGTTGCTACAGTGGTAGACAAAAAGGCACCCACAGACCCGATTTTTTTTCGGACCGCCCACCGGATGCCTCCATCGACCAAAGACAAGCTAAAAGAACCACCGAGATTACGACCTTGGACACCATCCCCAACCCACCCATCCCCAATCCTCCAGCCGACTTCAACGCACCAAAACAACCGGCGAGCAAACCGCAAGCCCTCCCTGCAGACGCCCGAGCCGCCCAAGGAATGTGGTTGATGATCGGATCGCTAGCGATCTTCTTCTTTTCGAGCATCCTTCTCTACGTGATCTACATCGCCATGAGGGTCGGATCGGACCGGGCCATCACCCAAAGAATGGTCCTCCCCTGGAGCTTCATCCCCTCAACCCTTCTGCTCATCGGCGTGTCGGTCTGCTTGGAATGGGCCTACCGCGCTGCGAAGAAAGACCGTCTGGCCACCGTCAAACAAATGACCATCGGCGCCTGCGCCATGGGGGTCGCGTTCCTCTTTATCCAGTCCGACGGCATGAAACGCCTACTCGACGGACTTGCCGACGCCCCAACCCGCAATGAAAGCGCCTACGGCTATACCTTCATTCTGGTCTTCCTCCACGCTGCACACGTCGTCGGCGGTGCGATCGGACTTTGGTGGACCGCCCGAAACGCCCTGGCCAACCGCTACGACCACGAACGAAACATCGGACTCAAAGTCTGCACCCTCTATTGGCATTTCCTCGACGTCGTCTGGGTGCTGCTGCTCGTAAGCTTCTGGATCGCTCTGGTCCTGGTCAACGCCAAAGCCCCCATCCAATAGAGTCCGAAATACCCCGATTAACCCCTATTTCTCGATCCGGACCTCAACCTGCAACTGCAGACGCTCCGAAGCGACGGCAACATCCTCGGGATCGATCTGAATCCACACGCCGATCGATCGGAAATCCGAACGTGCTAACGGGCTCGCCGAACGCATCTGAGAGGCGCCGACGACCCGATCGATCCGTCGGACCCTCCCCCGAATCGTGCGTGAAAGCGATGCGGATTTCATCTCGGCGATTTGGCCAAGGCGAACTTGACCCACATCGGATTCATGGACCTCGGCCAAACAGGACATCTGGGTCAAGTCGGCCATCTCGATCAAGGGAAGCACCGAGGCTCGCTCTCCTGGAACTCCATAGACCTGAAGCACCGTACCGGATCCCGGAGCCACCACAGCAGCTTGCCCCAACTGGAGCCTCAATAACTCGATCTGCTTTTCAAGCGGGCGGTAACTCGGATTCTCCGCGAGTTGCTCGCGAGCCTCCCTGGCCTCGCGAAGCACTCCTTGGGCCTGAGCGACCAGCAACTCGGCCGATTGAATCGATTGATTCGCTCCCTGCAGCGCCCGCTCGTATTCGACCTCTGCGGCCATTTTCTGATTCCGCTTGGCCTCAACCTCCAAACTGCCGACTGCCCCCCGCAAACGAGGATTGCTTCGGATCGCTTCGAGCCCCCGTATTTGCTCGCCGAGCGATCCGAGAAGCTGGGATTGCTTACCGACAAGCTCCAGAGTCGATCTTGCCTGGGTTTGGATCTGCTCGGCAGACCGAAGTTTCCATTGGGCCATCTCAAGTCCCTGATCGGCCTGACGCAAAGCCGCCTGATGCATCGAGACCGCGTCAGCAAGCTTCAACTCGGCAATCTGCAATTCGAGCTTTCTAAGCCCCGCGCTCTCGAGGACCACAAGCTCTTGCCCCACTTCGACAAGAGCCCCCGGCTCGACTCTCACCCCCTCGATCCTGTCCCCAGGGACCGCCGACAACTTGAGAATCCCACCCGTGGGCTGCAATCGGCCTTGCGCGACAATACTCCCAGAGGTATCCTTGGTCGCCGAAACTTGAGGAAACGGACCACCTAGGACTCCCCTTGGGACCGCATTCAAAAGGATCATCAAACCGAAGAGCCCACAAAAGATCCTTCGCACCCCCCGCGACCGATTCGAAATAAAATGTCCAGTGATCATTCCGTCAAGCAACACGTTGAAAAGTAAGACTTTGGATGTCCAAAAATCCGCGGATCCCATAAAAGCGCATCAAGCCTAGTTCGAGTCCCCTGCGCTCAAACAATTATGCCAGAAAGATTACCAGGAATTCCCAAATCCATGGATGGCCTTCAACGATGATTCCTACCAATAGCCTCAGAGCCACCCAGTTCGACCCGGCGACCCGCTCCAAGATATCCCTCGGCCAAACCCCCTCGATCCGCGCAGAGGCCCTAAGCCACTACTTCGGCTCAGGAGAGCTTCGCAAACAAGTCCTCTTCGAGAACCATCTGACGGTTTACCCTGGCGAAATTATCATCATGACCGGCCCGAGTGGCTCAGGCAAAACCACCCTCTTGACCCTCCTCGGGGCACTTCGAAGCGTCCAGCAAGGCAATCTCGAGGTCCTCGGCCAACCCCTCGACGGTGCCAGCCCCAAAGCGATGGAGCAGTTCCGTCGCCAAGTCGGATTCATCTTCCAAGCCCACAACCTCTTCGATTCCCTAAATGCCACACAAAACGTGCGCATGGCCATCGAACTGTGCTACCCCCATCGGTCCGCACACGAACAAACACTCGCGGCAGAAGAAATCCTTCGAGCCGTCGGCCTGGAAAACCGATTGCACCACCGACCAAAACAACTCTCTGGTGGACAAAAACAACGCGTCGCAATCGCTCGCGGACTGGTCCACCAACCACGATTGGTCCTGGCCGACGAACCGACGGCCGCCCTCGATGAACTAAGCGGGCGGACCGTTGTCGAACTGCTCCAAAAACTCGCCCGTGAAAAACAAACCACCATCGTCATCGTTACCCACGATAACCGTATCCTCGACGTGGCCGACCGTATCCTGACCCTCGTCGACGGCTCAATCCGAAGCGATGCACTGGTCAAAGAAGCCGCAATCATCACCCAGATGCTCGCCAAATGCAAAGTCTTCGAACGCGTCACCCCAAGAACCCTCACCCGCGTGGCCGACGAATTCAACATCGAAAACTACGCTCCAGGAGACCAAATCATCCGCCAAGGAGACCCAGGGGATCGCTTCTACTTGATCCGCCAAGGCAAAGTCTCAGTCCGAAAAGGGAACCCAGAAGTCCAAATCGCCGAACTGGCCGAAGGAGATTTCTTCGGCGAAATGGCCCTCCTCTCAGGCCAACCACGCAACGCAAGCGTCTGGGCAAAGGAATCCTGCCTCCTGTACTCGCTCCACAAGGACCGCTTCCATGCGGCTCTTGCCGAAACCGTCAGCATGGAAGCCGAAGTCCGCGAAGCCTACTTCGATCGTCAATAAAGGTTCGTGTATCGCATCACATCGGATTTCGCCGTGCTCGTACTCAGCGAAGCGGTACTCAGCGAAGCGGTACTCAGCGAAGCGGTACTCAGCGAAGCGGTACTCAGCGAAGCGGTACTCAGCGAAGCGGTACTCAGCGAAGCGGTAC
>QWPJ01000038.1 GCA_003671195.1 Planctomycetota bacterium
GATCATGCCTTCACCGAAGGGATCGAGGGACCGGCAAGCGATGCTCAAGGCAATGTCTATGCGGTGAACTTTGGAAAGCAGCAGACGATCGGAAAAATAGATCGTTGGGGCAACGGAATCGCTTGGGCCAGCTTGCCAAACCGAGGAACCGGAAACGGGATCGTCCTCGATAGTCAGGGGGATCTGCTGGTTGCCGATTATGTAGAGCACAAGATTTGGCGAGTCGATCGAGTCACCGGCGCGTTCGTACTGCATTGCCACGAGCCGACGATGCATCAGCCAAACGACTTGGCAATCGCCGATGACGGGACACTCTATGCCAGCGATCCGAATTGGAGTGATGGGACAGGGCGTCTATGGCGGATCGATCGACAGGGAATCGCTCGAATCGTCGCCGATGGGATGGGAACGACCAATGGGCTAGACATCAGTCCGGATGGGAAATATCTAGCGGTCAATGAATCGAATCAGCGCAAGATCTGGCGGTTTGAGATCCAAAAAGACGGATCGCTTGCCGCGAAAACGTTGTTCAAGGAATTTCCCGACCATGGTTTTGATGGAATGCGTTACGACGACCAAGGGAACTTGTATGTAACGCGTTACGGAGAAGGGACTGTCGTGGTCTTGAGCCCTGAAGGGGAGATCTTGCGTCGGATCGATGTCCTCGGGGCGCGCCCGAGCAACATTTGCTTCGGTGGCCCTGACGGTAAGACCGTCTGTGTGACAGAGGTCGAGCACGGTCGGCTCATTCGATTCCGAGTCGAGCACGCGGGACGAACACCACGTTTTAGTCCCGAGAATCGGCGCGCCGATTGGATCGACAAGATCCATCGTTGGCCAGATCAGGTCGATCCAGCCAATACAGCTCATACAGCGAATCCTCCCAAGAGCGATCTGCCGTGGCTTGCCTCGGTCCAAACCTTAGCCGATTGGCAAGAGGCCAGAGTACGGGTTCAGGCCCGCTTCGACAGTCTGCTCGGGCCTATGCCTCCGGTCGGCACAGCACCGAAGCTAGAGGTGCTCAGCGAAGATCGAGTCGAAGGGGTTCTCCGACGGCGAGTGAGGATCGAACTTGAGACCGACGTTTCGATGGATGCCTATATCCTTTTGCCCGATGGGCCCGATGGGCTCGATTCGAGCGACTTAAGGCCGGGCATGGTCGCATTGCACCCGACCAACAACGCCACAATCGAAGAGATCGCAGGTGTAGGGAACCGAGGCCCGCGAGCCACCGGCTTGGAGTTCGCCAAACTTGGGTATATCGTGATCTGTCCGAAATGCTTCTTGTGGCAAGAGGGAGTCGGTTTCGACCAAGCTGTCGCGAATCATGCCAAGCGCCATCCGCAAGCGCGGGGGATGGCCAAAATGGTTTATGACGCGCAGCGGGCATTGGATGCGTTGTTGAGCATCCCTCAGGTAGACCCCAAGCGTGTTTTTGCTTTCGGCCATTCGCTTGGGGCCAAGCAAGTCCTTTACCTCATGGCCAGCGATCCGCGTGTGCTCGCAGGGGTGGCAAGCGAGGGCGGGGTCGATCTTCGGTCGACCAACTGGGAAGCACCATGGTATTTGAACCCTCCGCCGAGAATCCCCACCGGAACGACGTCTCTGGAGCACCGCGCCAATTTGGGGGCCGATTTGGGGGCCGATTGGGGGCACGACGAGTTGCTCATGCTCATCGCCCCGAGGCCTGTTTTGATTATGGGGGGGCAGAAAGGTCCCGGAGCGGCCGACGGGAGCCAGAGTCTGCCAGCGATGCTTGGGGCTTTTGGGACTTGGCGTCTCTTTGGCTCGGAAATAGATAGAAAAAAGCCAGTGGATGCGGCGGCTCGTCTGGGCCTGGCACTTTGGAATCATGGACAAGGCCACGTGTTTGGCGATTGGCAGTTTGAACAAGCCCGGGCTTGGTTTGAGGCTTACCCGACGATCATCGGACTGTAAGTTGCCCCCCATAATTGGGTAGTATTACACACATCAAGGCATACCTCGCCCTCGCGTTGCAATGTACTTACACTTGAGAAAATCATAATTATTTATCAGGATTTTTCGATCGAGGACTGCCAAAAGAACGTAAATCCGGCATATTAGTCTGTGTAGCCTCTGGGCAGTTTAAGTTTCGGTTCCTCTTCCTAAAAAGAAAGTTTTGAATATGGCAATCAATTTGATGGATTTGGTTAAATCCGCTATCAGTAGCAGCGGTGTAGCAGATCAGATTGGATCTGCAGCTGGATTGGATAAGAGCAAGACGAATTCGGCGATTGACGCTGCGATTCCTGTTTTGCTCAGCGGACTCATGAAGAAGGCATCGACGCCATCGGGAGCCTCAGAGCTTTCGAACATCTTCAAGAAGCAGGATGCAGAGCCATCCATTTTGGATAACCTTGGTAGTCTCGTATCGGGTGGTGCAAGCTCGAAGTTGCTCGGCATGGGCAGTTCGCTCTTGCCAATGCTCTTGGGCTCCTCGCAAGCGAGCATCGTTTCGGTGCTGATGAAGCTTTTGGGAATCGGCGACAAGGGCGTTCTGGGATTGCTCGGATCCTTGGCACCTATCGTCATGGGTGTTGTCGGCAAGCAAGCCAAGTCTGCTGGTGGATTTGATCCAGGCGTCTTGACCAACCTGCTGGGTGGACAGAGCAACTTCTTGAGCAGCGCGTTGCCAAACGAGCTCAAGGGAGTCATGGGATTGGCCGACTTGGGCAGGCAAGCAAGCGAGACGGTGAACAACGCAGCACGCAACACCACTCGCGAAACCACGACCCGCGAAAGGGCTTATGTTGCACCGGCACCGGCCGCACCTGCATCGAATCCTTTGAGTTGGCTTTTGCCTTTGCTCGCTTTGGCAGGGCTGGGCTTCTTGGGCTACACCTTCATGTCCGGTACCAAGAAGGAAGAAGTCAAGACGCCGGTTGTACGCACACCCACTCCGGTTCCTGCGACGGCACCTAAAGTCAAGCCAGTACCTGATTCGGTTGCAGCTCCCTTGGAGCTTCCAAAGCTTGAACTGCCTGGTGGCATGAGCATCGAAGATCTCAAGGCGAAGCTTTCTGGTTCTTTCGACGGAATCACCACGACCCTCGGAAGCATCACCGATGTGGACACTGCCAAGGGTGCTGTTAGCAAGTTGGAAGAAGCCGCTAAGGCTTACGCTGACCTGGGTATGGACAAGATGCCTGCTGCCGCAACCGGCACCTTGGCTCCGTTCATCAAGCCATACTTCGAAAAGGTCGGTGGCTTGCTCAACACCCTTTATCTCATCCCTGGCGTCAAGGAAATCATCGAGCCAGTCCTCGGCCCAATGGTTCAGTCCGTATCGAAGATGATGGGCTAGTCGTTCCGAAGACCATCTAAAAATCCTCAAAGGCCTGCGGTGTCAAAACCGCAGGCCTTTTTTGTTTTCAAGATCTCCCGTAGAGATCCTTGCTGTTCGTGGTGGATCTCCCGCAGAGATCCGGCTGTTAGCCTCACGCTTCACGTCCGCTCCATCCAACCGCTTGGCCCCCCTTCTCCACCGGGGCTTTGGCCGGGGGAGTAAGGGGCGGGGGGGTTGAGGGGGCCGACCGCGCGTAGGGCTGCTTGGCTGCTTGGCTGTAATGGCCACATATGGCTACTAATGCAATACACACAGATCGATCCATACAGATTTGCATTCATCAAGCCCGGAGGGCTGACACAACACACTAGTAAATGACCATGAGTGGCGTAGTAAATCCTGTGTGTCGGCCCTCCGGGCCTCTCCGATTTTACTTTGCACCTGCAACCGGGGCCTTCGACCCCGGCAGAGGATGTACCAGCCCTCCGGGCTTGGAACCAATCGACCCAGGCGCAAGCACCACGCTCATATTCGCAGAATAACAGTCCGCTATCACATGCCCTTGGTATCCACCGAGGATCTCATCTGGCCCATCGAAGCTCTTGCGCATATCGATGGGCTCGATTTCTGTGGATACCGACCGAATCCTGATGCTTCTCTCGGAGGATCTCTCGGAGGATCCATCAAAGCTCCGTGCCCTCTGCGCCTCTGTGTTTCAAAGAGATTGCGTCGGTAATCTTTGACGTATGAGTATCGCCCCAAAGAGGGTCTATTTCAATTGCTGGAGGACTTGGCCGTTATCCAATTGCCAGATCCATAGCACACCGTCTTGGCCCCCTGCCATGGCAACGACTTGCCCCTTGCCTGCGACGAGCGAACAGTAAACCGCTTCGGCAGGACCGCCTATGGCTCGCACCTGCCCACCGTTGCTCACATCGTGAACGCGGACCTGTTTGTCGGCTGAGGACGAGACGACTTGGTTGGTCCGCCCCACAAAGGACAACGCCGTGACTTCTTTTCCGAAGCCTGGAATGGTTCGAGTCGCCGACCCTGTCTCGACATCCCAAACCTTGATCGTATTGTCCGCCGAAGCGCTTGCAATCCAATGGCTATCGTCATGCCATGCGAGCCCAAGGACATGGTGCGTATGGCCCTCAAAAGTCCTCGTCGGTGCTTCGGCATCGACGCGATGGAGTCGCAACAACTTATCGGCCGCTCCGGTGGCTACCGTCAAACCATCGGGAGAGAGCTTGGCGACCAAAATCGAGTCGCTGTGAACTTGCCCCCAATCCTTGACCACCGCACCATCTGCAATGCGTATCATCTTCAACTCACCAAAGCGGCTCGGGGCTCCGCTCCCGACGACCAAGTGTTGGCCATCGAGACTCCAGTCCATCGCCGTGACCCGATCGCTAAAGGGAGAATCGTTGATATCGCCGATGGTGCGTTCCAAGCTCCATCGATTACCCCAATCCCAGGTAAGGGCTCTGCCGTCGTCGACGTTTTCACAGATCCAGCCGTTGGCCGTTGCGATCAAACTGTTGATATTCGCAGCGCCACCGACCAAGACGGTTTGCTGTAGACCTTTGTCTCCACGGAGAATCGACACCGATCCGTCATTGCGTGCCGTGACAATGCTCCGATGGTCCGCGGTGAACGTACCTCGGACCACAGGCAACGGAACCGCACCGGCTTGCACCTGGGTCAATCCCTGCTCCATTGGAGGGGTCTTTTGTTTCTCTTGTTCGAGCGTGGCTTGGAACTGCGCCAACGTCGCGGTGGCCTTCTCGATCGCTTGGGCTGCTGTCGCAATCGTCTTGTCCATCGTCGTCAATTTGGTTTCCACTTCGGTTTTTGCTTTGGTCGCCGCAAGCTGCGTTTGTTTCTTCGCCTCGACATCTTTTCCTGCTGCCTCCATCTTCTTCATCGCCTCTTCGACGGCTGCTTTCGCGGCGAGCATGGCCGCTTCGCTGTCTGCGACCGCCTTGGTCTGAGCGTCGAGTTCTGCCTGTTTCTTGCCAAGTTCTTCCATGATCTGCGTGCGCGATGTTTGCAGTTTCCCGTGCGCTTCGGTTTCGGCTTGTTTGGCCTTCTCGAGTTCGGGGACTTTGGCCGTCGCTCTCTCGATCTTGGACTTGTGTCTAGCCAACGCCAATTCCGCTTGCTCGATCCTGCCCCGACCTAACGAGTCGACTTTCTGCTCCCATAGCATCGCCCCGTCCGCAGACTTCCAAGTTTTGATCAAGCCATCGGCACCGATGGTTGCAAACTTGCTCGAATCCCCCGCTGCAATGACATGATGAATGGCCGCTCCGTGCCCGATGGTTCGCAAGACAGCTCCATCGGTCCCCTGGACCACTCTGACGTTTCCATCGCCAGAAGCTACCAGGATTCGCGATACGCCGGCTTCCTCGTAGCGAGCCAATCCAACGACATCGGCGATATCTCCCAGACGATCGACTTTCTGGAGCGCCGAGGGGACTTCTGCGGTCGCAACCGTTAGTCCCCACCACTGGGTTTTCTTGTCGGGGGTGATTCCGACGAACGACTGAGGATCGTTGCTGACCAAGGATTTCAGGGGCTGCTCGACCTTGGAGGTCAACAAAGGCTTGACTGCAATCGCCGTAGGAGTTTCGTTGGCTTCGATCACGAATTGATAGACCGCCGAATCCTCGCCGACGACCCACAATCGCGTTGCGTCATTGCTCCATGCCATCGAGGAGACGACGCTGGGGCATTCGAGCGTGTGCGAAACGATGGACTTATCGGCTCGGACGATTTCGAGCGTCGGGGTCCGCGTCGCCTTGGCGATCGCCATCCCGTTGCTCGCTATCGATACCGAATGGGCTCCCTTGAGCAGACCACCTAGTCCCTCCTCGGAAACTCCGGCGTTGCGCTTCCAAATTTTCACATCGCGGAATCCGCCGGTCGCTAGTCGGGTCGCATCGGGACTGATCGCAATCGATTGGATCATGTCCAAATGAGCGACAGGCAAGGTGGTTTTGAGCTGGGATTGGGTCGCGGGATCGACCAAATAAGCGACATCGGCGGCACCATCGAGCGACGGCCAGCGATAGACCAACGTTTGGTTGCTTCGTCCTGTGGCCACCCATTGCCCATCTGGGCTGGCCGTCATGGCATACATCGGACGCACCGTATCGGGAACTTGTTTCCACTGCGCGGCGCTTGCAGGTTTGAGCACCCCTGCTGGAGCCCCGGCATCGACCCAGGACTGTAGCAATTGGATTTCTTCGGGACTGAGTCGCTTGGCACCGACGGCATTTTTCTCCGGTGGCATGGCCGATTCATCGGTGGCAAGGACACGGCGGACCATTTCGCTTTCGCCCCCCTTACCTGCGATAAACGTCGCCCCGCTATCGCCCCCCTTGGAAAGCTTGTCGTAGGACTCGAGGTTCAAGCCTCCTTCGGCTTTCTGCGTATTGTGGCACGCCAAGCAGTTGGTTCTGAGGATCGGTAGGATATGGTTCGCATAGTCCTTGACCTCCGCAGGTGCTTGGGAGTGCGCCATAGGATTGCACAATCCCAGGGTGCATGTAAGCACCGCCGCGATTGAGAAGAGGTAGGTGGGTCGCATGGTCAGGAACATCGAAAGGCCTCGCGGCTTTTAAAAGGACTTAGTCAATTGTTTACTTAGGGGCTTCCGCTGCCGGAACGATCCGTAGCCGAAATGGGGCGCAGGAAAGAAATGTCGGGAAATCCCGCGGGGCGATTTCTTTGGCAATCGCTTCGATCTTCGGGTTGGTCTCGGCGATGATTTTTTCGGCCATCGGCCGATCACCGGCCCAATTCGGATCGGCAAGCTTCGCCTGAATCCGGTCGCGGTACGCGACGAGTCGAGCATGGGATTCCGGGTGCAAGGATTGCTTGAGGATGATCTCGGTTTGGAACCAGACGGTGTATTCACCTGGAGTCGCATCGGCAGCGACCTTGATCTCCGGCGTTGCTTCGGCCGCATTGGGTGGAAGCTCAAATTCGCCAAATGCAACTTTTCCAGGCAGGTTCTGAGGTCTCATGACCCCTTTCTGATCGCCGCCTGCCCTTCGCACCGCCTTGATCGGCAACTTCCCACTTCCGCCCAATGGGATTTCCAAGACCCAATCGGGGCCCTCCCCGGCTCGGATCTGAATCGGTGCAACCTCTTGTTCGATGACCTTCAGTTGCCATTGGCTCGATAGACGCGATTGTGGCAATCCGCGGTCCCCCGAAGCGCCCAACGCGATCGTCGCGGCGCGGATGGGAACGGCAATCTCTTGGGGAGCATTGTTCGGATCCGTCCAAGTCCCCTTGGCCAGCGGTTGGATCGTTCCGACCCATGCGGTTGCATTCTCTTCCGCATAAAAGATCACCTGGGTCTCGGTTTGCCCCGGAGCGATGATCGCCGGGCGCATGGAGACACCCGGAGGCAAGCCTTCGCAGGTGACTTGGATGGGCCCGGCAAATCCACCCGCACGCCGTACGCTGACTTGCATGGCGCATTGGCCCCCTTTGCTCAGCGAGACGCCGGTTGTCTTGGCTTGGACTGCGTTGTTGGTATCGGGGACCCAATGCCCGACGGCGTGGAAACGGGGAATGGCCGGTCCGACCCGTAGGTTCAATCGCGTCGCCCATTTCCTCGACGGAGTCATCTGCAGATCGGTGATCGAGAGCCGAACGTATTTCGTGACCGGTCCTGCCGGGATCGTCGCGATGGGATCCGCCGAGCTTAACCCCACGGCCCGCGTGCCGGCTCCTGGCCCATCCTCGGCGATTGCGATCACCTCGCGTCCGGTGTTCTGGATTCGAGGTCGATAGTCTTTGACGCGTTGCTCCAAGGCTGGGTCCAACGCGGTGCCTGACGGGGCATCCATCGCGGCTTGTATTTCAATCAACTGCTCGGGCGTCGGAGCTGGAGCGACACGATCGGCCACGATGCGTATATCGGACAGTTGACCTTGCGAGGCCGAAAAAACCTCGCATTCATAAGCCTGCCCCTCTGCCACGGGAAACTCGATCTGTGCCTTTGGATTCTGAGGCGTCAATTCGATCGTGGTTTCCCAAGTTGGGGCTGGAAAAAGACCGCCTACTGGTATCGTTCCCGGATCGACCGTCGGCCAACTGGCGAGCGATTCCTCAAAGACGCTAAAGGGTGGCTTCCAAGCCGCCGTGGTCAAAAGGGGATGATTCTCAGGAGGATCGATCACCAGTGCAAACGACGCGGTCTCGGCCCCGCGATAGAGGAAGTCGTAGATCTTCAAGTAGATCTCGTCGACCGGTTGGCGAGGTATCACCGTCGGCGTTTCGAAGAGGATCGGTCGTTTGCCCTGGGCTCGTAACTGACTCAGCACTGTTTGCTTGCCATCGGTCACTGTCAGCGCGGGCAGGGTGGCCGCATCGAGGACCTGTGCTGCGATCAAGCACTTTGGCCAATGGTCTGTCTTTTTCGTTTTTACGATCACCGTATCGCTGCGCTTGGTCGTCCCGACGTAGCATATCCCCGGTTTGACCTCGACAGGATTTTTTGGATCGATACTTCCCGGTAGCTGTTCGACGGGAGTAGGGACTATAGCGATGGTGCGAGGATTGGAAATTCCATATCGACCTGAGGCCCAAACTTCGTAGAACCCCGGTGGGGTTGCTGGATCGACCGTGACGGTAAAGCTCCCGAAGTTTTTCTGTGGGACATCGTCGAGAGCCAAATTGGGAGCCGGTTCCAGGACGGCGCTGATGCGAGGGTCGGAAAAGACCAAGGCATCGATGTCCTGAGTGAATCTTCCTGCGGAGACTTTCAATGGGTTCGCATGGACCGACGATAGGACGGGAGGATAGACCGCATCGATTGCCAAGATGGGGACTTCACCAAGCGTTATCTCGCAGAGCAAGCCTGCGAGCAGCAATGCGATGGCCGACCTGATCAAACGAAACGATCTCATGGCATCAGTCGGCTTAGTGATTGAACAGAAATTCTTTGCTATTGACGATGCCCCAAACGAGATCCTCGTAAGCCTCCTTGAGTCGATCCGCACGTTGCATCAAGTACTCAATCGCAATGGCTTGTTCGGACTCGCTCGGTGCTCGGCCCAGACTGCGGAGGTACAATTCGCGGATTCGTTCAGGAGCTGTCTTGCGAATATTCTCCACCGGGCTCAGTGCCGCATCGGCGATCGCGGTGCTTGCCCATTTCGCTGCGCGGCTCGCATCTGAGGATAGTTTGCCTTGCATTTCTTTCGAGTTGAGCAGATGCAAACTTTGAGCCAGCGTTGAGGAGTTTGTCCGCTCGCATTCGCACGCAGTCGAGGAATCAGGTCGTCCGAAAACGGTCAAGAAATACGAAGCGAAGGAAGTATCGGGCAGTTCGATCGCCCGGGTTCCGACAGGCAATCCATCGAATTGCGAGATGCTCCCGGTGACCGTGTCGATGCAGTCGAGCAGAACCTCAGCCGAAAGTCGCTTGGGGTAATACCGCGAGTAGCAATTCGTGTCCTTGATGTTCCATTCGTTGGCAACGGAACTGAGTTGGTAAGTCGTCGAGGTGCAAATCGAACGGATCAGCGATTTTAGATCGTATCCGGAGTCGACGAGTTGCTTGGCCAGCGCATCGAGCAATTGAGGATTGGAGGGTGGGTTGGTGATCCGCATGTCGTCCTCGGGTTCGACGAGCCCTTTGCCTAGAAAGTGCTTCCAGTAGCGGTTGGCGATCGATTTGGCGAAGAATGGATTGCTCGGGGCGGTCATCCACTCGGCCAATGCCCCTCGGGGATCTTCGTAATTGGCCAACTCCACCTTGGCCGAATCCAATCCGGTAGCCGCAAGTGCTTGGCCGGTCTTGGGGTGATTGGCCGTTGCGGCGGCGACTCTGGATCCGAATTTAGGTTCGTTGGGCAAGGCACCTTCGCGACGGTCGAGGGTCGAGAAGAACGCGGCCATTTGGTAGTAATCCTGCTGGGCCCATTTTTCATAGGGGTGGTGGTGGCATCGAGCGCACTGGAGCCGTTGCCCCATGAAAAGCTGAGCGATGTCCTCGGTGCGGGATTCGGTGTTGCTCACTTGCCGATACCAGATCACTGCGGGATTGGACTCGGCGTCCCCGGTAGCGGTGAGAAGTTCGCGGACCAAAACGCTGATCGGCTTGTTTTCGAAGAAGCTCTGTCGAAGCCAATCGTGGAAGGCATACGACCCGTAGCGGGTGTCCTCTCCGGATCGATTATTCCTAAGAATGGCAGACCATTTCGATGCAAAGTTGGAGGCATAGTCGGCCGATTCCAAGAGCCGGTTGACCAATTCGATCCGACGAAGCTGGGTCGCTTCTGGGGAATCGCCGCCGGCGGTGACCAGAGCGCTGTAGGCATCGACCTCCTCGACGCTTGGCAAACGGCCCGCGATATCCAAGGTGACCCGTCGCAAATAGGTCGCATCATCGCAAGGACCCGAGGCGGGGATCCCAAGTGCTTTGAGCTTATCGAATACCGCTTCGTCGATCGGACCCTGGGCGAACGGGAGCGCTTGGGTCAGAGTTCCGAGCGGGACACTTGCGCGGAAAACGGTCACCTGACCTTGGTAGCGTGCCATGATCGATACCTCGCCCCCGAAATCTCGGATGCTCACTAGGCCCGAAGCGTTGACGTCGGCCATGTCAAGGTTGTTCGATTCGTACTGGACGGTTCGCGTGACGTCTTGGCTCGATCCGTCGCTGAACTTGGCAAGGACGCTCAATTGCTGTTGGGTATTGCGAGCCATCTGACGGGCCGAGGGAGTCACGACGATCGAAGTGATCTTGCGTGCGTTCGGGTCGCCATAGGGCATGGCTTGGGAAATCCAGCGGCGAAGGACTCGGTATTCATGGCTATCGAGTTCCATGCGTTGTCCGCCGCCGTGAGGAACCGTGCCGATCGATTTGGTCAGTAGCAGACTTGTGTCGGGAGCGGCTGGGAACAAGCGTCGGCCTCGTGATTCCCGGACCAGATGCTCGAAGTCTTCGGCCGGTTCGGAACCCAAAAGCGAGAGGCGAAATCCATTTTGCCCTGCGATTTTTCCATGGCATCCGCCCCCGTTGCACCCGAACTTGGTGAAGATCGGGACGATTTGGTTCGGGAAATTCACGGGTTCTTCCACACCCGAGAGTTCGACTCGGATGGGGATGATCGCTGGGGCATACCCATCGGCATGCGCCGTCAGGTTCAGTTCACCGGTGGCCATCGGAGTGATCAGTCCGGCCGCATCGATGGCGATCAGATTCGGTGCGGAGGGCTCGAACCGGACGTTTCGAGTCAGGTCGATGACTGCACCATCGGTGCTCGCGGGGGTATGAACAAGCAGTTGCGCCCGAGCATCCTCGCCGACCAAGGTGATCTCAGGGGTATCGAAAACCAGAGGTTTAAGCTCCTGCGAGAATGCCGATGGCGACAAGGCCAGGATTCCCGAGAGCAGGGCTATAAAATACCGAAAGCCAAAACCCAAAACGCTATCTTTCACGGTAGCCCCTAGATCAGTTCGCGGATAGGTTCGTGGTCGACCAAAAATTGGGGTCGTCCAGTCGGGTCGACGATGGTGTTCGTCGCGGTGTTGATGCCCAAGTTATGGTAGAGCGTCGAGATGATCTCTTGCATGTGAACCGGTCTTTCCTTGGCGTATTCACCGAGCCGATTCGTCGCACCGATCGCTTGTCCGACTCTCATCCCTCCGCCAGCCATCCATGCGCTGCTGACCTGGGCCCAGTGATCGCGGCCTGCTCCGTTGTTGATCTTGGGGGTCCGACCGAATTCGCCCCAGACGATGATCGTTACATCGTCGAGCATGCCCCGAGCCGTCAGGTCGTCCATCAGGGCGCTTAGGCATTGATCGAGTTTGCCGCCGTGGTCGCGGACTAGGTCGAAATTCGCACCGTGCGAATCCCAACGTCCGTAGCTGAGGCTCACGACGCGAACACCCGCTTCGATCAAGCGTCGAGCGATCAGGAGGTGGTCGTTGCACGTCGGCGCTCCGTCGTACTGGTATTTGTAAGGCTTACCATCCCCGTAGCGTTCGACCAATTTCGGATCCTCTTTGCTCAGATCCAAGGCGTCTAGGAGTTTGCTGCTGGTCAGCACATCCAAGGCCCGTTGTTCGAATGCGTCCATTCCCGCCATGACTCCGGAGTTGTCGATATCGCGTCGCATGGTATCGAGGCTTGTAAGCAAACGGCGTCGATCCTTGAGCCGGTCGAGGCCAATCGACTGGAGTTTCATGTTTTCCATCCCAGGTCCGTCGGGTTTGAAGGCCGAATAAGCGGCCCCCAAGAAACCGGCCTCACCGGAATTGGACCAAGGACCATGCTGGGTTTTCGAGGCGAGCCCAACAAAGGGCGGAACCGCAGGGTCGACCGACCCTTGGAGTTTGGTCACTGCCGAGCCGATCGAGGGTCTACCGCCGAGAGCTTTCAGATCGTCGGGGAACCAACCGCTCATGCACTGATGGGACTCGTGTCGGTCTTTGCAACCGACGACGGATCGAATCACCACGGACTTATCCATCCGCTGAGCGAGTTGCGGGAAGACCTCGCAAATTTGAATACCGGGAACGTTCGTCGCGATTGGACTGAATTCGCCTCGGATTTCCGAGGGAGCCTCCGTCTTGATCTCCCACATGTCTTGATGAGGAGGACCGCCACCGAGGAAGATATTGATCAGACCCTTGTGCGTGCTCTTTTTACCGGATTGTTCTTCGGCACGGAGCAAGTCGGCGAGGGAAAACCCGCCGAGCCCAAAGCACAGGGAGCCAGCCGACAGAAAGCTGCGTCGCGAAAGCCCACTGCACATCCGATGCGAACCGCCAAAAAAGTTTAGCATGGCACGATTCCGTGTTGAAGGGTTTGGAGGTAGGGAGGGGGTCAGCCCGAGGGCCGATGGCGGGAACCCCACGAGGGGGGCTTGGATTGCCAACGCGTATCTTCTACGGTCAGCAACACCTCATCTTATTATGGTTCCTTCGTACAGACTCTTGCAAGTCCAGGAGGATAGGATTCCGTGATTTAGAGGGGTTGGAGAAAATGTAGACAGTCGCCCGGATTATAGCGGTTTTCAGGGTGGTTTGGTTGGTTGGCGAGGGATTGCGGACGAAAAGAATGGGCTGGGAGCTCGAATCGTAGCCATCCGCTACCAAGCGGTGGACGGCCCGAATCGTAGCCATCCGCTGCCAAGCGGTGGACGGCGGCGCGAGTAACGCTTCCACCGTCTGGCGACAGGTGGCTACGGCCTGACAGGTGGCTACGTCCGGGGATGGTGAATCGTCTGCTGTCGAATCGTAGCCATCCGCTGCCAAGCGGTGGACGGCAGGGCGAGTAACGCTTCCACCGTCTGGCGACAGGTGGCTACGTGCCACTTGAGTCCGCCGAAGGCGCAATTTCGTTAAACCCGCAGCCAACGGCGAGGAACTTGACCAAGCCCGCCAGGATTCTGCGTTTGGGGCAAAACGCAGGAGGCGACACCACCACCTTCGCCACGCCGGCCGCCTCGGCGAAATCTTCTTCAGTGCCCAGCAGATAACTCTGCTGGGCGATCCGTGGCGATTTGCCCTGCTGCGAGCCAGCATATTTGGCCGGAATGTGCCAAAGCCGACAAAGTTTGCTTGGGTAGTACTGACGGAAAAATCGATTTGACCAAAAAATCGGGAACCGCTATGTTTTGTTTTTGCATTCTTGGTGATGACGGTTTGATGGAGTACCCCGTTTTTACTGGAGTTTTTATCATGGGTTTTCGCTTGCTTTCGTGTTTCCTTTTGAGTTGCGTTCTGATGGTTTCCTCTGCTCACGCGGCGGTTGTTACTTACACCCTTAGTGGTGGCACGATCGACGGCACCTTGGATGGAGTTTCTTTCACGGGTGCCAACTTTACGATTACAGCCGATGCCGACCCGTCGAACTTCGTTCCCGGAACGGTTTTTGGTGCCCCTTTGCTGTCCCAGCCAGCAGTCAGTACCATGACGATTGATGGGTTTGCTTCGTTCCAGATAACCAACGCGAACTTTGGGCCTTTTTTAGCTGACGTGGCCAATTTAGTCGGGCCCGGGATTGGTTACGGTGGGTTTGCTTTCCCGGAGGGTGAGCTGTTGAGAGGAATTGCTGCCATCGGTCCTCTGTCAAGCTTATCGAGCAACGTGACCGTTACAGGTGCTCTGGAAGGCACTGCAGACTTTACCTTCACAACAACG
Organism: Planctomycetota bacterium; assembly: GCA_003671195.1. Classification (GTDB taxonomy): domain Bacteria; phylum Planctomycetota; class Planctomycetia; order Pirellulales; family Pirellulaceae; genus JBKCUI01. Next base: position 14,489 of record QWPJ01000038.1, read on the forward strand.
GCTGGAGATCTCATATTTACGAGTGTTTCTGGAAACGGGACGTTCAACGGAGAATTTCCCTCTAGCGCAGTCCCTGAGCCGACCTCGATGGCTATCTTCGGGCTTGGTGCACTGGGCATGGCTTATCGTGCTCGACGCAAGAGCAAGGCTTAGTTGATCGCTTGTTTTGTAAAGTTCAATTCTCCTACAACGGGTAGCAGATTGCTGCCCGTTGTGCATTTACTTCAGCTCATCACCCCCTCTGCCATCCCCTTCGCCACGCCGGCCGCTTTCGCAAAATCATCTTCGGTCACGAGCAGGTAACTCTGCTGAGCGATGCGAGGCGAGTTCTTCCAACCCATCGCCGTGTTGGCGGCAGCTCGATACTGCGGTGCGGCGACCACGTATTCGCTCTTGTCGCCGAATATCTCGAAGGCTTCGTCGAGGGTAGGGCGAAAAGAGTGCAGCTTCATCACGCGCAGTGGGATCGGAAAAACTCTGCGATTTCCCGCTTCCCGACCTGCCCAGCGGTGGTCTTCAGTACAAGATCAACAAGTTCTTGGTCGCTGGCTTTTAAGTTCTCGTTGTTGATTTCCAAAAAAATCAACGCTGCTTCTAAGCCTACACGTTTGTTCCCATCGACGAACGGGTGATTCATTACCAGATGATATAGATAAGCAGCAGCCATTTCAAAAATGTCTGCGTGCAAGTACTGACCGCCGAAACTTGCCTCGGGTTGAGCGATGGCAGATTCAAGCAGACCGATATCTCGGATACCGTGACTGCCGCCGTAAGTATCGATTTGATTTTGATGAGATTCGATGATGTCATCGAGTGTTAGGAACAACACGGGTGATTACTCCGCGAGCTTCTTGAACGCCTTGGAGTGTTTTGAATTCACCTTGGCTCGTGCAGCGCGAACCTTGGACTTCTTATCGTCAGAATGGACAGGCGCAATCCGAATGGACTTGCCATCGGTAGTCAATTCGACTTGGGATTCAGGTGCGATCTTGAGTAAATCCAGAATGGGACGATCGATGACAACCGCCCAACTGTTTCCGTGTTTCACCAAATTTTTGATCACCGCCTGCCCTCCCGCAATATCGAATTCAATGGTCGACCAATGTAAGTACATGATCGCTTTTAAGCTCTCCGAAGTCAAGGTACTTCCGTCATTCTCCATCGACTCCCCGCTCCGCTCATTGCGATTCCACGGCAACGGCCTTTCGAAACATCCAAAAACATAGGAAAAACATCGAAAAGTTCGGTTCCTGTCCTCTCCGCTGCAAAACCCTAGTTTTCTTAGGGTTTTTCGCATTTCTGGCCAATTGCTTTGGCTTTCCTGCACGTCCATGCACGTGCATGCTTGCACATGCTGCGTCGTCTAGTGCGCTGCCTTGGTACCTGGTGAGTCGTCCAGTGAGTCGCCAGAGTCGTCCCCAAACCCTTGTTTTTCCAGGGGAAAAAGGTGGTTTTACAGCAGAGGTGGTAGGATTCGAACTAGTTGGTGATGTTTTGAAACGCGCCGAAACATCCTATCACTCCATCCAATTATTGTTCGGTTCACAAGTGACTGATATCATTCAACTTCGGATAGAGGTTAACTTGCGTGATAGGCTGCATTGGTGCGGTCTACAGAGTTTAGGCTGATCCGTATAAAAACAAGTTAGGCGGCACTCCTCAAAGTCTTCTTTCCCTTCGGCACCGTAGCTTCGGAGCGCTCCCCAATGCACGCCCCACTCGCCCACGGGCCCGAGAGTAATCGTATTCAAGTGAATGTGCGGTCAGAGATCGACCCGCTGAAAGTGGTGGCGATGCGGTGGGCGATCCCCTACCGGACGAGCTGGCGTGACGTCGTCTCGGTGCTCAGTGCGTCGGTTCGTGCACAATTGCGACACAATTCCTGGGCGGACTATCGCTACGAAGTCGTGCGGACCCAGCAGGAGCGCGTGGTCCAGGTCATGCGCGACCATGGGGTCACCGTCCTATTCCTCGATAACGTCCCCGGCGTCCACAGTCAGCACTACACCCGCGATATTGCCTTCGGGATCGACGACGCCGTCTTCGTCGGACGGATGGGGACGCGGTATCGCGAGCCTGAGCAACAGGCCCTCGCTTCGCTCGCGCCCCGTCTTTCCACGGTGGTGCGCCTCGAACGGGGGCGCATCGAGGGGGGCGACGTCATGCTGTACGGCGATAAGGTGCTCGTGGGGCTCAGTGAGGCCACCGATGCCGCCGGGGTGTCGGAGTTGCGGCGGCTGCTCGCGGTGCGGAACAGTCCGCGGGAGCTCATCCTGATCCCATTTGCCCATCGCGGTGTCATTCACCTCGATACCAAATTCAACATCGTGGCCGACCACTGTGCCCTCTTCACGCGCGCGAGCTTTGGTCCGGACACGCTGCGCTGGATGGAGCAGCACTTCGACCTGATCGAGGCGACCGACGCGGAAACGCGGGGGCTGGAGATCAACACCGTGGCCCTCGGCAATGGGCACGTGATCGTCAGCGCGCAGAGCGAGCGGCTCGCGACGCGCCTCGCGCAACGGGGATTGACGCCGATTCTGGTGGACTATTCGGAAGTCACGCGCTGGCCGGGGTCCTTTCGCTGCACGACGCTGCCGATCGAACGGGCGGCGTGACCCCGAAAGCGGTACTTATGGTGCATCTTCCTTGGGGCCGTCTCCGAAAACCGGCCACGTCCGGGCAGTGGCGCGCGCCGTGCCGCCTATTGCCCGATCTGAAAATTGCTCCGCCTGTGAATAACCAAATCGAAAGTTGCCTAGCTGTCCGGCGAGGGGTTTCGCAGAGAAAGGAGATGCGTTTTCAATTCGTCTTTTTCATCGGAACAAAACGATTGCAAATGTCATTCTAAAAAAGCGCACGCAACGATTTTGCCGACTTTGGCAGTTCGTTCAAAATGTGCATGTGGTCAATTCCGCACGCATTCGCACAATTAGTGTGCCTTGCATGGCAGGCGGGCTATGGTGCTTTTTCCGTGAGCTACGCGTGGGATTGATTGAGCATGCTCGTTATCGAGTCGCTTGAATTGTCGCGGCAGCGTGGCCGCCTACAGCACTAACGATTGCAAATAGACCTGAGCCATCGGGCAGGAGTTGGGTTGCTGAACCCGCGATCTCCATGCCGTAGCGTGCGTACAGATCATGACGGATCTTGTTCATGTCTTCTGAGCTGCCATGGATTCGAACGTATCGTTGGACTTCGCCCGTCGCCAGAGTTTCATGCCATAGGGATACCAATGGCAACTCTTGAACTGCAGCGTACGTGCCTGGTCGCTCTCGCGTTGATACGTCTTTTGCATAAGCTGCTTCGGGCAATCCCAACGTCGGCATATCCGAATACAAGTAAAGCGAATTCGTGAATGGGTTGTATTCATCTTTGCCGAACAATCGACCAGGTACCAACGTATACTTCATCCATTTCAAGGTCCCAACGGAGTACCGCCAGCCTGGAGCGATGTTGCGATTTTGTGTTAACCGCTTCCACTCTTCCAGCGGTGCGTATTGATTGACTCGCACGACCGTATGGTGGAGATGGTTTTGATCAAGGTATTGCGTCACTTCGGCGACCGTTGAATCAGACACGTTATGATTGAGCGCGCGGCGATCCCACAGCAGTATCTTGCTCGGGATGCCGAACACCCAACCGACGCCGTCGATCACGGGACGGTCTTGCCCTCGTTCAACGCACGCATGCGAACCAACACTCCGCTTCTCGAAAGATGTGTTTGATCCCTCGTTCGAATCGCAAGACTGGCCGAATGCAATTCCAGTCATGAAACAAAGGACGCCCGTTTCGAAAACGAGCGAGATGCGTTTTGATCTAAAGAACATTCTCCCCTCCTTGGCTACAACGAATGCTTCCCCAACCCCGCAATCATTTATCGGCGTTTAGCGAGACCGAATTCTGCAAAGCGGCAAAAATTTATCGATAAGCACTAAATAGAGATTGACTGCCGTTAGGCGGATTTCCTAGAGTTCTGGCATGGAAGTCAACTTTGCAGATACTACGGACGGACGAACTTTGCGGCGGTGGAGTCGGCTGCTGCTCATTCTCGCATCGTTAGGTATGGCCTGGAGTTCGTTTGAGATTGCGAACGCCTTGTTTGGCCCACGCTTCGTTGTTGCGTTCCAAACGGTGTCTGGATTGAAAATCATGACAGAGAAGGATGTAATTGTTTTCGATCGGGCTGTATTGGTCATGATTAGTTCGCTTCCGGTCGTATGCTGGCTTTACTGTCTGTGGCAGATCTTTAGGTTGTCGCAAACGTTTTCGTCGGGCGAGATCCTTTCAACAAGAACAGTGAGTCGGTTAGAGCGATTCGGTTATGGGCTGGCTGCACAGGGAATCGCTGATGCGTTTAGCCTGCTATTGATGACGTCTTATATGGTCTATCTGAAGAAGTCGGATCCGCCGGAGAACCTTTGGCAGAATGTCGTAGGAAGCGGCTTTCTGACTTCGATGGTTGCAGCCGTGCTGTTGGTCGTGGTGACAAGAATCCTACGCATCGGAATCCGATTGCGCGAGGAATCAGAGTTGACTATTTGATTCGCTCGGAGGGCACCATTGCGATCATTGTAAATTTGGATGTGATGTTGGCAAAGCGCAAGATGAAGCTCAACGACCTTTCGATTGCAGTCGGCATCAGTGTTCCGAACCTTTCGGTGCTCAAGACTGGCAAGGCAAAAGCTGTGCGGTTCAGTACGCTTGAAGCCATTTGTCGAGTATTGGACTGTCAGCCAGGGGACATCCTCGAGTTCCGAAAGGACTTGAACTCAGAAACGGATGACAAGATATCTGCCGACGGAGAGAATTGAGTGCCACCCACGCATCATAACGCTAACTATTTTTTCAACTGAATTGGTGGGGCGGAGTGCACTTCACCATCGGGAGCGCCCATTTTGGGGGGCACGAATGGGTGGAACGCATCGCCCCTGCCTTCCTTCTTCGCCCCAGCCGCCTTGGCAAAATCATCCTCGGTAACCAGCAGATAGCTCTGCTGCGCGATCCGTGGTGAGTTGCCAAGCCAGGAGCAGACCACGTGCAGCGGGAACTCGTGTTGGAGTTCTGTTTGCCGGCTTGCACGCATCGAATGGAACAATCGTGGCCAACCCGATACGCCGGCGCGGCGAAGCAGTCGCGTCATTTCAGTGCGTAGGTTCGAGTTCTTCCAACCCATCGCCGTGTTGGCGGCCGCACGGTACTGCGGTGCGGCGACCACGTATTCGCTCTTGTCCCCGAATATCTCGAACGCTTCATCGAGGATAGGTCGCAGCTCGGGGAAGATCGGACAGCTACGAATGCCACGACCTTCATGATGCTCGACTTTTGGCTCTGGGATGCTCATGCGGTTCATTTCCCAATCGATGTCCTCCCATCGTAGCGATAACGTTTCGGAGGGCGTCCGAAGCCCACCGTAGCGACTCAGCCCCAAGATCACTTTCCAAACCGGGTTAGCCTTCTTCATCAGCTTGTCGACCACTTCGCGAGGGACGAACTCGTTGACTTTGACGGTGCTTCGCTGCGTTCGAACCTTGGAAAAAGGGTTCTCGTCGATGATCTTCCAATCGACCGCATCGTGCATGAATTGCCTCGCGAATTGGATCCGTTTGTGGATTGTCGTCGTGGCCATCCCTCTGGCTTTGAGCTTCTCGTGAAACTCTTTTGCATGCCCCGCAGTGATCTGATTGATCTTGATCCCCGCTGGCATGAATTCTTTGAGGTTCGCTACCACCTGTTTCCATACCGCGACGGTGGCTGGCTTGCGTGATTTCCCTTGACGCTCGATGTAATCCTCCAACGTCAAGACACAGACCGGCACCTGGATCGCAAAGAGCGGTCCGGAACTGGTAGACGAGCTTGGCAGTGCATCGGGACAAAATTCGATCACGTGTTCGATTCGAGCGTTTCGAGACTCGGCGTCCGATCTACTCAAGACTCAGCTGGGGCTGATTTGCGGGAAGCAAGACATTATTTCCAGTGGTGGGAGAGGATACCGATTCAACGATTGGATCACGATTCGGGACACCAGGAAAGCCGAGACCGATCCGATTGAGATCGAGGACACGCCAGCGAGTCGGCGTCTGCGGATCTTGGAATTGCTCGGCGATGGCGGGAAGCTGCGATCCACCTGCATTGCGAATCACCTGGGCTGCAGCCTCAAGACCGTCAAACGCGAGCTCGAAACTCTCCGTTTGGCCGGCCGCATCGAGTTCATCGGCCCGAGCAAAACTGGGACGTATCAGCTGGTGGGAACGTGAATGCGATGTTGGACTTGCTACAATTCCATCATTGTTCGAACGAACCGGTGGCTAATAGCAGAAGTTATTTAGGCAATTCAAAGCAAATACATCATGTTCCAATCGATATGTAAAGGTGTTATTGCTGTATCACTTTGGCTTGGTGTTGGGGCCA
>QWPJ01000128.1 GCA_003671195.1 Planctomycetota bacterium
GAAAATTCAACGACCGATCGCTGTAGTTTCTCAGAGCCTCGTAAGCCATCACCGGCCCTAGGTCCGAACCCCCGATTCCAATGTTGACGATGTTGACGATCGATTTTCCTGTGTGTCCCTTCCACTGCCGACTCCTGAGCCGATCGCAAAAACCGGACATTTGATCGAGGACTTCATGGACATCAGGAACGACATTTCTCCCACCAAGTTCGATCCTTGCATCTCGAGGAGCTCTCAAAGCTGTATGCAGCACGGCCCGATTTTCTGTGATGTTGATCGCATCGCCTCGAAACATCGCTTCGATCGATGGCCTAAGTTCCGACTCATCGGCAAGTGCAAAAAGATGCTTGAGCGTCTCTTGATCGATGCGATTTTTCGAGTAGTCGAGATAGATCCCTTCGGCTTCGATACCAAAGACCCTTCCTCGCTGAGGGTCTTTGCTGAACATATCCCTCAGATGCACCTCTTGGATCTTGGAGAAATGGACCTGAAGCGATTGCCAACTGGTTCGTTCCGTCAAAGGTGCGGTAGTCTTCATACGATCGAATTCCTGTGAGGACCAAAAAGGGAATCTACAAAAGACGCTCGGCAGGCTTTAGATCCTAATGGAAGCCGAAACCTGTGGGAATATCCCCGTCGATCCACTCCATTTCGGCATGGGATGGCAAATTGGGCCCTTGGATGGTTTCGGCTACGCGAAGGGATGGCTCGGCCGCAAGGAGCATAGACCTCAAGAAGACCGATCCGTAAGGTTCGGGCGCGGTTCTAGAAACGGCGTGTTGGACGCGGTTGAGGATTGGCCTCAACGGCTTCTTGGAGTCCCGCAACTGGAGCTTCGATCGCGCTCGAGGCGGGGAGCAGATCCCGGATCTTTTGGCTCAGGACCGCTGCATCGTACCAATTGAAACTCATCGATGGATCGGCAGCGTAACGGCCCAGCAGTCGTAGCAGTTCCGTACGTCGCTTCGGATCGAACACAAAGACAAAGTGTTCCTCGCCACGCACCAGAGCGATGACATTGACTTGTTCGCTTCGGACCGTTTTGTCCATAGGTCGGATTCCAATGCCAGCAGTTGGGCCGCAAGGAAGTAAGCGGCTTGTGCGGTATGGATCGGACGCAGGATCGTTAAAAAATGAACGGACCTACCTGACCTGATTTGATCGTCAAGGTCGTCATAGAGTCCCAGAAACTTGGTGAATGCTAGCTGATCGGGGGGTCCTAAAACGATTGCGTTTTGCTAGCTGACTTCTTAGAGTCCAAACACCGAACGCAACCAAGAGAAACCGTACTTATTCCAAAGCGGATTTGCTTGCGATGGGTGAGCCGAATCGGCTCGGACCGCTCGAACGATTTCGCGGCGTTCTTCGAGCCAGTTCCTCGAGTCGGTTTTCGAGTCCACGGTCAGTGCCTTGCCAGCCGTCTGCCCGAGGGCGCGGTCGATGAGCGGATCGAGGATCGTTTCAAAGTGGTCCTCGGAACCTTGCTCCATGCATCGGAGCAACGAACCTGGAACTGGGGTTTGGTACTCGCGGTCTTCACGATCGATCGGGCGGGTCAATTGGATCCGTTCCCAAGGGTTTTTGCGGCGTCGGGGGTCAAGGAGCCGGTAGGTTGCAAGGGCGATTTCCTGGCGTGAGCGCTCGATCAATTCCGGGGCGTTAAACGGTGCTCGCTCTTGGACGAGCTGAGCCATTTTTTTAGATGCCTCGAGGATTGCCTGTTCGTTGCTCTCGGAAATCCTCAGTCCGAGGAACTTGAAGTAGACGCGGTTGGCTTTGCTTGAGGAAGGTGCTTTCGCAGCAAGCGGACGCTGGGCGTCAGGGTTCGGCTCGTTGTGAAAGTGGTTTGACATGGTCAGGCGGAGTTTGGTCGGTCGATCGATGGTGGGGTGAAAACAGAAACGCTCGGTGTTGGTCTATCGGAAGGATGTTAGTCGCAAGTCCACATGGGTCTAGAGCATTATTAGGGACCCAAAGTCCCATCCAACCCCCCTGTTGGTTCGGGGGTTGCCGTCTTGGTGGTTCCGCCCCCCTGTCAGATCGGGGCAGGGTGGTTAAAGTTCCCCCAAGAGTGCAGAGGGGGGTCGGAAAGAATTTCTCGAAAAAACCTTCGCCGTCCAAATGCAAAGAAACGCTATCAAAACGCTGAAATTTGTTCTTTTTTTGGAATTTGTCAAAGTAGACATTTAGTCCCATCGCGTTGTATCGAGTCGCTGGGGCACTGGGGGCACTGGCTGTCCTAGAGGGTCGAGCACAGGCACGGGTCTTTCTTTGGGGTGCATCGGTTTTGTGCTATAATAAGTTCCTGTGCGGACGCCCCCCTGGGTTGAGCCGTTAAGGCGGCCGTTAGGGCGTAAAGGCCTCGGCTAGGGCGTCCGTCACGGCCAAGCCGTGGGTATCGCGTAGGAATCGCGATCGGTTAGTCTTTAGCCGCTTTTTTGAACCTTTTGACCATTTGGAGACTTGAGCATGATCCGTTCGCAGTCGACGTCTCGGCGTCATTTTTTGTTTGGAGCCGCTGGTGCTTCGGTCCTAGCAAGTTGCCCGTTTCGGGCCATGGGGTATCAGTCGCCCAACGACCGGCCGGTTTTTGCGACGATTGGATTGCGCAATCAGGGGTGGGCCATCACGAGCAAGTCGTTCAAGTTCGCGAATTTTGCGGCATTGGCCGACGTCGACTCCAAGGTCCTTGAGGATAATGTCGGCAAGGTTCAAAAGGCCCAGGGTCACAAGCCGGATGCTTACAAGGATTACCGCAAGATCCTTGACCGCAAGGACATCGATGCGGTGATGATCGCCACTCCGGATCACTGGCACACCAAGATCGCCGTCGAAGCGATGCTCGCGGGCAAAGACGTCTATTGCGAGAAGCCTTTGACGCTGACGATCGACGAGGGCAAGCTCATCGAGAGGATCGTCAAGCAGACGGGTCGAGTGTTCCAGGTCGGCACGATGCAGCGAACGGAGTTCAACAATCAGTTTTTGATGGCTGTCGCTTTGGTACAGCATGGCCGAATCGGCAAAGTCAAAAAGGTCACTTGCGGGATCGATGCGATGGAAGCATCGCCGATGATTCCCGAGACGGCCGTACCTGAGGGTCTCGATTACGACTTCTGGTTAGGCCCAGCTCCTTCGGTCGCTTATCGCGCCTTGCCGGAGCTTCGACAAGGCTACGGTGGCGGGGTTCCTTTGTATAGCAACGGGCATTACTCGTTCCGCAATTGGCATGAGTATTCCGGTGGCAAGTTGACCGACTGGGGGGCACACCACGTCGATATCGCTTGTTGGGCCATCGGCGCGAACCAAACGGGTCCGAGCAAGGTCACGCCGGTGAACTTCAAATTGCCTGTTGAGTACAAGGATGGGAATCCGACGGTCTCGGACCGTTACAACGCCGCGACAAACTTTGAGATCCATGCGGCGATGCCTAACGATGTCTTGATGGTCATCACGAGCGAAGGCGACAACGGGATTTTGTTCGAAGGGACCGAGGGGCGTTTCTTTGTCAATCGCGGCAAGATCACCGGCAAACCGGTCGAGGAGCTCAAGGACAAGCCATTGCCCGAGGGTGCCATCGAAGCGATCTACGGTGGCAAGGTCAGCGAGAATCACACGGAGAATTTCACTGCAGCGATGAAGAGTCGCAAGCAGCCGATCTCGGATGTTTGGACGCATAACCGGATGCTTGAGATCTGCCATTTGTCCAACATCGCCATGCGGTTCGGGCGCGCTTTGACTTGGGACCCCGAGAAGCGTCAAATCGTCGGGGATGACCAGGCCAACGCGATGCTCAGTCGACCGAGTCGCAAAGGTTACGAGACCCAGGTCTAGCCCTGAGTTTCTAGCGACGGGGCTTCTGGCGACGGGGTTTCCAGCGATGGGGCTTCTGGCGATGGATTACGATTTGCGGTGCGGCAGGATTGTCTGCTGAAGCTCCATCGCCATGGGAAGTAGCTCCCGGATCGGCGTCGGCCCGATATAGGAATCGGCTTGCAAGTCACCCAGGTAGACTTGCAGGTCGGGGGCAAGTTCGAAGAGGAATTGGCGACAAGTACCGCATGGGCTCACCCGGGTCGGGGAAACGATGTAGATCGACTTCCAATCCCGTGAGCCTTGGGCGATGGCTTGAGAGCCTGCGGTGCGTTCGGCGCACAGGGTGACCGAATACGAAGCGTTCTCGACGTTGCAACCTTCAAATGTGCGGCCTTGGGCATCGACCAGGACGCAACCGACCGAGAAGTTGCTGTAGGGGCAATAGGCTCGGCTGGCCACTTGACGAGCTTGGTCCATATAAGCCAGGGCCTGGGCATGGTCGATCGTATTCATGGAGCGAGCCCTCGGCGATCGCGGTTGATGGAAACCAAGTTCTTATGGGATCAGGATACTAGCCAAGCATGCGGTCATGTAGCAAGCTAGCAGTCCGCCGATCATTGCGCGAACACCCAGCCGGACCAGATCGGCTCGGCGATCTGGGGCTAGGGGTCCGAGGCCACCGATTTGAATACCGATCGAGCCAACATTCGCAAAACCGCAAAGGGCGTAGGTAAGAATGGTTTTGGTTCGTTCGGAAAGCGCAGGAGCTCCATTGGCCGATTGAGGCTTTGCACTTAGATCCAGGTAGGCGATGAATTCGTTCGTGACGATACGTTTGCCGAGGATTTCGCCCGCGATTGGAAGATCCCTGGTTTCGATTCCCATGAGCCAAGCGAAGGGTCGAGAGATCCAGCCCATCATTTGGGTGAAGTTCAATCGGTAGGTGGTACCGGTGGTTTTGAGAGTGATCCATTGCGTGATTGCTTCCAAGCTCGCATCGAGCATGTAGATCAGGCCCAGAAAGGCGATCAGCATGGCAGCGACGTTTAGGGCTAGGGTCATTCCATCGCTGGCACCACGGGCCGCCGCATCGATCACGTTGGTGGCTTCCATGGGCGGGGTGATCTCGACCTTGCCAAGCGTCAAGGGTCGTTCGACTTCAGGTTGCATGATTTTGGCGATCACCAGCGCCGCGGGTGCCGACATTAAACTGGCCGTTAGCAAGTGGACCGGGCTGATACCCAGTCCGACGTAGGCGGCCATGACACCGCCAGCGATGGTGGCAAAGCCGCCGACCATGACGGCCATGAGTTCCGAGCGGGTCATGGTGTTGATGTAGGGACGAACGAGCAGGGGAGCTTCGGTCTGCCCGACAAAGATATTGCCCGCTGCCGAGAGGGTTTCGGCGCCGCTTGTGCCGAGCGTTTTCTGCATGACAAAGGAGATTGCACCCACAAGTTTTTGCATGGCACCGACGTAGTACAAGACCGACATGAGGGAGGAGAAAAAGATGATTGTCGGTAGGACTTTGAAGGCCACGAAGTGGACTTTGTAGGCAGGGGTGACGGGATCCTTATATCCATCCGGGGTCGAAACGCCACCTTCACCGAAGACGAATCCGGCACCTTTGTCGACGCAATCGAGCAGATTGGTAAACAAGTTGCCGATGGATTGGAAGATCGATTGCCCGATTTCAGATCGCAGGACCAGAACCGCGAGGAGAAATTGCATCAGCAAGCCACCGACGACGACTCTCACAGGAAAACGGCGTCGGTCGGAACTGAGCGACCAAGCGATGCTAACCATTACGCATAGTCCTAAGACGGGGATCAGACGTTCCATGGGTGGCACCTGTTGAGAGTATCGGTCATTCAAAAATTTTCGTGGGTTGTCGCTCGGAAACACTCAACGGACGTGCTCGTGCTCGAAAATCACTGCATCGAGTGCGAGTAGCTGCTGGAGAGATCAGGACGTTTTGGCTTGGCGATTGTAGAGGTAGGGGTTTAGGCTCGGGTCGTTGTACATCTTCATCTGACGGTAGGTCTTGTGACGCTTGGAACCTGAGTAGATGTCGGTTAGGAGTTCGGCAAGGGAGTTTGATAGGTCGGCAAATTGTAGACCGCACACGGCCAGCCGGTGCGAGACTTTATCGATGTGGGCTTGATCGATATCGGCACGGTCAAGTTGTTCTTTGAGGTGGTAGATGCGCAGCGACATGATCGAGAGCCGATCGATCGCAGAGCCCGGCGTTTCGGTGTTGAGTTTCGCCTCAGCAGCCGCATGGATTTGCTTTCTTTGCAGGTCGGCAGTGATCCAGTCGTCGACCTTTTCGATCCAGTCGTTGCGAGCTTGGTTGTACTTATCGATGTTCCGTTTGACTTGGGCAATTTGAGAATCGGAGACATCGACCGACCGTGCGATGTCTTCCTCGTGCCAGAGCAAGTAATTGAATTGGTGTTGTTGGCAGATGATTGCAAGGACTTGCTCGGGGGCCGGGTCGCTGGAGTTTGCGAGAGCTTCCTGAGGATCGC
>QWPJ01000050.1 GCA_003671195.1 Planctomycetota bacterium
AGCAAAGAGGACTTACCCGAACCGGTTTTACCAGCGATCAAAACGTGTTGGGAGGTGCCTTCTCCAAGCACCAAGGACTCGACGCGTCCGGAGTCGCAAATGCCGATGGGGATCTCGAGGCCTTCGGCTGAGCATCGTTTTTGCAGTTGGCTCGAATCCGAGGCGATCGTTGAGAATGGAACGATGCGTTTTCCGATGCTCGAGGCTTCCACAACGTGCTTTTGCATAATCGAAGCGACGGTCGACTCGTCCGGTGGAGGTTCGAGTTGAACGGGGAAATCGCTGAGTTCAGGCACATCGATTCGCATGGAGAATCCGCTCGAATCGGATCGAGTGATTTTTCCAAGCAGAGCGAATTCGGCCAATTTATTTGGGTCCGCAAACGTAGGGCACTGAATCGAGCTAGGCCAATCGATCAGTATCCCTACGCCGCAACGACTCCCTGAGGATAGGATCGAACAGAGCGACTGCCATGAGGAATCATCCAATCCGAATGGAAAACCCGACCAAACGATGATCCTGTAGGGGATCGCCATGGGGCCAGCTTTCTGGTTGTACTCGTAAAGATTTCGGAATTCGTTTCGCAGGCTCTGCTGAATGACATCCTCGATGTGTCGAGTGATCAGCGCCAATTGGTTGGCGATGTGGATCGGTTGGGTCCATACACGGTGGTTTACCAGTTCCGGATCGACATCCGCCAAGTGCATCAACCAGCTATATTTTTTCCCTAACCCCTCGGGGTCGATGACGGTGACTTGCAAGTTCCCTGCCGGGATCGCAGTGATGGCACGCAGCAGGACGTTTCGCATCACCAGATGGGCTTGGTCACGGCACTCAGGGTCCTCGGTCCTGAGGATCAACCCGCCGTTTCCGATCAGGTCGTAGGTCAATGGCATCGGCCCGATCGCTTCGAGTTTATCAGCCAGATTTCGAAGCTGCTTGAATTCGTTGGCTCGGCTATGGGCTGGATGGTCCGGCAAGAGGCTTTGATAAGGTTGGAATTTGCCCAGCGGGATAGCCAGCGACGCCTCGTCGCGCTGCCAGTTCTCGTTGGTGAATACTGGGCTTTCCCATTTTGGAAAACGTTGTTCAAGTTCCCTGTTGGTCGTTTTGAGGTAGTCTTGGACTTGCTCGATCCCTTCGTTCCAACGTTTGGTCAGCGACTCTTGGGACGCTTGAAAGGTGGACCGCAGTTTATCGAGGGACGATTGCGAATCCCTTTGGAAATCTCGGTTCGTTTGCGTCTGTTTGCTTTCGAGCGATCCGCGTAGGGATGGGAAAGACTGATTCAAGCGATCCAATTCAGCGATCCGCTCTTGGCTGAACCTTTGTTTGTCTTTGGCGGTCGATTCGAGGGTGGCTGCTTTGGTGGTTTGGTAGTCGGATTCCACCTGCGCCATCAGTTCGTTGTGGCGTTCTTGGGCCTGGGCCAAGTCCTTTCGGTGGGCTTCCTCGATTCGGGTCAAATCCCTCTTGAGGGTAGCCTCCGCAATTGCGCGACCGCGTTGTAGCAGTCCCTCGAGCTCGCGTTCCTCTTCAAAAAGCCCTTGAACCGTCGAGCGGATCGAGCGTCCAACCCAGGGGAGGGCCGCCATGTACAGCAAGGCTGGAAAAACAATCGCGCTTAACAATCCCGCTACGGCCAAGATCACTGGGTTGGATTTGAGCCAGTAGGCTACCGCCAGGGCAAGTCCTCCGGCCAGGACACCGAGGAGTCCCAACATCGGAGCACTCATCAGATGGGCTGCTTTGCTCGACTCAAGAAGGGCTTTCCTCTCCAGAAATTTGCCCTTAAGCGCTTCGTATTCTTTCGCCATGGCGCTGAGCGAATCGATCGAGCTAGCCGACCTCGGAGGGATGCTGCTGTTTTGTAAGGATTGGGTCGATGGCGTTCCACCGGTTTTCAAAGCGACCCATTCGCGAATTTCTGTACTTAGTTCCTCAAGGGAGGCTTGCTCGGTTTGCAGTTTGGAAAAGGCTTGATCGCGCGATTGGCGTGCCGATGCGCGGGCTTTTTCCAGTTCGGATTCGAGGCGAGCTCGCGTATTGGCATGATCGTTCTCCTGTTTGTTTTGCGAATCTTTTCGCTTGGCCTTGAGCGTCTTGAGTGTTTGCCTTTCCCATTGGGTTTTTTCGAGCGTACCGAGTTCGGCTTTGCCAACGACGCGATCGAGTTGCTCGTCCCACTCGGTCAGAAGATCGTGGATCTGACGTTTGTGTTCCGAGGCGATCTGGGAGGCCCTTTGCCGAAAATCTCCTTGGAGCGCTTGGGTCTTCTCCGAAAGCACCACCGAATCGACTGCAAAGGAATCGGATAGCTTTTGCCAGCGGGTTGCCAATCCGCGAAGCAGTCGGACTTGTGTCTCGAGCAAGTCGCGTCCCTGAGCGGCCCCAAATCGGGCAAGTCGAGAAAAGTCCGGCGGTAGATCTTTCGAATCCGATGGGTTGGGTTGCATAGTTCGACTCTGATTTTCGTTCGGATGGAACGGCGCAATGATGGTGTATTTTGGAGCCCACGAAGGTGCACCTGGATTAACGAAACCGTAACGAATTGTACCGATCCGACTGTCTTTCGAGCGTTTCGGAATCCCCTTCCGGTTTTTTTGGGACTTTAATCCTAAATCAACCTTATTTCGAGTACCACAACTTCCTCTCGCGATTAGAGTTAGCGCCTTGCAATCAAGCCTCGAAAACTCAATAAACTCGAAGGTTTTTTCGGGTACCTACACATGAGCATCAATCGACGTCGCTTTATCGGGGCGACTACAGCCAGCGCCGCGGCCCTTGGAATCAACATAACTGAATCCGGCAATGCGCGGGCCCAGGACCCTTACGAACCGGCCGACAAGGGGCGGATCGCAAAGTTGTTCAACAAAGGGGAGCAGCATGTGCTTCCTGGGTGGGCGTTTCGGCCTTCGAATGGCTCACCGCTTCGGATCGTACCGCACACGCTACGCCCCTCGCGGACCGATACTTGGGAGAACCTAAGTGGCGGCGTTTCCCATCAGTCGACGGTCGCTCCGTTTTCTCAAGTCGGCAACGACCAAGTTCCGATCGGAAAGGTGATGCATGGTATCGCCGTCGAATGGAATGGCAACATGATCGGTGGCAACCTCAAGTACGATCACGACCAAAAGACATGGTCCCCCGCGAATTCCTCTTGGGAAGCCATGCGAGAACGTGTCAGACCCGAAACGACCGACGAGTACGGCATTGGAGACCTTGGGAATTGGGGCAAGTTCGGGAACGGTCCTGAGAATTCGGAGCCAGCCGATGCCAAGGACAGTTTGGTCCGATGCTACAAAGTCGAGATGTTTGAAAAGATGCTGCCGGTGGTACCTAGTTTTCCACCGACCCTTTTCTACACCTACCAAGGGATGGTCCCTGGCCCTACCTTCCGCTTTCGCCACGGAATGCCCGCTGTGGTCCGATTCCAAAATCACCTGCAGACGGAGGTTTCGATCCATCACCATGGTGGGCACAATCCGACTCACGCTGATGGATTCCCTAGCTTTTATGCTTTGCAGGGCGAGTCGAGGGACTACCTCTACCCGAACATCCTGCCCCTTCGGATCAACAAAGAGGGATTGAGCGAGTTGGATTTCGGCGAAGGTCAATCGACGACTTGGTACCACGACCATGGACTCGATGCGACCGCCTTTAATGTCATGCGGGGACTCTCGGGTTTTGCACTTTGGTTCGACGAGATCGAGTTGAAGTTGATCCGTCAGGGTGTGCTACCGGGGCTCGGTGCGATCTCGTCCTTCGATTCGGATTTGGAGCGTGAAGCCCGACTTCTCGAGGCGGCTTGGAAATCCTTCAAGGAAGCAAATCCCAAGAGTTACTGGTCCAAACGGCATCAATTGGCCAAGAAGAACCTGCCGGATCCTGAGGAGAAACCAGGCGTCGAGTTCGATCGTTTCTACCGCGAGGTCGAAACCCCCTATTTCAACCCCTACGATTTGCCTTTGGTTCTGCAGGATCGTGTGATCGATCCACTGACTGGGCAAATCCTCTATGACAGCGATGGACACAACGGATACATCGGAAACACGCAACTGATCAACGGTGTTCCTTGGCCTGAAATTCAAGTCAAGAGCCGCAAATACCGCTTGCGCTTGCTCGACGGATCGAACGCACGGATCTATCGTCTCCGATTCCTGGACAAAGATACTCTGGGTTTGCATCCGACCGGAAGACCGGATGGATCGATCGAACCGAATCGCATTCCCGAGGACCGCCTTGAGGGAAGCTCGATGGACTTCCTGCGAATTGGTAAAGACAGTTGGCTTTGGCCGACACCGCAGAAACGCAAGTCGCTCCTGTTGAACATGGCCAATCGAGCCGACATCATCGTCGATTTCAAGGCGTGGTTTGATGCTGCCGAGCGCGCTGGCCGCCTCAATGCAGATGGTCATGCCGAGTACTACATGGTCAACACCATGCCTCAATTCGACGGCCGAGGCCCCAAAGGTAAACTTGCCGAAGACGCAGGCGACCCGAATGTGTTTCCACTTCCCTTCGAGCTCGATGATCAAAACCCAGTCGTTCAGCAAATGATTGCCACTGGGCAGATTCCACCTTCCCTCTTTGGCGAGGGGCCTTTGGGTCGCATGCGAGAACTCGATCAGCCGATCGCCTTAATCAAATTCGTGATCACCCGCGATATGGGCGATGGTCCCGATGCGACGATCGATGAGAATACCATTTTGCGGCCAAGGCACGCGATTGTCGATGAAGACGTTATGGCCGTGCGCGAGTTTATCTTCGAACGCGGCAAGGGAGCTTGGATGGTCAACAGCCGCTTCTATGACCCGACGATCAGCAACGCGAGTGCCATAATCGGCATCAAAGGTCAGAAATTCGAGGTGCCCTCTGGCCAGCCCAACACCCCCCCGACGCTCAAACCTTCTTTGAGTTACGCTGAAGAGTGGATCTTCCGAAACGGCGGGGGCGGTTGGTGGCATCCGATCCACGTCCACCTCGAGGGGCACCAACTCGTCGGCTATGAAAAAGACTTCGAAGCCGATGGGCTCGTCGGTGCCGATGGACTCCTGGGTGCCCAAGGACAAGCGCAAATGACAGGCTTACCCAATTGGGAGCAACTCGTAAGTACCTATGGTTTGGACCCCTTGATACTCGGCAAGCCGACGATCGATCCGACCCTGATCGATCTTCGCGATACCTTGATCGGAAAACGGCATCTTTCTCAATTGATCGCAAGCCAAAAGGAGTTGCGAACCTGGTTGCCTTCGGCGGGAATTCCATTGACGCCATCTCAAGAGAAAACTCTTGGAGAGGATTGGAGCCTACAGAGTTACCGAATGGTCCTTGAGTGGTTCGACAGCTTCTCTCCGGAGGATCAGAATCGAATTGGCCGATGGTCGTTGGAGCAGTTTTACCGAGTCGAAATGGACAAAGAGCCGAAATTTCGGATTCTGCTCGATCGGCCCAGTTCCGGCGCTGCCTTGTTTGAAACGATCCTCGGTAAATTTGGAAATCGGCTTCTGGGGGTTCCAGCGACGGTGCGTGCGATCCTCGATGGGCTACGCAAACTCCGATTGCAATGGGCAGGCGATGCGATAGGAAATCACGACACCCAGGCGCTTGGTCCCAATACGATCGCGAGGGTTCGAATGCGGTTTCGAACCTGGAGTGGTCCTCTGGCTTTCCATTGCCATAACGTCGAGCACGAAGACATGCGGATGATGGTCAATTTCGAGCCGACCATGAGCGGACGGGTCGATGAAGTCAACCGGCATGATCCGAATGTTAATCCGGCTGCTCGAACACACGGCCAAGACGTAACGGATCTGTTGACCAACCCAAGCGCCATAGGCGAGATGCCTTGGGAATCCATCGATGGTTTCCCAAGCTATCGATGGGAAGAGAAACCTGTTCCGGGCAAAGATGTCGGCAAAGCTCGGGATCCAATGATTCCGTCTCGACGGCCCAGCAAAACCTCGAAGCCCTAGATCGCCGGAAGACTTGGATAGGACAATCGTCGATCCGATCGAGTATCGGATCTTAGCGTTCGTACAACTGCCTCTTGGACTCCCTCTATGAACCCTTTCCCACTTTGGAACCCACCTGAGACGAATGTTCCGCGAAGACCCAAGCGTTCGGATCTATTCGCAAATGTGCAAGTGACGAATCAGTTTGGTGATTCGTTTCGCTTTCACGAGGACCTTATCCAAGGCAAGGCGGTGATCATCAACACGATGTTTACCGTCTGTCGTGGCAGTTGCCCAGGAACCAGCGAGACTCTGCAGCGGTTACGTCAACCGCTGAGCAAGCTATTGAGCAAAAGGGTCACAATCCTCTCGATCACGATCGACCCG
>QWPJ01000252.1 GCA_003671195.1 Planctomycetota bacterium
TGAATGCAAATCTGTATGGATCGATCAGTCTTATTGCATGAGTGGCCATGTGTGGCCATTACAGCCAAGCAGCCTTTCCCCTAGACGGTCGCTCAACCCCCCCGCCCCTTGCTCCCCCGGCCAAAGCCCCGGTGGAGAAGGGGAGCCAAGCGGTTGGATGAAGCGGTCATTTTGGAATTAAGCTGTGAGCGACAACCAGTTCGCCGCAACCGTATCAACCCACGAGTGATAAAGCGAAAAATGTCGCGATGGGGCAAATGTCGACCAGCGCATCGAGGGAGAAAAACGTTGGAAAAACCCCTTGGAAACACTGTAATTATGATTCATTGAACGGTATTGCTGCTAAACAACAGCCCGCGGCTTGCGCCTAGCGGCTCACGGGCTGCGGTTCACTGTGAACCAATACAAGAGCGGACGGACATTCCGCCAGTGAGGTTGTAGACTCGGCTAAACCCGGAGGCTTGGAGCCGGCAGGCACCCACATGCGCTCGCTTGCCACTGTGGCATACCACGACGGTCGGTAGATCTTGCTGGAGTTCATGACAGCGACTTGGCAGTTCATCGATAGGAATTGCGGTGGCGTTTTTGAGCGGTAATTCGCTTTGCTCCTTGGGGGTCCTGACGTCGACGATCTGGAAGCCTGTAAGATCCGCGTCGGGAGGAAGCAACCTTGGTTGCTCATGGAGGTCGTTGATGGCTGTAAAGGCGATCATGTGGATCGGATCTTTGGCCGAGCCATAGGGGGGCGCATAGGCAAGATCGATTCTGGCAAGGTCATAGACCGTACCACCGAGAGTCATGGCCGTTGCCAGGACATCGATCCGCTTGTCGACTCCATTTCCACCGATGGCTTGAGCCCCGAGGATTCGACCGCTGGGTTCCTCGTAGAGAACCTTCAGTTGCATGTTGGTCGCCCCTGGAAAATAGGATGCGTGATCGGTCGCTTGGACAATCGCCGTGCGGTAGGGGATGTTTTGTGCGTCGAGGTACTTTTCGTTCAATCCTGTCATTCCAACGGTGGAGTGAAAGACTCGAACGATCGAGGTTCCGAGAACTCCCCCCATCGGTTGCGAGTGTCCGCAGGCGGCATGCTCACCGGCGATACGTCCGGATCGATTGGCTGGGCCAGCCAGGGGATTGAGTGTTTTGGCATTCGTGATTTGGTGGGTGTATTCGACCAAATCCCCGGCCGCATAGATGGATGGATCGCTTGTTTGCATGAATTCATTGACTACCAATCCACCTGAGTCGCCGACGTGCAAGCCGGCATGGACGGCCAATTCGGTACGAGGGCGAACCCCGACTCCGAGAATTACCAGATCGGTTGGCAAGGTCGTTCCGTTACTGAGGACTGCCTCATTGACGCGACCGTTTTGGCGTTTGAGCTCCAGGACGCTTTGACCTTCGATGGGGTGGATATTTTCATTCCGCAGGAGATTGCTCGCCATTTTTCCAAAGATTGGATCGAGTCGGTTTAGGACCGTTGGGGAACGCTCGACCAAGTCGACTTGGATGCCGATTCGATGGAGTTGTTCGACGACCTCGATTCCAACGAAACCTGCTCCGACGACCAGGGCTCGTCGGACATTGGAGTTTTGGATCTGCTGGAGAATCCCATCCATGTCCGGAAGGGTCCAAAGTTGGAAGACGTTGGGGGCCGGATCCTTGGCAAACGGGGGGAGCACAGGTTGGGCTCCCATAGCAAGGATGAGTTTATCGTAGGCGATTTTGGAGAGGGACTGCGTCGGATCCGAAGGATCGCGGATGGTAAGCGACTTCGATTCGCGTTCGATCGCAACGACTTCTTGACAGGTTCGGACGCGAATTCGGAATCGATTCCAAAACAGTTCGGGTGTAGCGACCAGAAGCTTGTTCCGATCGGCGATTTCTCCGCCTAGATGGTAGGGCAAGCCGCAGTTGGCAAACGAGACGGCAGGGCCTTTTTCGAGGAGAGTGATTTCCGCTTTGGGGTCGATTCTTCGGGCTCTGGTAGCGGCCGAGGCTCCGGCCGCGACGCCTCCGATGATCACGATGCTTTGGGGCTTTTCGCTCGACATGGAGTTGACTGGTCCTTCGTTGATCTTTGAGCCAAAAAGCGGGCTTACACTCTGCGGGCTTAGACTCTGCGGGCAGAGCAATAAAAAAGCGTGCCAAGAAAAGTCTCTTGGCACGCCAGGGACAATAGCGAACGGATGCGATGCATCCTAGGTCGCTTAGGGCTTGAACTTGTCGGGCTTGAGCGAGACGGTTCCCAGGTCATTGGCACCTGGTTTGAGAGTGAACTTTACGTTCCCCTTTTTCCAGCTATCGGCCTTTCCGTTGACGGCCACTTCGTCAAATTTGTTCTGGGCTTCGTGCCATAGTTTGAAAGTCAGTTCTACACCGGCTGGTAGTTTCTCGATCTTGATTTCCCCTTTGTCATTGCTGATGCCGACATAAGGGTGATCGGTCACGATGTGGTAAGCGGTCATCCAAGGGTGGATGTTGCACTCGACTTTGGAAGGACCACTTTCGGCCTTTTTGATTTGAAGTGTTTTGCTACCGCCGGTGGGGATGACCTGGTTCCACTCGTCGTTGTTGAAGAAAACGAACTTGGCATTGTGGCTGGTGGAGTCGGAGTTTTTGACTTCGATGGTCTGCCCGACGCGGACAGGCAGGATGTGCGGAATGAATCGGCAATTGACATTATCAAGAACCGGCTTGGTGCTCGGAGCATCCTTGAGCGTCGGATGGATTTGATCGCCCGCGAGCTTCGTTTGCTTGCCATCGATCATGAAGACCATGTTGGCGATTCCTTTGGTGCTGGCGTCGACGACCAAGCGTTCCGATGGGATTTGCTGCTTGGCACAAAACGCATCGGCATTGGCATTGACAGCCGCACCGGCAGGAGAAGCCCCATCGAGAACGAACTTGATCGTCACATCGGCCCACTCTTGCGCGATTGCAAGAGGTGCAGAAGCGAAACACGCCAGAAGGGCGACAGGGAGGGAATACTTCATAGGGTGCACCTAAGGTTTTCTTTGGGTAAAAGGTTCGACCTGGAAATTCATTGCTGAGAATCCCACGATTTCCACCGAGATCGATCCGCCCACCGAGGGTGCCATGCCTAGGGTTGGCATGGGACCTTCTGGGGCCACGATTCGGAAGTCCAAGGGGACTCTACCTAGAATAAATCCTAACGTTGCAGGCTTTTTTTTCAATCGTTGCGACAATCGGTAGTGGGGCGTTGACTGAAAAACGACGGATTACTACACTTGGGAGACCACGATGGAGGTAGTAGCTCAGCTGGTTAGAGCGTCGGATTGTGGCTCCGAAGGTCGGGGGTTCAAATCCCCTCTATCTCCCTTTTAAGAAATTCTGCCCGAGACGATATCGAGCATTGCCGGATGGAGTTTTCCGTTCGATGCACAAATGCTGCTCGGCTGGTTCAGCGCTACGGGTTGACCTTTGCAATCGCTGATTTCCCCACCTGCTTCTCGGATCAACACCGCACCGGCGGCGATATCCCAAGGGCTCAGTCGGAATTCGAAGAACGCGTCGAACCAACCGGCTGCGACGTAGGCTAAATCCAATGCGGCCGCGCCACATCGTCGAATGCCGTGGATTTGGCATCGAAAGAGATCTCCGATGGTATCGAGGGTCGACTGCATCATCTGATCGCGATCGTAGTAAAAACCGCAAGCGATCATCGCTTGTTCGAGACCCTGGGCCTTGCTCACGCGGATCTGTTGGCCGTTGAACCAAGCTCCCTCACCGTGCCCTGCGACATACCAATCGCCGGTGGCAGGACAGGTCACGATCCCCAGGACTCCTTGGCCTTTTTGGTAGTATCCGATCGAAACGGCAAAATGGGGCATCCCGTGGATGTAGTTGTTCGTTCCATCGAGAGGATCGATGATCCACGAATGGTCCGCGTCGGCTCGATCGCTATGGGACTCTTCGGAGAGAATTGCGTGGCTTGGAAACGCATCTTGAATGATCTGGACGACGGCCGACTCGGAGGCCAAATCCGCTTCGCTGACGTAGTTTGCCACCCCCTTGCTATGGACCTCCAGGGGCTTTCGAAAGTGGTGAAGCAGAGCGACCGAGCCGGCATGGGCAGCTTCGATCGCAACATGGGCAGCGGCTGCTTTGAGCCTTGAGCGGGACTTGAGTTTGTTCGATTGGAGCAGTTCCCTCATTGATTTTTCTCACGCATATTGGCGATACCTTAAATACCAAAGCAATCCTACCAGTGTTTTCGCATCGGCGATTTGGCCGTCGCGGAGCATGACATCGATTTGCGACCAAGTCAAAAGTTCGTTGTGCATTTGCTCGCCTAGCTCTCTGGCCGTAGGGCCTGGTTTCAAGCCCCGGGCCAAGAACAAATGCATTTTCTCATCCAAAATGCCTGGCGACATTGCAAAGCTATGGAGCAACACCAGTTCGTCTGCGACGTAACCCGTTTCCTCCTGCAATTCCATCGCAGCCAACTCGATCGGCAGGACCCCTTTGTCCATCGTACCGGCCGGGAGTTCCAAGTGCCAGCGATCGATCGCCACGCGGTAGGTTTCGATCATGCACACGCGCCCATCGTCGAGCACTGGCAAGATGACAACCGCTCCAGGGTGCCTGATGATCGTCCGTGGCAACTCCCGTCCGTCTTGCAATTTTTCCACGACCTGTTCGACGTCGAACCGAGGTGCACGGTAGACGACTTTTCGCTGGACCATAGACACTCTGTTTCCTGTGAGCAAACGGCCCAGTAGATGATCCGTTCGATTTCAGCTCGCTTTGTCCCGGTGGATTTGCTCGGCGGGAATCCGCTCGCTCTGGGATGCCTCAGCGCGGAACTGCATCAAAAATGCGTCTTCGGTCGAATCCTCGTAGAAGCTCCTCAGGACGCCCGTGGCGCGGAATCCCAATTGCTTGAGGAATAACTGCGCCGAAAGATTCGTCTCGCGCACTTCCAACTGGATCCGACTGCGACGTTGATAGGCCAGCTTTGAAAACAGTTTATCCATCAGGGCGCTTCCGACCGATTTGCGCCGAAATTCAGGATGCACTGCGAACGATAGGACATGAATGCTCGTCGGCTGGAGCTCATAGACCATGAACCCTACGACCTCCTCGGCGCATTCGGCAACCATGCCGATGCAGTCGCGTTGTCGCAAGCAGTTGATGAACTCCTCCTCGGTCCATGGATATTCGAAGCTTGCCGATTCGATATCGAGCACTGCTTGGAGATCTCGACGAATCAACCACCTGATATGTACCGATTGCTTTGAATCTGCTGACTTGGACATCGATCCGATTCCTTTCGTATCCCTTCGCGAATCCCCTTCTCAAAAATGCTCCGGTAACATAGCAAGCCATCCGACTCGCACCAAGACGGATTCGGACCCCGGATTGAAAATGCTAGCTTTTTCGCCTTGGTCCCGATGGACCTCAGCGTTTCGGGGTCTGAGCATGCAAAGCACAGGATCCGTCGGGGCACTCCCGACCGGCAATCTTGTATCGCCGCTGGGCGATCGACCTATACATCCAATTCCAGAATGGCATCAGGCCCGGTAGGTGCATCGCCGGAGCCAGTGGCCAGAGTGCGGGCAAGAAGCGGGTCAGATACCGCAGGGCATAAGCCCCTGCGTAGCGGTCCCCCTTAGGGGTCACAAGCCACATCTGCTCCATGAGTTGCTCATGGCTCAAGTCGGGGTACTCTAGGGCCACAGAAGCTTCGTGCAACGAGACGAATCGAAGACGATGAAAGAAGTCCAAGCGACGTAGGTTTGCGATCTGGCCTATGCAAAAGCGGCATTGACCATCGTAGAGAACTACGGCTTGGGATGATGCCTTTGGTTCGCTGTTTGTTGCCATCGAATTGCGACTCCTCAATGGTCCATAGCCCCTATCGGTTCGAACCGAATTCCCTCCCCACATTCTAACCGGCGGCCGGAGCAATCCTCCAAGAAAGAGGGAAAAACAACCGTTTGGATCCGATTGGTTTTCCCCGTAGCCAACTCCAATTCCATCCTCAGTTCCTTGGCCGAGATATTCAGGCTGTGGCTCGTCAAGACCACGCCGATCGCGTTCTCAGATAGAAGTTGCCAGCAATCCTTCATAAGCGAAACAAGGTCGCGGTGGATCTCCCAGGCCTCCCCGTTGCGTCCGTGTCCGTAGCTTGGTGGATCCAGTACGACGAGTTCATAGCGACTGTTGCGTTTGAGTTCCCGGGCCGCATACCTGCGGGCATCCTCGACGATCCAGCGGATCGGTTTGTCCTCAAGCCCTGAAAGCTTGGCGTTGACCCTTGCCCAGTCCACCGCGTGCTTCATCGCATCGAGGTGCGTGACCATCGCCCCATGCGAGGCCATCCACAGACTGCTCGAGCCGGTATAGGCAAACAGGTGCAGGACGCGAACCGGCCCGAGAGTCATCCCATCCTGAATGCTTCGAGCATACCAATCCCAAAGGCTCCAATGCTCGGGGAACACACCGAGCTGACCTGTCTTCTGGGGGATAATTTGCAAGGTCAGCTCGCGCGCCTTGCACTCCCAGCCAGCCATCAGCTCGGAAAGATTCCTTTCCGATTCCGAACCGACTTGCCAGCTCCCATCGCTAGCGTTCATTCGCTCACCGCGATAAATCAGTTCCGCTGATTCCCACGCTTCGGGAATCGCCTTGGGGGTCCAAGCACCCCTAGCGGGGCGATCTACGGTAATCGAGCCGAATCTTTCGAGCTTGCGGCCATCGCCAAAGTCGATCAGTTCGTAGCCTTGTCGCTCAGAGTTCATCTGTTTGCCTACCGTTAACCCTTGAGGTATCCCTTGAGGAAATATCCGATTGGACCTATGATTCCCGGTCCAGCAAACGTCCAGTGGCGGGCTATCCCGCGACCTGGTGGACAATCTTCATAACCTAATTGATGAGTCTTGGTCCGATGCGACACGTGCTATCGGCTACCGTTCAAAATGTGCCAGGGGTTCTTGCGCATATTTCCGGAATGCTTGCTTCTAGAGGATACAACATTGATTCGCTTGCGGTAGGCGAAACCGAGATTCCAGGTCTCTCGCGAATGACGTTCGTCGTGCGGGGAGACGATCGGGTCTTGGCCCAAGTCCGCAAGCAACTCGAAAAGATCATCACGGTCGTTTCGGTTCAGGACATCAGTTCGAACGACTACGTCGAACGCGACTTGATGCTCATCAAGGTCTCGGCACCCGACGGAGCCAAACGAAGTGAAATTCGAGAGCTTGCAGAAATCTTTCGGGCCAGGATTGTCGATGTTGGCCCCGAAGAGATCATGATCGAAATCTCCGGCCGGGAGAACAAAGTCCAAGCCTTCATCGAACGCATGAGGCCCTACGGCATCAACGAATTGGTGCGCACGGGGCGAATTGCAATGGTCCGTGGCAGCAATCCCAATGTTTGCATCGACGGACCAACCGCTGATTTTGACAACCCATCCTCTCACTCCTAACTCTCCATTCCTTCCCTGGTTGACCAAGCATGACTGCAAAAATTTACTACGAACAAGACGCGGATTTATCGGTTCTCAAAGACAAAACCATTGCGATTTTGGGCTATGGATCCCAAGGCCATGCGCAAGCCCAAAACCTGCGTGACAGCGGTTGCAAGGTCATCATCGGCCAACGCCCCGGGAGCAAGAACTACGATTTGGCCGTCAGCCACGGCTTCCAACCTCTTGAGATCGACGAAGCGAGTCGCAAGGCCGACATCATCAACGTTTTGCTCCCCGACGAAGTCCAAGGCGATTTGTATCGAACGCACATCAAGCCGAATCTTACTCCGGGCAATGTGCTCATGTGCTCCCACGGTTTCAACTTGCACTTCGGCCAGATCGATCCCCCCAAGGGTGTCGACGCGCTGCTGGTGGCACCCAAAGGCCCCGGCCACTTGGTTCGCAGCGAATACACCAAGGGTGGAGGAGTTCCTTGCTTGATCGCTCTTGGAACCGGAGCCAGTGAAACGACCAAAAAAATCGGCTTGGCCTATGCCAAGGGGATCGGTGGGACCCGAGGGGGTGTGATCGAAACGACCATCGCCGAAGAAACCGAAACCGATCTTTTTGGCGAACAAGTCGTCTTGTGCGGCGGTGTGAGCGAATTGGTGAAAGCTGGGTTCGAAACGTTGGTCGAAGCCGGTTATCAACCCGAGATGGCCTATTTCGAATGCATGCACGAGCTGAAGCTCATCGTCGATCTACTCTATCAGGGAGGTCTGAACTACATGCGCTATAGCATCTCCAATACCGCCGAGTTCGGTGACTACACCCGCGGACCTCGGATCATCACTCCCGAGACGAAGAAGGAGATGAAAAAGATCCTTCGCGAAATCCAAACAGGCCAATTTGCCAAAGAATGGATTTTGGAAAACAAGGCTGGTGCGCCGGCCTTCAAGGCCTCGCGTCGTTTGGAGCGCAAGCATCAGATCGAGCAAGTCGGCCAGCGTCTTCGCGGGCTCATGAAGTGGATCGATGCGAAGGTCGTCGAATAGGCGATACCGCTCGTTGATCGAGGCAGTTCGCGGTAACTTGCGGGCCAAGAGGCCGGATTGCTATTCTGGATCGCTTCGAGTACGAGTACGAGTACGAGTACCGTCCGCCGCGGCGGACTGAGTACGAGAAGAAGCACGAATCCTCGCACTCGGTCAATGCGAGTCGCTGGGTTTCGGTGCGAGCCTTATTCTCAGTGGACCTCGGATCGATTCGAGGTCCACCTCTTCGACGTCGATGAGTTCACCACGGAGAGTGACTTCGATCGCACCGTCGCGAGCCATATCGGTCACCACTTCGCGAACGTGGGTCATGAGTTGACGCCACTTGGAACCGAATCCTCTTGCTGCATCCGACGGGCAAATGCTCTCGCCGGGTTTCATGCCCATCAAGAGCCGGAAGATCTCATCACGAATGTCGTTGTTGCTGGCCGACTCGTGTTCCATCCATCTTGTTTTCATCGTGCACGTTGCCTGGGGTTGTCCTTGGACTCAAAGGCTTGCGGACTCTAGGGAAGAATTTCGCTCAGCTTGAGCCAGTTGCTGAAGAGTTCCAAAGCAAGCGGTTCGATGGCCTGATCGATTCGGTCGTACTCCTCAGGCAGCCCGCTATCTGCTTTTTGCAGCAGATGGTTCAGCCCTGGTAGGACGACCAAATCAGCTTGTAGGTTCAAGTTGTGGGTGATGATGTCTTGGAGTTTGGTCCGATTGGCTTCGAAAAGGACTTGGGTGTCTTTCTCGCCCCAGATGGCCAAGACGGGGCAATCAAAAAGGACCCAGTTTGCGGCAGGGTCGTAGGCCAGGAAGTGACGCATCCAAGGGGATTGCAGACCTTTGAACTGGGTAGAGATCGCTTCGATGAGCTGTTTTTTGCGAGTCGTCTCGTCGGTCCCCGAGACAGCCTGCGAAAGTTGTCCCAGCGATTCCCATCGCTCGACGATGGCCATGCGTACGTCGCTCAAGGCAGCTTCGTCATTGGCTGGGTACTTCAAAGCGATCTGTTGAAGATCTCGTTGTAGCGAGTTCGCAGCGGCGCGATCCTCTGGGCCTACGCCTTGGAGTTCGGCGATTCGATCGATTTGACTGCTTAGGATTTCGGAGCCTGGAAGGATCGGCGGAGCGATGAGGATCAAGAAGGCGACTTCGCGTTGCCATGCGGCGATGGTCGGACCGATGATTCCACCTTCGCTGTGTCCGAGAAGTCCGACGCGGGTGCGGTCGACGCCTTGGAGCTTCCTTGCGAATTGCCAGACGGCTAGAGCATCTTCGGCAAAGTCCAAGCTGGTCGCTTGGGTAAAGTCTCCGGTGCTCTCCGCAGCACCACGGTCGTCATAGCGGAGGACCACCATGCCCTCGGAGGCTAGGTGGTTTGCGATCTCTTTGAAGGGTTTGTGTCTACCGATGGTTTCATCGCGATCTTGCTGCCCACTTCCGGTGATCAGGACGACGGCCGGGTATTGCGCGTTGGGGTCGAAGCCTTTGGGGAAGGTGATGGTCCCTGCGAGTTCGAACCGGTTGTCGGCCCGTTTACCGAGCTCGTTCAGGAGTGGTTTGCGGCTATCGAACCGTTCGACAACGAAGGGCTCTTCCTGAAGGCCCTCGGGCGAAGCGGTTCGCTGTGCCAAAGGTTTCTTCTCCATCGTCAAAGGAGCTTTGGCAATTTCTGTTTCGTCCAAAGATGGCTTGGACTCTGGAGTCTCACGGAGGTTGTTGTTTTCAAGGGCCAGCAGGAACGTTGTCAGATGGTCTTGGCTAGGGACGTTTGGGATTGCTTGTTCGGATGCTGGCACATCGCCGATCGGCTGCATGACGAGTTGGATTGGGAGGAATCCCTGCTGGAACTTGCCCGTGAGCATCTTCCCGTCGTCCGAGAGTTCAGCGATGTACTTCGCATTGCCTGGAATCGCAGGGATCGAGAATTCGTAGAGTCCTTTTTCGTTGATCGAGACGCTCATGGGAAAGCCATTGGCTTTCTCGAGGAGGGAGTCAAAGAGCAACCGAGGTTTGTCTTGGGATGCAAAAGGAGCCGAGTCATAGAAGCGGAATCGAAGGGGTACTTTTCTGGACCCGGCCTCGAGGGAACCTGACCAAACCGAGTCGGCTCCGAGTCTCTGGCTGTCTTCGGCTTGGAGCGAAGATGCTTTTACGAATTGAATAGGAAGCTTGGAGCCGGATTGCTCGAGGATGCCCAAGAGCCCATCCCCTTGGAACGAGCCTTCGAAGGCATAGGCTGCCGAGCCGATCCCTTCTGGAGCGACTTGAAAGCTCAGTTTTCGTTGGTTATCGATCGAAGCGTTGGAGATCGGGACAGAGGTTTCGGATTGATCTGGACTGGTGACCGATCCGGTCGGGGCGCCCGTGGCGCTCGAGGAGAGCGATAGGATCAATCGGAGGTTTTGGGATTTCGTTTCGAGCCAACCGACCCATCGTTCCGAAGCGGTCGTTTGCAGGGCCGAATCGAGTCCACTTTGA
This sequence comes from Planctomycetota bacterium, assembly GCA_003671195.1. Taxonomy (GTDB): domain Bacteria; phylum Planctomycetota; class Planctomycetia; order Pirellulales; family Pirellulaceae; genus JBKCUI01. The sequence continues at coordinate 10,963 of QWPJ01000252.1, forward strand.
GCAAGTGCCTCGTTGGAGAGGAACCCTAGGAGCGAGCCTATCACCCAAGCTCCCAGGGCCAGTGATTTGTTGGAAAACTTGAAGCGAGCAACACGCGTGAAGCGAGCAAAGGAGAGCTGAATCAAAGGCTGGATCATAGACGGCACAGACGATCGAGTTGGATTGGGATTGGGCGATGGTTGGTTTAGCGCGAGTTGCTGAACTGGACATATTCGTCCAGATCGATTTTGCCGTTCTTATCCTTGTCGACATCGCCGAATGAGCTTCGGGTCGATTTGAACTCGTCGGGAGTCAGAAATCCGTTTTTATCTTTGTCGGCCCGATCGATACTTCGTTTCGCGAAGACTCTCATGCGGTCGTCGATCGGGGCGCTCATCGGTACCGCAGAGTTGGAGTTCGGTGTACCGGAAGCACCAGCACCAGCACCAGGGGCAGCACCAGAGGCAGGGGCACCTGGGCTCGCGGATCCTTCGGAGCTTGCGATGCTGCTGGAGCCTCCGGAGCCTTTGAGGTAACCTTTTTTGACGGCGGCCAAGCATTCCTGGACGGTGATAAATCCGTCCTGATTGGCATCGAACTTGTAGAAGTCTTCGAGGGTCGATGCGTCCCATTTGCGAGCGAACTCGCCCATGGAGACTTGGTTGTCCTGGGTGGTGTCGTCGCGGACGAACCATTCGGGCATACCGGAGGGTCGGGGGGCATTTCCGGAGCTATCGGAGGTTCGGAAGCTAGCTCGTTTTTCGAAGGGGTGGGCAACTTTTTGGTCCCCTTCAGTACGTCCGGCTTGGGCGGTAGCGGCTTGGGGGTCGCCTCGTCCATCACCGCGGCTGCGAGCCTCCCAGCCGTTGCGAGACTGTTCCGGTGCGGCTTGGTTGGCATTCAGGAGTCGTCGTCGAGCGTAACGCACGGCGACTTCTTCTCGGGTGAGTTTCCCGTCCTTGTTCGAATCCCATTGGGACATCTGTTCGTTCCATCGGGTATCGCGGTATTCGGAATCGTCGATCCCCCCGTCGTTGTTTCGGTCGTAGCGACGCATGCGTTCGTCGGCGTCGCGAAGGTCTTGGTCTTCGACTTTCGTCGGTGGGGTTTTGCCCGATGCGCCGAAGCCTGGGACCGGGACGCGATCGATTTTCACGCCAAAGCCTGGGACCAGTGAGCCGCTCGGGGCACCCGCGACGCTTTCCTCGGAGGTTTCACCACCCCAAGGACTGCCCCCCCAAGATCCCCCGCCAAAGGATCCACCGCTTCGCATCTGTTGGAACGACTCGGTGATGACTGAAATTGGGATAGGTTTGGTAAGGTCGATTTTTGGGTTGTTTCTAGCCATCCGATCGAGCATGAACCTCGCTGGGCCTTGGGCCTCCTCGGGATCGATCGAGCCATTTCCATTGGTGTCCATGCGGGAGATAAAGCTGGATGGGTCGAATCCCCCGCCACCGAATCCACCACTGCTGAACCCTCCACGGCCGCGATCTCCGCCGCGATCGGATCCTCCACCCATGACCATCATCGGCGGCCCGCCGCCACCGAAGGACATTCCTGGGGGTTGGGCCAGGGCCATCCGATCCAGCGATACGCTTCCCAAAAGGGCGATCGCCACAGGAGCGACAAGGGATTTATAAGCAAAGCTCATTGCTCGGGTCCTAAGGGAAACTTGCTAAGAGAAACGAAAGGGACGCGGATAGTTGTGGGGTTGGTTATTTGGACAGATCGGCCGGGTGGTCTGAAAGTATAGACCAGAAGGAACTGGAATACCGCAAACCCAGAATTGTCTTTAAGGTTTTTCATGTTTGCTACGGAAATTCGATTTTCCCGGATTAATTCGTTAAGAGGGGATACTTTATTGGTTTTCAGGGTCGGTTGCCACTGAACGAAGCGCCGGAGTCGAAGCGTCGGAGTCGAATCGGTGAATCTCTGCCCTCTGGGCCGGATTGGGATTTCTGAGCCGTGGGCTTCGGGTTACAATTGGAGCGTTAGTTCCAAGGGCCTGTTCGAAATTCACCGAAGGGTGGATTCCGCATCAGAGCCTCTCCTCTAGGGAAATTCACTCTGGGGAACTTTGTTCTAGGAGTACAGCAGTGCAAGTCAACATATCCACCCGTCATGGCCATCTTCAGGGCGAAGACCAGCAGATCATCGCTGCGAAGGTTGAGAAGCTCAGGCGTTTTTTCGATCGCATCAATGCCATTGAGGTGACGGTCGATTTGGAGAAGCTCGACCGGCCGAGTGTCGAAATCAACGTTTCGGCGGAGCATGCTCCAGATTTTGTAGCCACCACGGAGTCCTCCTCGGTCGTTGCGGCTTTGGATTTGACTCTGGACAAGGTTGAGCAGCAAATTCGCAAGCACAAGGAGCGTGTGACGGACCACAAGGGTGGTCCCAACGCGCATCACACCTAAGAGCCCTGCTTGCTTTGAATTCTTAGTTTTCGTCCGGCAACCCTCTTCAATGCCGGTCTAGTGATGGTCCAGCGGATTGAAGATCCAAGCACGAAGTCAATGGGCTGAGGAAAATTTTCGACAAAGGCATCAGCAATCTATGAAGTTTTCTGTATTTGTAGCTCCGAAAGCGGTCAAGTCGGACCTTGCTGCGACGACCAAGGAAGAGGTGATTGCAGAGCTAGTGCAATCGTTGGTCGAGGCACAGGAGATTCTGGCTAAGGATAAAGACGACATCATCAAAGCGATCATGCGTCGCGAGGAACTCGGGAGCACAGGAATCGGTCGAGGAGTGGCCGTACCGCACACGAAGCATCCGAGTGTCAAGAAGCTCGTCGGGACCGTAGGTGTCAGCTCCCAGGGGCTGGATTTCGAGTCGCTCGACGGACAAAAAGCCAGTTTGTTTTTTCTGTTGGTCTCTCCTCCGGATCGACCTGGAGATCACCTCAGGGCATTAGAGAACATTTCGAGACAGCTTCGGGACGAGCAGTTTTGCCGCGTTTTGAGCCAGTCGACAACCGTCGAGGGGATCTTGGAGTTGCTCGAAGAAGCCGACAGCAGCCAAGCTAGCAACTAGGGATTTCCCAGGTAAATTTGATGATCACCCGAGTCGTTACGGTCCAAAATCCAGAAGGTCTGCATATGCGTCCGGCGGACAAATTGGTTCGCGCGGCGACAAATTTTCAGTGCCAGATCGAACTCGAGCGAGCAGGCCAGGTTGCTGACTGTCGCTCGATGATCGGCTTGTTGACATTAGGAGCACCGCAGGGTACCGAGTTGACCTTGCGAGCCCAAGGCCCCGACGCACCGATGGCCATCGAGGCCATTTCGCGTTTGTTTGATTCACAATTTGACGACCCGTAAAGCGCGCATGCTGGAATTACAAGGCATTGCAGTATCCCCTGGCGTAGCCATCGGCAAAGCGATTGTTTTCGACCGAGAGGGTTACAGCATCGCCCGATGTTTGGTTTCCAGGCCCGAGGCGCAGCGGGAATGGCAGCGGCTTGTAGAGGCGGTTTCCAAGGCGCATCAGGTCCTGGGCACACGTGGCAAGGAGACGACCGATAGCTGGGGGGCCAATCTCGGCGGGATCTTCTCGGCCCAGCAGCAGCTTCTGCTTGACCCTCACGTTCGCTCCGAAATGGAGCATTTGATACGGGACAATCTCTACGCGGCCGAGTATGCCGTGAGCGAAGTTTTTGCGAAATATGCCGCTGCGTTTCGCAAAGCGAGTTCTTCGTTTTTGGCAGAAAGAGCTGCTGATGTTCGAGATGTCGAACGCACGTTGCTCGAGGCCCTGACGGGCAAACCCACGCAGACCTTTGCCGAAATCCCTCCGGGGTCGATCGTCGTGAGCCATGACCTAACTCCTGGCGAGACTGCTTCGTTCGACACCGAAAAGGTATTGGCCCTATGCACCGAGGCCGGGGGGCCCGGTGGTCACACGGCGATCGTCGCGCGTGGGATGGAGATTCCGGCGGTCGTCGGGGTCGGGAATTTTCTACATAACATTCGATCCGGCGACGAATTGATCATCGATGGGCATCTAGGCCGAATCTTCGTGTCTCCGGACGCTCCGACCCGCGAAAGATACCTCAAGCGTCGGATCGCGCGCGAATCGATCGTCTCGGAACTTTCGGAACTCAAAGACCTGCCCGCGGTGACTACCGACGGGGTTCATGTTGAGTTGATGGCCAATGTTGAATTTCCAAACGAAACCCAAGCGTGTTTGGCTCGCGGAGCCGATGGGGTTGGTTTATATCGCACCGAATTTCTCTACCTTGGGCATGACAAGGAGCCCACGGAGGAGGATCATTTTTTGGCGTATCAGCAAGTTTTGCGGGATATGCAGGGCCGCCCGGTCGTCATCCGCACCCTGGACCTAGGTGCCGATAAGATGGGGATGACACGGCCGGTGGAACCCGAGAACAATCCGTTTTTGGGACTCAGGTCCATCCGATTGAGTTTGCGAAATCCAGCGCTGTTTCGAGTTCAGGTGCGAGCCATCCTCAGAGCGGCAAGTGCAGGGAATTGTCGGATCATGTTTCCGATGGTCACCACGTTGGATGAATTCCGCAGCGCGAAGTTCCTTTTGCGCAGCGTCGCAGATGATTTGACTTGCGAAGGAATACGAATCCCTTCGACACTCCGAGTTGGCATGATGGTCGAGGTGCCAGCCGCTGTTTTGATGTTGGACCGATTTATCGAAGAAATCGACTTCGTAAGTATCGGCACCAACGACTTGACGCAATACACGCTTGCCGTCGACCGAAGCAATGACTCGGTCGCCGACCTTTACCAAGCGTGCGATCCGGCCGTGCTACGATTGATCAAACGAACTCAAGAGATCACATCGGAGCATGGCAAATCGACGAGCGTTTGCGGGGAAATGAGTAACAATCCCGCGCACGCACTACTTTTAGTTGGTATGGGAATCCGTTCTCTGAGCTTGGCTCCGTCGACGATCCCGGTGATCAAAAAGGCCATTCGATCCGTGACGCTCGGGCAATGTGAAGCCATGGCTTGGCGTGCTCTAAGACTCGGTACTGCACGCGAGGTCGAAGCCTTCTTGATGAACCAACTCGCAGGGCTCGTGCCCGAAATCGTGCTCCAAGCATGAACAATCCCAAGGAAACAACTTAAATGCTACAAGGAAATGATTCTCGATGAAGAAGGAAATGCTAATCAATGTCTCGCAAGCCGAGGAGTGCCGAATCGCGCTTTTGGAAGACGGGATACTTGAAGAACTCTACACCGAACGAACCAGCCAGAACAACTGGGTTGGGAACATCTATAAAGGCAAAATTGTCAATATCGAACCGAGTATCCAGGCCGCCTTCGTCGATTTCGGAGTCGGACGCAACGGATTCCTCCACATAAGCGACATCGAACCGGAATACTTTCGACAAGCCGGTTACGATCCTGCGGATATTTTAAGCGGCAAGAATTTCGGGATCGATGACGAAGAAGGAGGTGGGGACCAAGACCCACCCCAACGCTCCCGGGGGCCCAATCCACGCGGTGGGAAACTTCGAAGCGGCAGACCTCGGTTCAAACCACCCATCCAAGAGATCTTCAAACGCGGCGACGAAGTCGTCGTCCAGGTCATCAAAGAGGGAATCGGCACCAAAGGTCCAACCCTCTCGACCTATGTCAGTATCCCCGGTCGCTACCTTGTCCTCATGCCCTCGCTCGGACGAGTCGGAATCAGCCGCAAGATCGAAGACGAAGTCGAGCGAAAAAAACTCAAGTCCACCATGCATGAAATCAACATCCCCAAAGGGGTTGGGTTCATCGTCAGGACCGCCGCACAAGAACGCAACCGCAAAGAACTCTATCGCGATGTGGCTTATCTGCTGCGGCTCTGGAAAGTGCTCGCCAAACGGATCAAGAATCAACCGGGACCCTGCGATGTCTACGAAGAGTCCGATATCATGATCCGGACCATTCGTGATACGTTTACCGAAGATATCGATTCGATCCTGATCGACTCTCCAGATGCCTTCCAAAGAGCCAAAGAGTTCATGGAATTGGTCATGCCCAAGTACGCCGACCGAATCGAGTTGTACGATAGCCGAGAACCCCTCTTCCACCGCTTCAAACTCGAGCAAGAGATCGCGCGGATCCACCAACGCGTCGTTCCGCTCAAGGGGGGCGGTTCGATTGTCATCGACCCGACCGAAGCCCTCGTTGCGATCGACGTCAACAGCGGCAACTTCCGTGGAGGTGATGAAAACGCTGAAGAAAACGCGTTTCACTTGAACTTAGCAGCGAGCAAGGAGATCGCAAGGCAACTCCGATTGCGCGATTTGGGTGGCGTGATCGTCAACGATTTTATCGATATGCGAAAAGAATCGCATCGTCGCAAAGTCGAAAAATCCTTAAGCGATGCGATGAAACGCGATCGGGCCCGAACCAAAATCCTCCGAACCAGTCCTTTCGGTTTGATCGAAATGACGCGACAACGGATCCGACCAAGCTTCAAACGGAGCGTCTACGAGGATTGCCCTTGCTGCCGAGGACGAGCATTGGTCAAAACCGCCGAAAGCATGGCCATCGAAGTCACCCGGATCTTGATGTTGGCAAGCCAACATCAAGGGGTCGCACGCATCAATGTCCGAGTCAATGAGAACGTCGCTGCGTACCTGAACAACCGCAAGCGTCGCGAACTGATCCAACTCGAGGAATCCTCCGGCGTGGCTATCTTGATCCTGGGAAGCGATTCTCAGTTTCCGGAATTTTTGGAAATCGACTGCCGAGATAAAGACAATGGAATCGTCACCGTCCCGTTCGTCCTCTCGCAGTGATTCGCCCGATTAGCCCACCGATCTATCTAAGTCCACCGATCCATCGTTGCCCAAGTACTATCCGTTAGTTCAATACCCAAGGGAGATGCGCCGTGAACATCGAACTATTGATCTTCGTATTCATCTACCTACTGGGCACACTGGCCATCGGTGCTTGGGCCGGCACCAAAGTCAAGAACACCGCCGACTTTGCCGTCGCCGGCCATAGCCTACCTCTGTACATGGTCATCACGACCAGCTTCGCCACTTGGTTCGGTGCCGAGACGGTCATGGGTATCCCTGCGAAGTTTGTCGAAGGGGGACTCCAATCGGTCGTCGAGGACCCCTTTGGGGCCTCGATGTGTCTGGTGCTCGTCGGGCTGTTTTTCGCGATACGTTTGTATCGAATGAAACTTCTGACGATCGGCGATTTTTTTAGGAAACGCTACGGTGTACCGGTCGAAATTCTCTGTTCGGTGATGATCATCCTGAGCTATCTCGGTTGGGTGGCCGCCCAAGTCACCGCGTTAGGGCTCGTGTTTACCATCCTCTCAGGGGGTGCGATCGCCCATTCGACAGGGATGATCATCGGCACGGTTCTGGTTCTGATCTACGTCATGATGGGTGGGATGCTCGCAGTGGCTTGGACCGACTTTATCCAAATGATCGTTTTGGTCTTGGGGCTATCCTACATCGCTTGGTACTCGGCCGAGTTGGTCGGTGGGGCTTCGACGGTTTTCGATTATGCGGGCAAACGCGACTGGTTCAAAATCCTGCCCCCACCGACGGTTAAAGACTGGGCTTTTTTCCTCGCCGCTGCCATCACCATGATGCTAGGCTCGATCCCCCAGCAAGATGTCTTCCAACGGGTCATGTCGGCCAAGGATGAGCGGTCGGCAAAATACGGGGCGGTCATCGGAGGGCTGTGCTACCTGGTTTTTGCGTTTGTTCCGATGTTCATTGTCGTCGCGGCACTGATCAAAATGCCCGAGCATTCCAAGGAGCTCCTCGAAAACGATCCGCAAAAAGTCCTGCCGACGATGATCCTCGATCACATGCCATTCTTCGCTCAAATCCTCTTCTTCGGAGCCTTGGTTTCGGCGATCAAGTCCTGTTCCTCTGCCACCCTGTTGGCCCCTTCGACGAGTTTCGTCGAAAACATCCTCAGGCACATCAAACCGAACATGCGTGACAAGGAACTGTTGCTTGCCATGCGAATCACGATCCTGATCTTCACCTGCATGGTGCTGACCTATGCGATCTTTACCCTGGGCACCCCAATCTATGATCTGGTCTCAAACGCTTATCAAATCACCCTTGCGGGCGCCTTTGTTCCGCTGGCCGCAGGCCTTTATTGGAAACGTGCAACGACCCAAGGAGCAGTTTTTTCGATCTTTGCCGGGGTGAGCACTTGGGCGTTGGTGACGTTTTCAGACAGCATACCGATCCCTGGCTTCGCCGGTCTGCACGAAACCTATCCGCCCCAATTGGTAGCGCTGAGTTTCGCCATCCTCGGGATGATCTTCGGCTCCTACGCCCCCCAATGGATCGCCAACCGATGTCATATCCTTATGGATCACATCGGACTGCGCCCTGTCGAGCCAATGCACCACGAAGATCTCGAGCATTCCCACTGACGCGATTCGATACGACTTCAATAAGACACGTTTAATCCTCCACAGATAATCCTCGACATATAATCATCCAAAGGCACACAACATGGCAAAGAAGAAGAAATCAGCGACCAAAAAAACCGTCGTCTCCAACAAAGGACGAATCGTCATGAGGACCGGTGAAGCCCTCGTCGAATCGACCGAAGCTTGGTCGGCTGCGGAACCCGAAGTGGTCATCGGTGAACTCGATGGCCCCGTCGGTTATTCGATCGCCAATATGATCGGCAACCAGACCAAAGGCCATTCAAAAATCTACGCGATCCTCAATTGCGATGTGCAGGTTCGACCCGTAACGGTGATGGTCAGCAAAGTCACTGTCAACAACGAAAAGTACACCAATATCCTCATGGGAACCGTTCAAGCCGCCATCGCCAACGGCGTGCTCGATGCAGTTCGCCAAGGTCACATCCCCAAAGCCAAAGCCAATGACCTCGGGATCATCGTGTCGGTCTGGCTCGATCCGTCGATCGTCACGGCCAAATACGATCCTGAGGTGCTCTTCCAAACCAACCGAGAAGCGACCACCAAGGCGATCGCCAAAGCGATGAACTGCGAGCCATCGATCGATTGGCTTTTGAAGAACCAAGCGGACGTCAAGCACTTCTTCCACCAATTGGCGATCGAAGGCAAACTCTAGCTCGTTGCGATTCTGAAATCCTGACTGAAGAATCGCGACGGAAAACCTATCGGTTCAATCACTTCGAGCCGCTTCGGTCCTTGTGCATCGCAGCAAGCGATGCTTGGCCGACGGCCTCGTAGCCGATGGCCAACTTGGCGTGGATCTTGGATCTGGCCTCGATTGGGGTTTGCGCCAAGGCCAACTCAAGTTCCTGGATCGCAGACTGCCAATCCTTGAGCTCCATATGGATCGTCCCTAGGGTATCGTGAAATGTACCGACTCGGGGGTCGCTTTCTACGGCCCGCATCGCCAGCTCTTTGGCTTTCTCTAGATCACGAGGCTCGTAGTTGCCGAGCAACCAAGCTAGGTTGTTTAGCGACAGACCATGGTCTGGGAAAGCATCGACAGCCTCCTGGAGTTTCTCCCTGGCCTCGGAGTTTTTCCCCTGGTCGATAAGAATCATGCTTTGTGCAAACAAGAGCGAAGGACTAGGTCCGTAGCGCCTTAAGCTCTCGTCGAGCATCTCAAGGATCGACCCTTTTTGTTGCTCGTTGGCTGCGATGCGGTAAAGATCGATGGCCCCCTGGTAGACCACCGTGCGGTCTTGGGATTTAGCAACGATCTCTTTTAGGAAGGATAGTTTTTCTGGAACGCTTGGGGCTTTTTGAAGCGACTGCTCGAGGGCGATATTCTCCAACTGCAACTTAGCGGCAAGCAATTCGTCGCTTTTAGGATCGAGCTCCAAGCCCGCTTGCAAAGTCACCGAAGCCTGTTGGTAATCCCCAGATCGAGCTTGGGCCATGACCAATTGCAGTCGGTCGGGAATCGACAAGGGGTTGTTTCCCAA
>QWPJ01000160.1 GCA_003671195.1 Planctomycetota bacterium
AAAGACGCAAAGGCGCAAAGAGAAGAAAAGAAAAAAGGAAGGGTATGGAGAAAGGAAGGGTATGGAGAAAGGAAGGGGATGGAGGAGGAAGGGGATGGAGGAGGAAGGGGATGGAGGAGGAAGGGGATGTGTTTTGGTTTTTCCTTTGCGCCTTTGCGTCTTTGCGCCTTTGCGTTTCATTCCGATCCGCGTTCTACAGACCATTGACCACGCGGTGAATCCCGTTCTTGACGAGCCTATCCCCAAAATTGATCACCAACCCGAGTCGCAAGTTCCGTAGACGAAGGTAGGTCAGGGTCTGGATCTCAAATAACTCAAGATAAATCGAAACCGCTTTGCACTCGACGATGACCAAGGAGTTGACCAACAAATCGATTCGAAGCGGCGTCGATAACATCACCGATTTATACAGGATCGGCGTTTGAACCTGACGCTCGACCCGACAACCAACTTGCCTTAACTCCCATACCAATGCCTCCTCGTATACCGATTCAAGCAAACACGGACCACCCAACGTCCGATGCACCTCAATCGCCGCGCTGACTATCGACCTACTCGTTTCGTTTTCCCCCATCGCAATCTCCTTATCGCTATCGATGTTTTAACTAAATGAAAAACGGGAACGCAGGAAGAAGGGAACGCAAAGACGCAAAGACGCAAAGACGCAAAGGGAAGAGAAGAAATAAAAAAAGGGAAAAGGGGTTAGAAAAAAGGAAAGGGGTTAGAGAAAAGGGAAAGGGTTGGAAGGGAAAATCAATACTAAGGCATTTTGTTTTGTGTTGCTTTGTTTTGGTTCGTTTTTTATTTTGTTTTCTGTTTTCTGTTTTGGTTTTGGTTTTGGTTTTGGTTTTCCTTTGCGTCTTTGCGCCTTTGCGTCTTTGCGTTTCCTTCTTCTGGTCTTCCAATCCTCCCTTTGAGCCTTTGCGTTCGCGTTTGCGTGTAGATTTTTTATGGACGAATCGCAAGTCCGAGGGTTTCGGTGAAGCGGTCCAGGGCGTTGGCTGTCGCAGCGGTATAGATGGCATGGGCCGTTTGTCGATCGCTGAAGACTTCGCGCAAACGAGCGATATCCGCATCGGTGATCTTGGTCGGATCACAGGTTAGCTTTTTGGCAAACTCGATGGCTCGGACCATTCCAGGCGTTGAGTTCTCCGCCTGGTTTTTGTCCCATGCTTGGATCTGTTGCTCGGTGAGTTTGAGTTGATCGGCGAACGCTTTGGCCATCGCCAGAGAACTCGAGGCTCGATTGTGTCGTGCTGTGGTCCAACATATCGCGGCTTTGATCTCGGGTGCTAATTCCGGATCGCTCAACATAGCCGTCCAAGCTCGAACCATTTCGGGACCTGCAGCCGGTAGGGTGGCTATGGCACGGTGCCAATCATGGACTTCATCGACTGGAATCTGGAGCGTTTCCGCCGCAGACTCTTGGGATACCAACTGGACTCGAGCTCCTCGTGTCGCGGAAGTCTGCAATTGCTCTTGGCATTCCTGCCACGTCCAAGCCATGGGGCGAACGATGTCGGATCCAGCCACGACCAACGATTCCCCTTGATTCCATCGAGCGGACGTCGGGGTGTCGAACTCGACACTCTCTCCTCGCATTTGGGGGTCTTGGGGCAAGCCCATCGAATCGGTCCAGCGGTTCATGGCATTGAATCTCGCGATGCTGTAGACCAACTCGACAATCTCCGCATCGGAGTATTCCGACTTCAATGAAGCCACGTCCCGATCGCTCAAAGCAAACGGAAGGACCGTCATTTTCCGAGCCAGTTCAACACCCTTTCGAGTGCGAGGGTCCAAGCAATCCCAGTCGCGGTCCAATGCGCCGATCTGATCGTCGCTCAGGCCGGCCAGTTTGAGCTTGTGCTCCTGATGCCCTAAGCAATAGTGGCAGTTGTTGCCCCGAGAGACGACCCAAAAGCACTGCGTCTTGAGCTCATAGGACACCTTGGATTCGGCCTCATTCCCCCAACGCTCAGCCTGGAGCCAGGACTCCGGTAGGTAGAATCGTCGGGCTCGACCATTGATGACATTCGAGCTGGCAGGATTGGTAGCTCCGGGGACCGTCTCTGGAACAGGCAGTCTAGGGACTCGATCTTTGAGTTGCCCTAGGACTTCCTTGAGTTCCGAGCGGGTCGTCGGGATCGTTTTGGCTTTCGCCAAGGTTGCTTCCTGGGCAAGCGTCGATCCGGAGGCGATGGCTAGAAGGACCAGCGAAGCAATCCAGTTGTTTTTCATCATGGTGAGTCCTGTGAGATTCTCTTCTAGGCTACGGAGCGATTTCTGAGAGGTTTACGATTTCGCCACCGTTTCGGGTTCCCAGGGCTCGGTAGATGACCAAGTCGATGTTGGCCGATAGGCTTTGGGTCGAGCCATCGACCAGGGCCATGTTGACCAAATTGGCGTGTTGGGAGTTTGCCGTCGTCATGATGCGGCCTGGGGGAAACATGCACGAGCGGCCATGGGGTGTGTTGATGTGGTAGTACTCGGTCGTGGAGTGGTACCCACGGATCCAAGGAGCTCCGATATCGGAGAAACCTTGTCGGCTCAGGTCCTCGACATTTACCGCGTTGCAATCGCGGAGGGCTTCGTCGGCCGTGAGGATATTGGTTCCAGGGTTGAAGGTGTCGGTTTTGGGGGTTGATCGGGTGTTTGAAAAATCGCCGGTAAGCCGTTCGCAAACCGCGGCCGTATTGCTCAATCCATCGGTGATCGAAGCGAGTTTGAGAAACGAGTCTCGGAAGAACACGCCGTTGCAATCGGGGACTTGAGGAAGCGGGCTGGCGATGGTTCGGTTCCAAAGCGGAACGGTTCCGGAATTGACATAGTAGTTGTTTACGCCGCCGGCTGTGCCTGGGATCGTCGAAGCTGGATCCGATGGGCAGCGGAAGGTAGGGACGCTGGTGAGCCTTGCAGCATCGTTGCGAGGATCATTCCATTCGGCACCGAAGTTCACCAGCGAGTAGATTTGGCTGGCTTCCATGAATGGGAGCAATCGAGCATGGACCGAGATGCCGCTTGCAGGACCCAAGCGGTCTGCAGTCTGCGAGATCCGCGATGCGGGGAGCCTTTTGTAGGCCGATTCGTAGTTCATGGCCGCAAGGGAGATCTGTCGCATGTTGTTGCTGCACTGCATACGTCGAGCGGCCTCTCGGGCGGCTTGGACGGCAGGCAGGAGCAATCCGACCAAGATTCCAATGATTGCTATGACCACGAGCAATTCGACAAGGGTAAAGCCCTTCGGGGCGTGCCTACGTTCTGTGCGGTTGGAAATTTTAAGCATGATAGCGATGACATTTCTTGGATAAAAGAATAGGGACGGGACCGAAGCAGATGGGGGGTGGCTGAGAATGCAGGTTGGATGAAAGCAACCGCATCGCTAGGGTATCGATTGTGCTAGAGGCTTTTGTAAGCGGTCGCTTGCAAAAGTTTTCCGTCTCGCAAATCGAAGAGCTAGTTAAGCGCACAGAACCCGAGGGGGTCTATCCAAAAGCCCGAGAGAAGGGCACAGAAAGGTATCGCAAACCGAGGAAATCGTCACTCCGAGGAAGGGGGTACGCGACGAGATCGGACTTCCTGGGAACCGGCAAATCGGCAAAGGGGACGAATCGCTATGGGCTGTTTCGAGGGGAATTCCAGGCTCTTTCTGGTTCTTGCAACGGCAGGAAGAGCACGGCCGATCGCCATCGGCATGGACCATCGCGAGATCCTGCTCAAGAATCGCTGGAATCTTGGGACTCGCCGTTGCCATAAGTTCGGATGGATCCATGCGGATCAATTCCGCATTGATCGCGTTTCGCCAAAGCATTTGCCTGGGAGAAGCTCCACATCGGGCAGACGCCTCGGAGACCCACCCAAGAAAAAACGCAAGGACCATCACCCCAAGGGCGATCGATCGAAAGCGAATTTTGTGGATGGGTTTTGGCATGTCCGCTTTGGGCTACGTCGGCGTAAAGGATTCTTAGACACCCTATGATTCGATCTATTGGTGCCAATGTCAACCAAGAATTCCGGAAATTATCTTTGATAGAGGGAATCCAAGCGTTCGCGACCGTCGCGGTTGAGCATTTCGTAATGCGGGTCGCGATGTTCGTAATCGACGACGAACCATTTGCCACGCTCCTGTTCGAGATGGACTCGAACCCAACGCGGAACGGATCCTGCGTTTTGCCCACGCGAGGCACGGACAAACACGTTCATGCGAATCGATGCGTTTTTTGGGTTTGTGGATTTCCCGAGATCGATCCCATGGATTTTCTTGATTTGGACCGATTCGAATTCGACGGCTTCGAGTTGGGATTTCAGGGTTCGAAGTTCCTCGCTCGCATCGGGATGGACAGACTTTACGACTTCTTGGAAGCGATTGGCTTGTAAATCAGCAGCGATTTTATGAATGAACTCATCTAGGACCTCGCGATCGGTCTTGTAGGTGACGTTGATCACCAGCAGTGCAACCGTCGCTAGTGCGACTCCAAGGCTCGATTTCCAGAACAGGTCTCTACCGGATTGCATCCAAGCGTAGATCAAGACGGCCGCGAGGAAGAATCCCAGCAGTCCGATGATCCATGGGGACTCGAGCAGGTACTCTTGCATGGGGATCCGAGAAATCCAGAGTAGAACTTCCGGTGTGCAAACGCTTGCACAACACCTTGGAGGTTTAGCCGAATTCTAACGGGCTCGAAACGATTTACAACTTGGCTGGGGCCTCGGAGCCCGTTGGAAAAGGATTGAATTTGTGGCGTAGCGGCGCATGCGGCTCGGGGTTTTTCCTGAACGTACGTGACTTACCGGACGGCTTGCGCCGTTCCGCTTGCATTTTTCACCGGACGGCTAAATTCTCACGGCAAAGGCAACAAAAAGGGTGGGGATTTCAGGTTCGAAGTCATTGTCGAAACAGATTACCAGCAAGCGTCTGCCGTCGGCCAAGTTCGGCCCCCATGCGATCCCTTCGGGTTTTTCCGGGGCGTTGGCTCCCGAAAACCCGTAGGCAGGGTCGAGCAAATCGATCAGCAGGGTTTTGCGAATCGGTGTGGTTTGGGTATCCAATCCCTGCCGCATCGACGGGACTTGGCTGATATCGCTCGCACCGGTCGCATCGGCTAGGTAGATCCGCTTGATCTTGGCCTCTTCCCCAGAGTTGCTATCGCGTTCGAGGACTAGGTAGCGGTTTGCATCGACGCTCAGCAATTCGCTGATCCCGGTCGATTCATCGTCGAGCCGGTAAGCAATTTGTCTTGTTTTTCCGCTGGTCGTATCGATAGCGATCCAGCGGGTCCAAACACCCAAGCATTTCTTTTTCTCGATTCGGCCATCTTGCACCAAAGGACCCTGCATAGCGCCGACGAGGGTCTTGCCATCGGGACTCACCGCGACACCCTCGAGGCCACGATTGCTGTAAGCACCTTGCTCAAAGGGAGGCGAGAGTTTCTCGCTGAGTGCAAAACCCGGTGGTAAAGCGAAGCTCTTGATCAAGTGTCCTTCGTTGGAGAACTGATCCAGGTTCGGACCATATTCGTCGCTGATGACGACGCCCGAATTCCCCAGATAGCGAATGCCTTCTGGATCGTAACTTGGGCAACGCTCGGATTGGTCCCAGGCCTTGAGCACCGATAGACTTCCGGTCATCGCTTGGCCGCTTGCATCGCGCAGCATCGTTGTCGCTTCGAGTTGGAACTGGATGGTTCGCGTTTTCGGATCGACGTTCAGTACGACGGTATGAAAGCGGCAGGGGAACGAAGCTGCCCCGTCGCCTGCACCGCGATCGGAGAGGACCACATAGCGGTTTCCAGATCCTGTGTAGTCGATGGCCGACAATCCACCAAAGGCATCGATGGGGGTGTTGGTCTCGAGTAAACCGCTCAAACCGCTCTTATCGGTGGTTTTACCCGAGAGTTGGGTCGATCCGAGGTACTCGACTTGCGCCGATGCAAGCCGATGGCCCAGGGCCGAGTAGCTCAGCACGCACCCTACCGCTGCCAGAACCGTCCTTCGGAGCAATGAGGAACGAGCTTGGTCCTTCCTTGATGATTCCATCGATAACATCTCTCTTCGAATTGGCGAATGCGCGGCTACCCAAAAAAAAGAGCTTACACAAGAGTGTTTGTGTAAGCTCGGTCGGTTCATTTGAAAACATCCGGTTCGAAAAAACTCAAAACCGAAATCAGGGATTAATCGCCGAAGTTTCCGATATCCCCTAAGTCGCGGGTGCAAAGGGCAACGAAGGCCGGTCCCGCGATATTTGCCGAGATGAACTGAACCGAACCGTCTCCGACAACATAATGAGCACCGCTGCCGTGGAAGGCATAGAATTCCGAGTCGTTCGTGCAGTTCA
>QWPJ01000181.1 GCA_003671195.1 Planctomycetota bacterium
ATGACGGTGATGCGATCGGACAGATCGAAGACCTCGTCCATCTTGTGCGAGATATAGAGGATGGTGGCTCCTTGGCTTCGCAGTTTGGCGATGACCCGATAGAGTCGCTCGACCTCCGATTCGGTCAGTGCGCTGGTCGGTTCGTCCATGACGACGATTCGGCTGCGGATACTCAATGCCTTGGCGATCTCGATGAGTTGTTGGTCGCCCACGCGCAGGGCACCTGCGAGTCTCGTTGTGGGGATATCGCAGTCGAGTGAACGCAGAAGCTCCGAGGCAGCCTGATGCATGTCTCGATCGTTTCGGAAGATCCAACCCGAACGCATTTCGCGACCGAGGAAAATGTTCGCAGAGATCGACAGTTGTTCGACCAAGTTCAATTCTTGGTGGATGATGCTAATGCCCATCGATTCTGCATCGCGAGTCCCACGGAACTCGACGGGCTGTCCATCGATGAACAGTTGGCCATCGTAGTCGGTGATCACCCCCGAGAGGATTTTCATAAGCGTGCTTTTGCCCGCCCCGTTTTCGCCGCAGATGGCATGGACTTCTCCGGGCATGACATCGAACGAGACTTGGTGCAAAGCCCGCGTCCCGCCGAATCGCTTGCTGATGTTCTCGATCGAGATGATCGGA
This sequence comes from Planctomycetota bacterium, assembly GCA_003671195.1. Lineage (GTDB taxonomy): Bacteria > Planctomycetota > Planctomycetia > Pirellulales > Pirellulaceae > JBKCUI01. Next base: position 637 of record QWPJ01000181.1, read on the forward strand.
GAGGTCATGAAGCGTCGCTCGACTTGGTGAAGGATTCCATGAATGCCCGTCCGATCAGACAAGCAATGACCACGATACAAACGACGACCGCTTGGTAGGGTGCATACCATTCGCGATTGCCGAAGAAGAGCAAGTACGAGAGTCCCGATAGGATGCCCAGAGCTGGGATGACCGTCCATCCGATTTCGTTGGAGAAGAACCGTTTGTCCGAGAGCTTACCCCCCCCGCGTTGGCTGAAGGTGACGGCGACGACCACGACGATTCCGACGATCATGCCTTCATAGACATCGGAGCCTGCGCCGACGATCTTTTGGACTGCGTCGATGATGGTGCGGAGGAATAGGCAACCGAGGATCGTGCCCGGTATGGTCCCCACCCCGCCTTGGAGCGAGCAGCCACCGATGACCGAGGCGGCGATGGCGTTGAGTTCGTATCCGCGGGCCATCGCGTCGGGTTTGGCCGAACCGCTATCTGCAAACATGATGATTCCGACGATCGATGCCGAGACGGCTCCGATGACATAAGCCAACCACTTCATCCGATCGGTTCGGATGCCGCTGAGTTTCGCAGCCTGTTCATTCCCCCCCATGGCTTGAAGATGGCGGCCCGTGACGGTCCGACTCATGAGGATCCACAAGACCAACGCAAAGAGTACAAAAAGGATCGAAATGGAAGTCACATCCTTGAGGGTATCCCGAAGGGCTGCATCCGGGAAATCGATCTGGGATTTGCCTCCAGTCAAGGTTGGGGTCAAGCCGCGACCGAAGCTGCGCAAGCCGACGAGGGTCGCTAGGGTCGCGACAAACGGAGGTAGACCCACGCTGGTAATGAGCCAAGCATGGAGCGTCCCGATCATGGCTCCAACCAGCAGGGTTCCTGCGATTGCCAAGATAACAGCGAGGCTTGAGACATGCCCTTGGCGGAAGCCCTCAGGGTCCAAGACGATCATGAGCGAACCGAAGACCGTCGCGCTCATGGCGATGACCGATCCGCTCGAAAGATCGATGCCACCGGAGATGATGATGATGGCGCTGCCCAGGGCAAAGAAGCCCAGGAGCACGGTCTGACGCAGCACCACTTCGGCCGAGTCACCTGGAGAGTCCCAGTAAGTGTGATTGGTGTCTAGAGCCATGGTCACTGCCACGACGAGCAACCATGAGAAGATCAATTTGAGTTCTACGCTCGACAGCAATCGACCGATGAAGGTCGGTGAATCGTTGCTCATGAACTTGTCAGGTCGTATTGCTTGAGCCAGGCTTGGAAGGCTGGCAGATCGAGAAACTCAACACTCTTGCCGAAGGATTCGAACATCTCGGCCTTCAGAGGCGAGCCGGTTGGAACGACCACCTTCAAGCCCGTATCGAGGATATCGCCGCCGGGTTGGCCCATGTTGGGAAACATGCTCTTGAGCGTGTCTTGATCCCCTTGGAGTTTGGCCAACGCGTAGCGTACCGACTCGTATCCCATGGCAAAGGGGTTTTGGACAACCATCGCATCGATCATGCCTTCACCCATTTGCTGGATCGCGATGGCTTCGGCATCGAAGGTAACGATGGTGAATTTTTCCCGAGCGTTCTTTTCTTTCACGACGTCGACAATTGCCGGCGCGTTGTAGGACCAAATGCCGACCAAGAGCGATAGGTCGGAGTACTTGGTGATCACGTCGCGGACGTTGTCGCGGGCGCGGTTACGGTCGGCATCGTCGAGTTTGCGATCCTTTTGGGTATAGGCCGGTCCGACGGCCGAGGTAAAGCCATCCATGCGCTCGATGGCGTTCTGTTGGCTGTCGACACCGACGAACTGAACGTACGGGGCTCCGTCGGGCTTGAGCAGCTTGGCCGCAGTCCCGAGGACTTTGCCACCGGCGATGTTGTTGGTCCCGACATAGAACTCCCGGTGCTGCTGGAACTTGGCGTCCAAGTCGCTATCGAAGCAACCGATGGTGACTCCCTTGGCTTTGAGCTTCTTGAGCTCATCGGCGATGGCTGGATTGGTCGAGGAGATCGGTGAGATGATCACCGCGGCAATGTCTTTTTGAGTGCCGTACTGTCGAAGCTTTTCGATTTGGCCGGTTTCGGTTCCGTCGTTCGAGTCCATGCTTGCCGACAATCCTAGACCCGAGAGTTTGAGGTCTTCCTGGGCCTTTTTGATACCGGCCCGAGCCGCATCCCAAAATGGCGAGTCGGTGTTGTTGAGCAGCAGGATCCGCTTGGGTCCGGATTTCGGTTGGACCGAGGCGGTGCTTTCTTTCGACGGCGTGCTTTCTTTGCTGGGGTTGCCTGTGCAGCCGACCAAAAACAAAATCAGCACCGAAAGGATCTCAACACAGCGGAGCGGAGGTGAGAAAAGCTTCATTGGAACATTCCTGGGAACTGGCCTGAGAACTGGGAGGGGTATTTTTTTCGAAGAGTATTTTTCTCGGTGAGATAGTGTACTCATAAATAACTCGCTCGAAAGCGGTTTCGGGCTGGGGGAGTCTGCCGTTTTGTAGCATAATTGTCGTCGAAGTACTACTTGGGCACTGGTTAAGGAAAAGATACCGTCCCTTAGCGAGCGTTCATCGCTAGGCGTTCATCGGCGAGCGTCTCTGGGTGGCCCGGGTTCAGGATTCAACCTTTGGAAGAAAGCCTCAGGGGTTTTTCATGAGTGTGCAATTCCGTTGCCCCTGCGGGGCGAGCCTTCGATCCAACGCTTCCATGGCCGGCAAGAAAGTGACTTGTCCGAAGTGTGGCAGGGGGCTGATGATTAAAGGACCGCAAGCGACCGACTCGGCCCCAGAGCCCCCCACTGCGCCCTCCATCGTACCCTCCACTGCGCCCTCCATCGCGCCGGAGACTTATGATCCGTTTCCATCGCAGGCTCCCACCCAAGGCTATGCGAGTTCATCGCTTGGAGGCCCGATGGTCAATCGCCCGAAAAAAGCCGGAGGAAAATCGCCCGCTTGGCTCGTGCCGGTCGCCTCAGGTGCCTTAGCGATTCTCGGCGCTGCGGCCGGTTATGCTCTGTTTGGTCCCAAAGCGTCGATCAGCAGCGCGTTTCGGCCCGCAGAAAACGCATCGAAGGATCCTTCTGGAGCAACTCAGCGAGCCTCGGAGCCGAGTCCCCCGGGCGCAACCTCGGGCGCAAACTCAGGTGCGAATGGCGGGGCGGGCCCCGAGCAGGGCTTCGTAGCCTTCGCATCGCTTGGACCAGAGAAATCGACCTCGAGCACTCCGGCGATTCAGGTGGCCGAGGAGTTTATCGGCTTTGCCAGGCAAGGTCAGTCCGATCGGGCCGTCAAGATGATCGCACCAGAGGATTTCGACAAACGGCAAAAGAACGGAGCGAGTGCCTCATGGGAAGCGATCATGAAGGACCTTGAGGCTCCCAGGGTCCTCAATCACATGGTCAGCGGGAGTCTGGAGAGCACACCGCTCAATGACAGTTTCCGACACTGGAGAGTCTTGGGAGAGACGGTGTATCAGAACGAACCTGCGGTCCTGCTCAGGTACTATTCGGATCCGGAGTACCCTCGCGAATTGATCACCGGTTCGGGTCGATTCGATCAACCAGCCAAGCTCGAAAAGCTTGCCAAGACCATGACATTCGATGAGTTCAATGCAGTCGCCGAGGATCTGATCTATGGCACGAAGAGTTCGCAGGTTGGGGTGACTCCAGACCGGCCTGAGACACTAGGTTTTTTGCCACCGCGTTTCGGATACCTGATGCTCATCCTCGAACCGACGGCCCAGAAACCCAAGGTGGTCGATATCGTCAATGTGCTTGGCCAAGTCCCGATGAGTCAGATCGCCGGAGCGATTTATTTGAAGTCCTGGCAAGTCATCAGCACTGGGGGTGGTTCGGAATCTGAGTACAAGGCACGTTTGGACAAGGCCGCCCGCATCGGCAAAAAAGCGTTTTCGATTTATGGCACAGTGCCCGGCCCTGCGGATTCCACCCTGGCCCCACAGCTCCTTTCGGGTCCAGAGCTTTGGTACCGTTGGCCCAAGGAGAAAAACGCTGGCAAGGACCCCTTTGAGGAGACGATCGAAAAATCGCTAAACGAATGGTTGTCGAATCAAACGGCAAGTAGAACCACCCGGCTTGTTCAAATCGCCCAGTCGCTGCAGACTAAACCGGAGCTTGCACCGGAGTGGATCAATAAGTTTCGAGACGCACACGCAGGAGATCCTGGGGCCGATTTAGCCGTCATCTCGTTTGCCATGACCTCGATCGAGCCTCGCATGCCCGAGTCGCTCTTGGGGGTGATCGATGATTCGGCCGAGCGGTTGTACAAGACCTTCAACGATCCCTTCATGCTCTACGTGCGAGCGTTGGTCCAGCAAGCTAGGGGGGACTCCGCAGGAGCTCAAAAAAGGCTGGCCGAAGCCAACCGAGCAGGATTCATATCGATGAGGATGCTACGAGAGCCCTTTGAAGAGGCCCTCAAACGGGAAGACAAACCAAGTGTGATGGCGGCATTGAAGCAGATAGCCAAGTACTGGTCGCAGGCGGATCTGGACAAACCTGGGAGCTATGTGCCGCAATTCCGCGACGCTTGGAATGTAGCCAAACAAAATGCCGAGGGGGTCAACAGCGACTTGGTCCAACGAGACCCCATCAGTGGTGGTTTGGGGCGCCGCGGACCGACCTCCTCGCGCGGCGGGGGCGACCCGAGGCAACCCCCGACGGATCGCCCGGGTGGTCCAGCAGGCCCCGGTGGTCCAGCAGGCCCGGGTGGTCCAGCAGGCCCGGGTGGCGCGTCCGTACCGGGCAGACCGTCGAATCTCAATGGAGAGCGGACTCGGCCCGGCTCGCCGGGAGGTTTCGGTCCTGCTCCGCCTGCGATTGAAGGCTCGCGATCGGTCCGGTTTGTCATTCAAACGAAAACCTCCGCCGATTTTGCAGCCATTCTTGAGAAGCTCAAGCAGAAGCTCGGCACGGGGAATTTTCAAATGTCCGCATCGGGCAATTCCGCGACGATCACGTTGGGCTTTGAGGGACCGTTCCAAGAGGCCGTCACCGCGGTGGATTTTGGCAAGGTGACCAAACAGGATGAGGCTTCGAGGACCATCACCGTCGAGGCGCCTTGAGAGAGCCCTCAGAGAGCCTGGGCAGGTAGGTTGGCGGCTTTCCAAGGGCCGCTATGGGTCAAGAACAAGATTGGGACCGTCGAGACGATCGCCAATGTGTTTCTGGCAAGCGTTGCCTGTTTGCTGGTCCCGTTGTTGGTGATGTCACGCGGGATGAAGGGGGATTGAGATGTATCAGATGCCCGAGAATCATCCGTTTTGGATGATGCTCGCTTACTGTGCAGGCACCGGAGGCAGTTGCTTGATCATCGGATCGGCTGCGGGAGTTGCGGCGATGGGACTCGAGCACATCAATTTCGTTTGGTACTTGAGAAAAATCGCACCTTGGGCTCTGCTCGGCTATCTCGCGGGGTTCCTCGTTTACTGGATTCAGGCCAAGCTTACCGGTCAGCTTTAAGCTGGCCTGTCGTTGGCTCACCCACTGCACGTGGTTCCTCCCGTGGGATAGGCTTCCAGCCATTTTATACCCCACAAGTCATTTGATTAAAGGCAGCGTACGCTTCGACGATCGTTTCAAAACGGCTCATCCCTCGCCAAATCGTTTTTGAGCCGGGCGGGCCTTGCGATTTTTTGTCGATGTAACCCCCGATTTGCGCGATCGAG
>QWPJ01000234.1 GCA_003671195.1 Planctomycetota bacterium
GAATTTCGAAAATCTCACTGAAGTGGCCGCTGAGTCGACCGGCGAACGGACGGCCGCAGTTCCCAACAGCAATACCCAGTCTCCAGCCCCTCCGGCCAACATCCCGGCACTTCCGCCAGCCAATGCGGGTTTACCACCAGCCAACAACCTAGCTCTTCCGCCAGCCAATGCGGGGGGTCTGCCACCGTTGCCGCCGAGTTCCGGTTCGGGTTTTCCATCGGCTTTGCCCCCGGCCCCTGCGGCTGGCCTTCCGCCGCTTGGACCCCGCTAATCTGCGGATCGACGGGGCTGATTTTTTCAGTCCAGGGGCTGTTTTGCTTGGAGGAAACAGCCTAATCCTGCGGTTTGGCGTTAAAATTGGCGTCAAACTTCGGGAACCAGCAAAAACACAAGGCCAAGGAGTCTTTTGGGAAACCGGAGGAAACCGGCTCGGATTCTAGGTCGATTCGGTCATTCTGGCTTGACCGGTTTTACCGCAATCCTCTATCTTTTGTCACCTGCCGACGACGCTGTCGGCTAGGTTTTTTGTTTAACAGATTTCAGTTTCGTTGAAGGGGATTTCCCGACTATGGCATCAACTCAGGAACGAGTGATTGATATCGTTGCCGAACAACTCGGTGTCGAGAAAGACAAGATCACTCGTGATACACACTTCGTCAATGACCTAGGTGCAGACTCGCTCGACACGGTGGAACTAGTGATGGAGTTCGAAGAGGAATTCGATATCGATATTCCTCAGGACGCCGCTGAAAAGATTCAGCGCGTCGGCGAAGCCATCGATTACATCGATAAGCAATCCTAAACGGTAGCTTTCGCACCATATCTTCAGTCACATGGGTTTGCTCAACTGAGTCGTTGGGCAACCCCCTGATTCTTCAGATAGCAGTTGCATGAATCGTCGAGTCGTCGTCACGGGCCTCGGTTGTGTCACGCCCTTGGCTTTGGATGTTCCTACGATTTGGAACTTAATCCTAGAAGGCAAGAGCGGTATCCATCCGCTAACAATCTTGGACACCACCCTGCACAAGGTCCGCTTTGGTGGTGATGTTCCCAATTTCGAACCAGGGGAGTCCTGCGAACCGAAAGACGCCAAGCGTCTGGATCGCTTCTCTTTGTTTGCAATTTGGGCGGCTTTCCACGCCATCAAAGATTCCGGCTTGGATTTTTCAAAAGAGCAAGCCCATCGTTGCGGCGCGATCGTCGGGTCGGGGATCGGGGGGCTCAACGAGATCGAAGAGCAGATTCTTCGCATGCACACCAAGGGACCCGATCGCGTCAGTCCGTTTACCATCCCCAAGATGATGCTCAATGCCGCTGGAGGAAATCTGGCGATTCAGTACGGCCTGAAAGGACCTAACTTTGCCATCGCAACGGCTTGTGCCTCGAGCAATAACGCCATGGGCGATGCGCTCAAGTGCATTCGCACTGGCGAGGCTGAGGTCATGGTTACCGGGGGGACCGAAGCTGCCATCACTCATATGGGAGTCGCCGGTTTTGCCAACATGAAGGCCCTTTCGACCCGCAACGACGAGCCCGAAAAAGCTAGCCGTCCTTTCGACGCCGACCGCGACGGCTTCGTGCTCAGCGAAGGCGCAGGGATTTTGGTCTTCGAGGAGCTCGAACATGCCAAGGCCCGGGGCGCAAAGATCTATGGCGAAATCCTAGGTTACGGGGGTTCTTGCGATGCTGGGCATATCACCGCTCCGGACGAACAAGGCCGTGGAGCATCGATGGCCATGAGCAACGCCTTGATCGACGCGAAACTCGATCCATCCGAAATCGACTACATCAACGCGCACGGCACGAGCACTCCTCTTGGAGACAAAGCTGAGACCGTCGCGGTCAAAAATGTCTTCGGTGAATCGGCCCGCAGTGTTGCCCTTTCGAGCACCAAAGGACACCTCGGACACGCTCTGGGGGCCAGCGGTGGGATCGAGATGATCCTTTCGATCTTAAGTTGTTTCTACGACATCGTTCCGCCGACGATCAATCTCGAAACCCCAGATCCCAATTGCGACTTGGACTACACACCACTGGTCCCCCGCAATCGCAAAATCCGCTATGCGATGAACAACAGCTTTGGGTTCGGTGGACACAATGCCACCTTGATCTGCGGGAAACTCTAGCAAGAATCGCGCTTTTAGCCCACAATGGGCTCAGGGTCGCTTCGCTCCAAGCTGGTTCTTTGCATCTTTCGAGGATCGCCATGTCCAATTGCTACTCTTTGCTCGCTGTCGCCTTGCGTTTCCTCTGCACCCGGGCCGACTCGGGATTCATGGGCATTTCGGGATTCATGGTCCTCTTGTGCTCCGTGGGGCTCTTGGCACCGGCTCTCTGCGACGAGGGGATGTTCCCGATCAGCGAACTGGCCAACATTGGGCTCAAAAACCGAGGCATCGAACTTACCGCCGATGAGATCTTCAATCCCCAAGCCAAAAGCATCGTCGATGGCATTTGCCGCGTCAACGGTTGCACCGGTTCGTTCGTATCGAATGCTGGACTGATCATTACCAATCACCACTGCGCTTTTGACGCGATTCAAAAAGCCAGCACCCCGGAACGCGATCTGCTGAATGATGGATTCATCGCCCAAACGCTAGCCGAAGAAGTTCCAGCCCCCAACTACACCGTCCGCATCACCGAGTCCTACGCGGACGTCTCGGCCGAGGTCCTCTCGGCAACCAGCCCCGAAATGGGTTACAGCGATCGGACCATGTCGATCGATCGACGAAAGAAGGAACTCGAAATCCAAGCGGAAAAAGACAATCCAGGGATGCGGGCTGAGGTCGCAGAAATGTTCGTCGGAAAGACCTATGTTCTTTTTCTTTACACCTATCTCAAAGATGTCCGATTGGTTTTTGCTCCCCCTATCAGCATCGGTGCCTTTGGCGGGGAACTCGACAATTGGGAATGGCCTCGACACACCGGCGATTACTCTTTTATGCGAGCCTATACGGCTCCAGATGGCAAGCCCGCCGAATACTCCCCAAACAATGTTCCTTATGAGCCCAAGCGACCGTTGAAGGTTCAGCCCAAGGGGATCGATGAAGGGGACACCGTCTTTTTGCTAGGGTATCCGGGCAGGACCGTCCGCAACCGGACCGAAAGCTTCATCCAATACGAGCAGAATGTACGCCTACCGCTGATTGTTTCGCTCTACAGTTGGCAGATCGCCGAAATGGAGAAGGCCGGAGCCAAAGACCGCGCCGTGGCGATCAAACACTCCACGCGGATCAAATCTCTTGCCAATGTCGAAAAACGATCCCGAGGACAACTCATCGGACTCCAGCGGGCCAAGATCCAACAGCTAAGGGCCGATCGGGAAACCAAGCTCAAAGCTTTCATCGCTAGCGATCCGGCGAAGTACTCCAAGTATGCCTTGCTGCTAGATCAAATCGACATGGTCTATTCGGAGATGTCCAAGAAGGGGACCTTGGAGACTTACCTTCGCGAATTGCGAACGGCACCGAGAGCTCTGGCGATCGCGTTTGCTCTCTACGATTCGGCCATTGAAAGAGCCAAGCCCGATCTGGAGCGCGAGGCACCTTATATGGATCGGAATTGGGCGCAAAGCACCCAGCAGATCAAGCTCGACGTCGGTGACCGAGACCAGGCCACCGATGCAAAGATGCTCCAGGGGATGCTCGATTTGCTGCAATCGACCCCTGGTGCCCAAGACATCGAACCGGTGGCTCGTGTCTTGAACTCAAGCGAGGGGCTCAACAAGCTTGCCAGCTCGGTGATGGAGAACACCAAGCTCGGGGATTTAGAATTCGTTACCAGTTGCTTCAACAAATCCCCTCAAGAGCTCATCGCCTCAGGTGACCCTGCATTGTTATGGATCGCCGATCTGTATCCAACGTATGTCAAGCAACGAGACAAGGACAAGGAGCGAGAGGGGAAGCTCAATCAGCTTTATGGTTCGCTCATTGAAATCCAGCGACTCGCGGAAGCTTCCGAGTTTCTTCCTGACGCCAATGCGACATTGCGATTGACGGTTGGAAAGGTCGAGGCTTATTCGCCGATCGATGCCATCGTCAAAAAACCGATCACAACCCTCGATGGTCTGTTGGAGAAAACCACCGATCAGGAGCCCTTCGTCACCCCCAAGCCCGTTTTGGAGGCAGCCAGAGCCAAGAGGTTCGCAGGGCTAGAGCATCCGAGGCTCAAGACGATTCCGGTGGCATTCCTATACAGCACCGACACGACTGGAGGAAACTCTGGCAGTCCTGTTCTCAATTCCAAGGGGGAGTTGGTCGGAGTGAACTTTGACCGGGCATTTGAAGCGACGATCAATGATTTTGCGTGGAACCAGCGGTACAGCCGATCGATAGGGGTCGACGTTCGGTACGTATTATGGATCACCGGAGAGGTCTTTGGTGCCAAGCACTTGGTCCAAGAGATGCTCTCGAAATAGCGTTAGACCAATGATCGACTTGACATTGATTGAACTCGCAAACTTCGGTGACAAAACCCTGGATCGAACTCTCTGACTCTCTGTTTTCGACGGGATCCGGAATCAACACAGCGTTTCCTCTCGGAGCCAAAGGGTGAAAACGGGTTCGGGAAGTTTACGGCAGCCTCCCCATCCGCCCCTGATTTTACGGCCGAATCAAGCAGAAACCAATTCTCACAAAAATTTAGTAAAAAGCTTGACTTCGGCGGGGGGGGGGAAGGTACACTGGTCACAGGAAGATGATGTACGCCCGAAATTATCTTTTGGACTTCGGTCCGGTAGGTGCTAAAGATGATCACTCACAGATTCCGTTTGAGTGGGTTGGTTGGAGCAGTTATTGCTTGGTTGCTATTGTTCCTCTCTGAGTTCATTTGCGCACACCTGGATACTTGTTCCAGACGTTATGGTTAATTGTCCAAAGGAGGCCCATGAAGGGTTCGGAGAAGACAAAGCCTAAAATGAAGGAGCTGAGCTTGAGAATCCAGGGCTTGGTTATTCACTCGATTTAAATTGTACAAGGATGATTTCTCCGGGTAATTCCGGTGGAGATCCAGTGGTGCCAGAAACGAATGATCCGGAGCGGCAACATGAATCTTCTGAGTTTTTTATTTGTGCCTTTGGTACGCCAAGGTGCCGCTTCGTTCATTTCTTTGACTGCACCTTTTATTTGCATAGTCTTTCTGATTTTTGGATCCGATCGTGCAAGTGGACAACAAGAGTGGACATGGGGCCTGCTTGCAACTCGTATAGCTCAAGAGAAAGCAAAGGTGGTTTCTTATAGAGTATTAATTCACCGAAAACAGTTGGAGGGAAAAGGCTATACCGACATAAAATGGCTGAGGGAGTTTTCAGAGATTGGGAACCACAATATTTCAGCGATTTTTGATTATGGTACGGATAACTCCTCTAGAATGAAAACCAATGTTTGGGATATCAACGGGTGCTCTGGGGACAGAACGTTTTTCGGTAATGATGTAATATATTCCCGACTTCGAGAAGAAGGTGAAAAGCCAGATTTAGGAGTCGAACGTTTTGATTGGCGAACACCAGGAATCGGTTTCTGCGGGGATCTCCACGAACCCTTCGAGGAAGTTCTTTCAGGATTTGCTTCGTGGGGCGACGATGGCGAGAAACCGTTGGTGAGCGTAAAAAGTCCCGGTGTGTTCGAATTCGCAACAGGCCCGGCTTGGAATGACCAGGGTTGTCTGGTTGAAGTGGAAGTAAAAGATGGAGTTCGCGTTAAGTCGTTGTTGCAGGGAGACTTTAAAGAAAAGAAGGATAAAACGCCTGTTGACGGAGTTAAATGGGATATCGAATACGCGAAGGTTCAAGGAATCGATTTGCCCTCGAAAGCAACCATCACTTGTGTATCAAATAGGTCGAAGGATGGTATCAGGACGATCAATAGATTGCAATTTGATTTCAAATGGCTAAGCGTCAATGAACCGATCGAAACCGGCCTGGCTACTGCAAAACGACTCACAAGTGAACTCTACCCAAAAAAACCGTAGGGTTAATCCATCATCGCTCTAAAGCTTAATCCATCATTTCGCACTTGCATCGCGTATTCCTAGAGATCGAAAACTCGGGGACTGTCCCCGCAAATACTCGGGGAAAACTCGGGGACTGTCCCCGAGTTAGTTGGGGAAACGACCGCGTTGAGCTGGGCGGTCGAGGGTGGATTCAAGCGATGATTCCAACCAAAAGAAGGGTTTAGAAACCAATTCAGGCGACGTTTATCCCGCCTTGGGGCGCACCGCGTGCGCTGAGCCACTCCGGCCCTTCAAAAGAAATCCATCAAAGATCC
>QWPJ01000195.1 GCA_003671195.1 Planctomycetota bacterium
ACGGCTGCCGGGACGATGGCGGGAATGGGGTACGGCTATGGAGGCTATGGCAACTATGGCAGTTACGGAGGGAACTTTGTCGATCCGAATTCGCCCGTGAAATACTACCGCATGGGTCAGGCTCAGGGAAATACGTCTTTTAAGGAGTTGATGGCTCGGTTAGAACAATCCCTCGCCGATATGCGTCGGACGATGACCGAAAAATACAAAATTCAGTTTTAGCCTAAATCCGGTTTTGAGCTTATGAAGTCGATTCTTGACGAACTCCAGTGGCGCGGCTTGATCCATCAGTCCACCGATCCGAAGGAGTTGGGTGATCAACTCATCAAGCCGACGGTCGTCTATGCGGGGTTCGATCCTACGGCAGACTCCCTGCACGTCGGATCGCTCCTGCCGTTGATGATGCTCAGGCGGTTCCAGCAGGCTGGTCATCGTCCCGTGGCACTCGTTGGCGGAGCGACCGGGATGATCGGGGATCCGAGCGGCAAGACCGATGAGAGGCAATTGCTCTCGAAGGAATCGTTGGCAACGAACGTTGCGGGCATCCGCGAGCAGCTCGGTCATTTTCTTGATTTCACTGGTCCAAACGCAGCGGTCCTGGTCAACAATCTCGATTGGATGCAGGGTTTTTCATTCTTGGACTTCCTCAGAGACGTCGGTAAGAACTTCCCCATCAACGTCATGCTGACGAAGGATTCGGTGAAAAGTCGCTTGGAGCGAACCGATAGCGGTCTGAGTTACACCGAGTTCAGTTACATGCTGCTCCAAGCGTATGATTTTGTGTTTCTTGCCAAGCATCACGACTGCATCATGCAGATCGGAGGTAGCGATCAATGGGGCAACATCACCGCTGGAATCGATCTTGGACGTCGCATGCTCGGTCGCTCTCTTTTTGGGTTGACCTGTCCGTTGCTTACCACCAGCGACGGCAAGAAGATGGGCAAGACCGAGAGGGGGGCCGTCTGGCTTGCGGCCCAGAGGACTAGTCCTTTCGAGTTCTACCAATATTTCATCAACGTCGCCGATGCCGATGTATTGATGACACTGCGATTCCTCTCGGATCTTTCGCAGGACGAGTATCGAGAGCTTGAGACCCAACTTCGCGAGAAGCCGCAAGAGCGAGCCGCACAAACTCGGCTTGCCGAATCCCTAACACGGCTTGTCCATGGCCAGGCCAAGTTGAACTCCGCGCAGCATGCGACACGATTGCTCTTTGGAGCCGATATCAGCGAATTGACCCAAGAGCAGCTCAATACAATTTTCGAGGATGTTCCGAGCCAAGAGGTTCCCCGCGATCGGCTTGTCGAAGGTCTTGGGATCATCGATGCGCTTTGCACCGCAGGGCTTGCCAACAGCAAGAGCGAAGCTCGCCGGACGGTGACCGAAGGTGCCGCTTACTTGAACAATCAAAAGGTCACCGCATTCGACCGGGTTTTGAATGAGTCGGATCTAGCTGGCAAATACCTGATTTTGCGAGCTGGCAAAAAACGCTATGGGCTTTTGCGATTCGTCTAGTATGCGAGTCGTCCATATCATTACCCGAATGATCGTCGGCGGTGCCCAAGAGAACACACGATTCAATTGCTTGGACCTTGCTCGCGATTTCGGGGACGACGTCACACTCATTACAGGACCGAGCTTGGGTGCCGAAGGCTCTTTGCTCGAGAAGCACCACGATTCGGATTTGCGGGTCATCGAGATCCCTGAGCTCATTCGCTCGGTACGACCCTGGACCGACCGAAAAGCTTACGCGATGCTCAAACAATCGATCGCTCGCTTGAGGCCCGAGGTGGTGCACACCCACAGTGCCAAGGCAGGGATCTTGGGCCGCGCGGCGGCTTGGTCGCTCCGGGTCCCGTGCGTGGTACATACCGTCCACGGAGCCCCTTTTCACCCCTACCAATCCTGGGCGACACGCAAGTTCTATCAGGGATGCGAGCGCTGGGCAGCCCGTCGATGCCACCGGCTGATCTCCGTGGCCGATGCGATGACCGATCTGATGGTCGATGCGAGAATCGCCAAGCGAGAGCACTTTGAGACCATCTACAGCGGCATGGATGTCGAGCCGTTCCTGCTGGCCGATTCCAATCGCGAGTCGGTGCGAAGGCGTTTGGGAATCGAGCCTGACGAAATTCTGGTCGGAAAGATCGCAAGATTATTCCATCTCAAGGGCCATGAATACCTATTGGCTGCCGCCGAGCAGGTCGTTCGAGAGAATCCCAAAGTTCGCTTCCTGCTCGTCGGAGACGGGATCCTTCGGGATGCCCTGACCCGATGGATAGAGTCCAAGGGTCTTCAAAGGCACTTCATTTTTACGGGGCTGGTTTCCCCCGATCAAATTCCAGAGTGCATCGGGGCGATGGATATGCTCGTGCATGTTTCGCTTCGAGAGGGGCTTGCTAGGGCATTGCCCCAAGCTCTCATCGCCGGCAAGCCGGTGATCAGTTATGACATCGATGGAGCCAGGGAGGTGGTCCTCGACGGGAAAACGGGAATTCTATTGGATCCAGGATCGATCGGCCCGCTGGCCGAGGGAATTTTGCACTTGGCCAAAAGTCCAGATTTACGAAGATCGCTCGGCCTGGCTGGGCGCGAACTATGTCGCCAACGGTTCGGCCATCGGCTTATGACGGCCAGAATCCGTGCTTTGTACCAGCAGATTCTTTCGGGCTAGTTTTTCGGGCCAGTTTTTTCGTGCTAGTTTTGCGGCGCAGGAGTTTTTCGTTGCAATAGGGCCGTTTGCCCCTCGTCGAATTCGTTGGGATTGTGGATAATTCGCCTCAAGATGTTCATGGGCTCGCACGAGCCGGCCTACAAGGCGGTTCTTTAACGTTTGGCATTCGAATGGCAATCACCTACAAAGACAGCGGAGTCGACCTGGAAGTCTATGAAGAGTCTATGCGTCGCCTGCCGAAGCTGATGCATCGGACCTTTACCCCTCGGGTGATGCGAAACGACGGGGGCTTTGCCGGCCTGTTCGCATTGGACTTTTCGCAGAAGCTTTTCGCGCGCAACTACAAGCAGCCGATTTTGGTCTCCGGGACCGACGGGGTTGGAACCAAGCTCAAAGTCGCGATCCTTGCCAAGCAGCATGCGACGATCGGCATCGATCTTGTCGCCATGTGCGTCAACGACGTGCTTTGCACGGGAGCCGAACCGCTGTTCTTCCTGGATTATGTCGCGATGTCCAAAGACGATCCGAGTTTGCTCGAACAGCTTGTCCAGGGCATCTCCGATGGATGCATCGATGGCGAATGCAGTCTGATCGGTGGTGAGACGGCGATCATGCCCGACCATTATGAGCCTGGGGATTACGAGCTAGCTGGCTTCTGCGTCGGTGTGGTCGACAAGTCGAATATCATTTCTGGCAAAGCGATCCAATCAGGAGATGTAATCCTTGGAGTCAACTCCTCGGGCATCCATAGCAACGGCTACAGCTTAGCCCGCAAAGCGATTTTCGATGTGGGCAAGTACCAATTGGAAAGTTACATCCCGGAATTGCAGACGACCGTTGCTCAGGCCTTGCTCGAACCGACCTTGATCTACAGTCGATTGACAAGAACCATTTTGAGTCATTACAAGACCAAGACGGTCGTTCATGGTCTAGCGCATATCACCGGAGGTGGGTTGCTGGAAAACACCGAACGTATTTTGCCTCCCGATGTCGATTTGATCTTCGAACGAGGGTCTTGGCCGATCCTTCCGGTCTTCCAATGGATCCAGCAACTCGGTCAGATCGCTGATTCCGAAATGGATCACGTGTTTAACATGGGGGTTGGATTCGTCGTGATCGTTCGTCCTTATTTTGCCACAAGCATTCAAAACATGATCAAGGCGCTGGGTTTTGAGTGTTGGCCGATTGGCCAAGCCATCGAGGGGACCGGCAAGAGTCGGTTTGCAAAGTAAACCCCTGGCGGTACTGGAGCTAACGTGGTCAAGAGTCCGCTTTTACCGATCGCTGTTTTGATTTCCGGTGGTGGAACCACGCTCAAAAATTTGATCGAACGCAAGAAACTCTCTGAATTGCCCGTCGAATTCCGATTGGTTGTCTCCTCGAACCCGACGGCAAAGGGGCTTGCCTTGGCCCAGGCCGAATCGATCCCGACGGCGGTGATTCGACGCCGTGACTTTTGCGATGGAGAATCGCATTCCTTAGCCATGTTTGATGCGATCCGCAGCTCGGGGGCCCGATGGTTGATCATGGGAGGCTATTTGGAGCATCTGCTGATCCCGGAGGACTTTGAAAATCGAGTTTTGAATATCCATCCATCGTTGATCCCTGCCTTTTGTGGCAAGGGGATGTATGGACTGCGTGTGCATCAAGCGGCGATCGATTTTGGGGTGAAGATCTCTGGTTGCACGGTCCACTTTGTGGACAACCAGTACGACCATGGACCGATCCTCTTGCAGCGCGCCTGCGAGGTGCTCGTGGGGGACACCGCCGAAACGTTGCAAAAACGGGTATTCGAACTCGAATGCGAGGCTCTCCCCGAGGCGATCGCTCGGATCGCGATGAAAACATCTAGTTAGGACGTGTTTGCTCTTCCTTGGTAGAGCTATTGTCCCCAATAGCTCTACCCGACGCGCTAGCGGCGGTGTCTTACGGTTTTCGCGGCTGTTGGTTTTACGGATCGCGCGGGCTTATTGCGCTGATCGATTGGGGACAATCGATCTACCATGCCAGCGGAGGTCTTCCATGGTAGAGCTATTGTCCCCAATAGCTCTACCCGACGCGCTAGCGGCGGCGGCTTACGGTTTTCGCGGCTGTTGGTTTTACGGATCGCGCGGGCTTATTGCGCTGATCGATTGGGGACAATCGATCTACCATGCCAGCGGAGGCGGCTTACGGTTTTCGCGGCTGTTGGTCTTACGGGTCGCGCGGGCTTATTGCGCTGATCGATTGGGGACAATCGATCTACCATGCCCGCGGAGGTCTTTCATGGTAGAGCTATTGTCCCCAATAGCTCTACCACGACGCGAAGCGGAGGTGTCTTACGGTTTTCGCGGATGTTGGTCTTACGGGTCACGTGGGCTTATTGCGCTGATCGATTGGGGACAATCGATAAAGCCGCAACGGCTATTCCAATAAAGAAATTCGCCTTTCTTGAGATTCGCCTTTTGCGGATTCAACGCATTGTATTGTCGAAAATATGCGAATTGCTCCCGGCTCCTGACGATATGATCAAACGGCTCAGGTTGCCACAAGCCTCCAATACCACCATTCCTTGCATGGATTAGCCTTGCGGTGTATCGCATCCAACTCTGCCCAACGATTCCTAGGTCAAATCCCTGCCGGAATTGTACGATCGCGTGAACATGGTTAGGCATAATCACAAACGATTCCATATCGTACCTTTTCGCGTTTCCGTGCAACATTGAGTTTGCAACGATCTGAGCTATATCCTTGTTCCTTAAAATGCAATCACCGTAACAGTCATCTAGTGCCTGATGAAAAAGCCGATCATAGCGACGTGAAATCGCCGCTCGGATTTTCTGTGGAAACAAGTCCAACGCCGCACGATTCGAGTCCGAACGTGGATCGAAAAACCGCTTCACGAAATCAGATGGAAACTTTTGTAGATTCAACCAATCCTCGAACTCCTTTCGCATTCTTAATAAGACATCCTTCGGTAGCGAATCCAAAGTACGGAAGGTTACGAAAATGGCGACACCTGGTTGAAACCAATGAGGAAGATTCCGGTTGCGAACGGCAATTTCCGCATCTTTATCCAAAGCACTAAATTCAACTTCATTCCCTTCAAGCATGAGATTACCCTTATCATTCCGGTTGACCTTGGGAAAACGAAAATCTTGATGTCTATTCTTCGGAGCCGCTGTGGCTGCTGACAACCCCCCATCTAGGGGTCGGTTTCCTAGAGATTTGACGCAACCTCGCGCGCTGATCGATTGGGGACAATCGATCTACCATGCCAGCGGAGGTCGTCCATGGTAGAGCTATTGTCCCCAATAGCTCTACCACGACGCGAAGCGGAGGCGTCTTATGGTTTTCACGGATGTTGGTCTTACGGGTCACGTGGGCTTATAGTTCCGATCGATTGGGGACAATCGATCTACCATGCCAGCGGAGGCGTCTTCCATGGTAGAGCTATTGTCCCCAATAGCTCTACCCGACGCGCTAGCGGCGGCGTCTTACGGTCTTCGCGGCCGTTGGTCTTACCGGTCGCGCGGGCTTATCGCTCCGATCGATTGGGGACAATCGATCTACCATGCCAGCGGAGGTCTCTTCCATGGTAGAGCTATTGTCCCCAATAGCTCTACCCGACGCGCTAGCGGAGGCGTCTTTAGGTTTTCGCGGATGTTGGTCTGACTGGTCACGTGGGCTTATTGCGCTCCGATCGATTGGGGACAATCGATCTACCCGTCGATCAAACAGGTCGCGTTGCCATAGGAGTCAATTTGCCAAGGTACCCAGGCAAGCGCAAGGAGCTTCACTTTGGTATCGGCTTTTCGAAGCGGAATTTCAGTGGCTTCTAGCACCAAGTTTTCAATCGAATAATCTCGTTTGATTCTCTCGACATCAGCGATGCACTCGCGTTCCATCGCATCCTTCTGTAAGACCAACTCATCGAGAGTTTCTTGGGCCCTGGAAATGTCGCTCCCTTTGTTGGCTGCACTCGTAAGATCCCGAACAGCCGAGGAGGTCCTCGACCCACTGCGCGATTTATTGCCGAGCAAAGCGCCGAGAATCGAAGTCCCAATATTGACCAGTCCATCCATCCGCTTTGCTTTGGCCTCGTCGACGAGCTTGTCGACTCGCTGCTGGGCGGTCGTGACTTTGGCATGCAGAGTTCGGAGTTTGTCCTCGTACTTCGTGCGGATCTTCTCCATCTCCTTGTCGCGAGCCTCTCGGGCGAGCTGAGAAAATTCCATGCGAGCGTCGAGTTCCGAGAGTCCCGGTGCTGCGTTTTGCTTGAGCGCTTTGCTGCTGTATACAACACATTTTTCATGCCGGAACAAATACTCGGTGAGCTCTTTTTCCCAAGATTTATAGTTCTTGACTTGAAGCAATTCGGCAGGAGGATCTGCGAATGAAAAACCACTCTCTGGATCTCCTAGTTCGTAGCTCTTGGGTTCGAGCCGTTGGGAGTTCTCCCACAAGTGCTCTTGGACGCTGCTCGAGATGTGGGCTAAGACTTGAATATCGCTCCAGGAGTCGACATCGCTTGCGGCTCGGACAAAGTGGAGACTGGCGTTGGCAAGCAGTCCTGGACGGTACTCCAAGCGATTGCTCGATCGAAAGGCTTTGTTGGGAACAAGGTACCGCACTTCGATGGCCGCCGGGATGATCGGTGGTCCGGCAGGACCCGTCGAAGCACTTTGGGTCGAGCCCTTTGCATGGGGTAAAACCGTCGAGCCGGTTGGACTCTCAGACGCTTCGGTTGTGCGGGTTTGGAGCATCTCGGATTTTTTGCTCTGCATCAAACTGCTGACTTCGGGCCTCGATAGAGGTCCTCGAAGGAAGGAAAAAGCCCAACGAGTCTGAAAGATTGTCGGAGCGTTGTCGTTGACGTTGTTCATCAAGAACACGCGCTTGCCCAACGCCGAGAGATTTTTATCCATCGTATTACGATCGAATGAAGCCCCTTGTTGCAGCGATGCACCTTCGAGACCATCGAGAACTCGATCTTTATCCCTTTGGGTTTGCAAGCGTCCGAGGAACCAGGTCCCCATATTCGAGAGCCCTTTGTAGTCGAGGTCTACCGGATTTTGGGTCGCCAGAACGATCCCCAGCCCGAAGGCCCGGGCTTGCTTGAGCAAGGTCATCATAGGGCCTTTGCTCGGTGGCTTGGCCGCAGGAGGGAAGTATCCGTAGATTTCATCCATGTAGAAAATGGCGCGAAGTGCACTCGTGCCGTTTTGGCTGCGCATCCACGAGACGAGCTCATTGAGCAGGATCGTCACGAAGAACATTCTCTCGGTATCGTTCAGGTGGGCGATCGAGATGATCGATATCTTGGGCGCACCGCTCGGTGTATAGAGCAGTGTCTCGATGTCCAAAGCTTGGCCTTGCATCCAGCCTGCAAAGGCCGGCGAGGCCATCAGATTGTTCAGCGACATGGCGAGCTTGGCTCGCTCATTGACGGGGAAAAACGAATCGACATCCATCACCCCTACCTTTTTGATCGGTGGGGTTTGGATGAATCGGATCAAATTTTCCATCGATAGGTCTTGGCCCTTGGACCAAGCATCCTTGAGGATATTCGACAGGAGAATGTGCTCGCGGCTCGTCAGTGGATCGGCACTGATGCTCAGAAGCGAGAGCAAGCCGGATACAGCGCTTGAGATTTGATCCCGGAAAGCTTCCTCGTCCTCACGGACTTCTTTCGACGGGGCATCGAGGCTACTGAGCACCGTCAGCGGAACACCGACGTTGCTGCCAGGGGTGTAGATCACTTTCTCGATCTGCTGGAGGGACTTTAAGTACTCGAGGTTCATATCCCAATCGTTGAGTCCATTGGTCCAGGCTTCTGCTGTGCCTTTGGCTGTCTTGGTCAGCAGTTCCTCATCGGAAAGGTCTTGGTCCTCGTCGCTGCGTTTGGCCATCACTTCGGATTTATCGAGCCAACGTCGAAAGTCCTCGGGCTTAAGTTCAGGGAATGTCAGGAGCAAGTTACCTAGATCCCCTTTGGGGTCGATGCAGATAATGGGAATTCCATCGAGGGCCGCCTCTTCGAGCAGGCTCACGCAGAGTCCCGTTTTTCCGCTGCCGGTCATCCCGACGCACAACGCATGGGTCGTTAGATGCTTCGACTCGTAATGGACTTGGGAATCGGTTCTCTTGCGTTCGGCAAGATCGAAACGGCGACCAAGATAGAAAGAACCGGGAAGATTCATCACGACGGACATAAGTACACTCCGAGTGGGTGCCAATGGCGAATACCGATTGGGAATAACACTATTTAGTCTAGCGAGAACGTGGAAAATCGTCGACGGTAGCTTGCCACCAGTCGTACATATCGAACAAGGACTCGCGAAGATTTTCCTGATGCTTTTGGCGAGAAGCAGCCCAATGAGGCGATTGAAACAAGTCCGAAATCACGCTGGTCGGTCCGCAGTCTTTGGCAGCGACGTCTGCAAGCAGGCATTCGATCACATGCGATTCGACCTGCGCATCGACCCTGGTCTCCCATAGGGTTTGAAACATCCATGGCAATCGGTGGGCAGTGACACATAACGCTACGCCCCTTGGCTTTGCCCTTGCGATAATCAGGAATTGGGCCCATCGGGGAATTTGCTCGTAACCGTCGATCAAGCACCATGGGTCGCGATGGATTTGCCTAAGGATCGATCTGAGTGCGGCAAGCTTGTTCGACGAGGAATGCAACACAATAAGCCTTGAGTCACTCAGGCAGTCGCTTTGGCGATCGCTTCGGAGCTCCTGCCATACCTGGTGCAGGAGAGTCGATTTGCCTGACCCGTGAGGACCGACGATCGAGAGCCTCAATGCCGCTTGGGCTGTTTTGCCCCGGGGTGCTCTTGTGCCTCGGGGGGCTCGGATCCGGTCGGCCAATTGCGAGATCGACTCGGTGCCCGGGAAGCAAAACGGAATATGACCGGGCTGCAAAAAGCGGGAGCAGAACGGATTGCTCTTTGTAGACTCGATCATATCTCGCGGGTGACGGTGCCGAGGTAGAAGGGCTGTTGGGCCATGAGTTCGGTGCCATCGTTCAGAAAGAATCGAGCTCGAACGCACCAGGAGATCTTCAGCAGTTGACCTTCGTACGACAGAGGAGAGACCGGCAGAGGACAGGATATCTTTTGAGCGATGCTCCAATCGATTGCCGCCAAGGAATCGCCAGCGAGCCGTTGAAAGAAGTGAACTCCGAGGTCCTCGGTTCCCTTTCCTTCCGTGATCCAGCAGACCGAGCATTCGACGGCAACGATCGAACCTCGATCGACGTTGGCGACACGGTATTCAAATTCCAGCGAATCGCCGGGCATGTAGGTCGGCTGCAAGCCGATCAGTCGGATCATGACGCGGCAATCGCTCGGCTCGGGTTGGGCTGCGGGTAGACTACGACGGGAAAACTTCTGGAATACGATGGCCATCGATTTGCCTCTCCGCTGACGACTATTTTCCAATGGACCGCATTATGCTTGCTCTGAAAAGAATGCATAGCATCTTGGGGAACCGCAAAACGGCATTCCATGCGCAAGGGGTATCCCCAATCGATACGATCCCTACCGTGCGAAGCGATTTCTTCGCTGAAGACCGTTTGTCGCTCGGTCCGAAGGTCGGTTCCGAAATGATAAGTACTCTCTTCTTGGCATTCTAGCCGCACGGTGATTTTCTTGATGACCAATCGTCCGTACTGGACGACTTCAAGACCATATTCCCTTCCAGGGAGCAGGGGTAGGTCTTGGATTTCCACGGTCGTCGAACCGATGCCCAGGGTTCGAATAAAGGAGCGGAAGAACAATCGTGCCGAGCGGATCGCAACGTAAATCCCTGGGACCAACAGCAGTATCAACTGCCATGCGACTTGGGAACGCAGGATGTTCTCGGCGGCGATGACAAGAAAAACCGCGATCATTGCATTCCAAGCCATCGCGAAGACGCCGAGGGCCACGAGCGCTCCATTTTCGGGGATTTGGCTCGGAAGCCGATAAGCCAACCGAGCCCCGGGGCTATCGGTCAAACGCTTCACATCGGGGATCGTCGGTGGAGTTAAGATCCTTTTGGATTGCTGTGTTTCCTTCATCGGCTGCGGAAGGATGCTCTTGAGATCCAGAACTTCTCGATGCTCATCGCTGGTGACGACTTTGAGCACCCTGTACCAAAAGCCGACGATTCCCATGACGACAAAAGACAAGCACACGCCTAGGAACAACCAGAAGCCGTAGCCGATTTTCAAGGGCTGGGTGCTTTGAGACATCAGTTGCCAACTGATGAGGATGGCCGAGAGGAAGACTCCGATGAGGAAGACGGCGGCGAAAAAGAGGGCTTCGCCCAACGAGCCGATAAACCACCAACCGGTCATTCGTCCGCCGCGTTTTTTACCCCAAAGCCTTAGCCTTGCTCTCCATTTGGTTTTCATCGATTCATCAGTCTTCATCGAACGGCGAGATCAGCCCGCTGCGAAAATGGGTACTACTCGGCGAGGAGTTTCTTAATGGTGCTTTCAATTTCCTCAGCGTTTTGACTACCCGAGCCTACTTTTACAAGCCGCACGATCCCTTGTTTATCGATCAGGACCGCATGAGGGATGCCAGTTACCGCGTACTGGGATTGCATCTGGCTGTCTTGCGGGGTGATCATGGTCCTATGGTTCAGTTCATATTTGGCGATGAACTTCTCGAGCATCTTCATTTCGTCTTCGAGCGAAACCGATTCGGACTGTTCCTTTCGAACATGAATTTCTTTTTCATCATCCCAAGCATAGTTGTACTGTCGCGTTACTCCGAGGATGGTCAGTCCCTGTTTTCCGTACTCTTGATCCAAGTGCTTGAGGTGGGGAAACGTGGCGATGCAGGGTCCACACCAAACGGCCCAGAAATCGATCAAAACGACCTTGCCTCGAAGGTCGGAAAGGTCGCTGAAAGGTTCCCCGTTGACCCATTCCATGGGGTCGATTTTCGGCGCTGGGTTTCCGACCATCGCCAGAAGTCTCTTGGAGCTCTCGATGGTTCTTTCGATGTTTTTGGCATTTCTAGAGAAGTTCTCGATCATCTGCGTGACCGACTTGTCCTCCGAATCAATGCCGTTGAAAACCGCTTTGGCTTGGTCGAGGACTTTGGCGGCCGCATCGGGTGCATTTCGGGCATTTTTGCCGACGTAGGTTGTGACGACGGCCGAGTAAGAAGAGACGATCGCAGGCGTTGCGGTTTGCTTGAGGGCCTCTTGGGCGAGTGCATTGGCTTTCTCGAAGGTCTTTTCGCTTAGGTCGGCATCTGCAAATTGCATTTGGGTACCCCAAATACTGAGCATCGATGCGACTTTGGCAGGATTGGAAGAATCCTTGGAGAAGAGTTCCTCGCATCGGGCGACGAACTCCAAGAGTGATCTCTTATGCGTTTCGGCTTGGGCCGGCGCTGAGGATTGGGTTTTGATCCGCAGGAGGTCTAGAACCGATCGATGGTCTGGGGTGAGTTCTTGGTCGGAAAGCTCTTTTTGGATCACTTGCAGACCTCGAGCAATCCAATTGGAGGATTTCTCTTGATCGAGCCGTTGGGACATCGCCGAAGCGACCATGAGGGTATTGACGAGGTTTTGGTTCGTGATTTGTCCTGCCTCGGCCGCTTCGATCGCAGCGGTACAAGCTTTATCGAATTGGACGAGCGCGTCGTCTTGCCTGGCCGCTTGCATCAACAACGAGGCGACTTGGGTTCGGCCCGAGATGCGGTTTAGGATCGGGGCATCTGTCGATTGGTCGAGCAACGCGATCGCCTGGTCGTATTGCTTTTCACCGATCGCTTTTTGCAAGTCTGCAGGGAAGTTCTGTTTCGAATCCTGTTCCAAGCTCGGTTGGGCCAAGCTCGGTTGGGCCAAGCACGGTTGGACCAAAGCAAGGACGAGCAAGCACTTGAGTAATCGCGTTCCTATCGACATCGATGCACCTAAAGGAGGTTAGTACCTAAGACTCTTGAATCGTTTTGATTTTGCTTCCCATTACCCTTGGGCAACACGGAGTTACCTTGGGCAATAGGGAGTCGAATGGCTTAAAGACCTTCGGGCAACTCGCGTTGATCCTCGGGGGTCAATCGAATGATTTGCCGGGGTGGGTCACAGAGGCTATCGAGCTGGATCGAAAACTTCCAGTTGACCCCGTTTTCGTCCTTGAGCCCCTCGCGGCTTTCGAATTCGGCGTCCTCCAAAAAGTACATCGTTGCGATTCGGAGGAATTGCTCGACCTCCGATGGCGAATAGGCTTCGGTGAAGAAGACCGCTTCGAAATCGGGGACTTGCACTTGCGAGTTTCCTACGGTGTCCATCATGGTCCATTGATCATCGAATCGGAACAATCGGACATTGCTCCAGAGTTCCAACGCGGGGACCTCGTTCTCGAAATACAGTTCGTCGGCTTCATCGAAGGAGGCTTCGTCTCGCAAGACCTCGCCCTGTGGATTGAAGTAGCAGATCGCCTGCGGCAGCTTGAGCAATGCCAGAACCACCGAGTGCATTTCCATCAATTCTTCGGGGGCGAAGTAATCATCAGGAATCCAGTCATCTTCCTCGAACTCTTCGTCGCGATCGAGCGAGAAAGTCGTCCGGACACGCAGGAAGGCTTTCGCTTGCTTGACCGCTTCGCGGCCCTCGGGCCAGACCCAGGAGTGCTCGATGGCTCGCTCCAGGGCTCCCGGACAGGTTTCGATTCCAAAGCAGCCCTCTACCCAGGCTTTGTGCAAGGCGGTCTCGGGCTTGTCGTAGTCCATTTCGTCAGGCCACGGACGATCGACGACATCGACGACAAATTGACCGAAATACTCCGGTCGGTATTCCAAAAATAGGGCCGGGCCGCAATGCTCCCAGGTATCGATCCCTTGTTTTCTAGCCCGATTGATAGTGAACTCGCCAAAAACCGTCCGTATCTCCTCGAGCGTCGGAGCCGATCGAAGCAGCACCACCATCGTCTCGACGAAAACCCGACCTTCTTGAACGTCCTGATCTTCCACGGCAAACCGTCCTCTTTATGACCTGTCTGTAGATCGCCTGCGCAATTGCCAACACTAGCTACTTGCAAATCAGGAGACGCAAAGATCTTACCAAAAAGAGCCCATCGAGCGATCGATTTTGATGAATCCGACTTGATTCCATTCTCGTTTTTTGAGAAACCCCAGGGTCCCTCCATCGGCCTGCGATCCATTGGACCCGAAATCCGACGCGGAAACCCCACTCAGGAGAGTTCCGGATGACCGAATTGCCCCCCGAGCCAATGACCCCCGAGCCAATGACCCCCGAGCCAATAACGCACGAGCCAATGACCCATGAGCTAATGACCCATGAGCCAATGGATCCATCCGAGCGCATGCTCCTCGAGGCCGTTGCGGCTTTGGAACAGGCTGACGCAAACCTTATGGATCCGGGAATCGAACCTTATCGGCTTACCGACTGGTCGGAATGCCTTGATCCCCAAAAGACCAACGAAAACTCGCTGTTGCCTTGCCCCTTGCAGCCTCATTCGCTAGCTAACACTCAGACCTCCGATGCGCACCGATCTGCCGACACAGACCTTGCGAGTTCCAGCTCGCAACGAACCGATACGGCCGATGCGAAGACCGAGGAACTTCGGATCGAACTCGGGCGAACTCAGCTAACGTTCCGGTCTCTTTACGAACTCCCAGAAAACGCATTGATCGTTCTCGATGCCCATGAGGAGCAACTGTTCGATCTTTACGCGGGCGATTGCCGATTGGCCAAAGGAGAAATACTATGCTTGGACGGACTCATTTGTTTCCGGGTCGTCGAAATGCTCTGCCCAATCGGTACGACACCATGACTCTCGAACGACCAAAAGCATCCTGTCGAAAGACTACCCACGGGACGATTCCCTATCGAATCGCCGTCATGGCTGTCGTTGCCACAGGGCTCGGGCTTGGCACTCCGAAGCTTGGGTTTGCTCAAGCCCAAACACCGGTTCGGGTTTTTGAGGCACGGCCCTCGGACTCTATGGCTCTTGCCCCTGGGGTTGCCAAGTTACCCCTTCCGAAGCCCACGACGGCTCCGAAAGGAAGCTTAGCGACACAGGGAGCCCGATCGCCGGAGGTGCAACGCAGTTCGACGCAAGGAGTTTTCGGGACTCTCAGTTCGCTCGGAATTGTTCTATGCATTTTTGTTGGATTGGTTTTCTTGCTACGCCGTATCCTGCCCGAGTCCTCCAAGAAAAAACTGCCTTCTGAGGTCCTTGAGGTGATCGGTACGGCCCAATGGAGTCCCAAGCAACAATGGGTCCTCATGCGATTTGGACGCAAGCTCTTGCTCGTCAGTCAGCAGTCTGGCGAGACCCGTGTGGTTGCCGAGGAGACCGATCCGTTGGAGATCGATCGGATGATCGCATTATGCGAAAAGCCGCATCGCAACGATGCGGCTTTCTCTTCATTTTCGCTTCCGGCAATCTGGAATCACCAGCGATCGACTACTGGTTGAACGCCTCGGCGCTAACCACAGCCCCATCCCCTCGGGCCGAGATGAGCATCAGAATCCGCAGGTCGATCGAGCGGCTTAGGAATTGAACCGATGCATCCCCGAGTCCACCGTGGGCCCCACCGGAATGGAACGAATAGATTTCCCCTTGGTTGGTGCAATTCAAGCTGCATCGGTTCGGGGCGGCAGCCGAGGTGTTGGAAGTGATGTTGGCAAACTGAGGAGGAGTAGCCCCCGTGTTAAACCAAGCTCCATCGACAGCGATGTCGTTGCCCTGGTGGGCCCAAGGTCCGTTCATGTAGGCATTCGTCCCACCTGCGTACTCTTCGATCCTCGCGTTGTTGCTCCAACGAGCCGGTCGCGCGGCGGCCTCAGAAATCGTCAACGTATTGCTCAACCCATCGGTGATCGCCGCTAGCTTGGTAAACTCGTTGGTCGCCATCCCACCACGGACTCCAAAATCACCTGGGTAGGGCGGGTTGTTTTGGGTAAGAATGTTCCAAACGCTTCCAGATCCGTTCCAGTTCCCGCGATTGACGGCCATGTAGTCGGTAACCGCTGGACGCCAATCTCCGGTCGATCCGGCGAACCGTGTCCGATCGCCCGAACCGAGTCGAGTCGTATCGAGAAATTTTTCACCCGGGGACGAAGGGCACAAATAGGTCGCGATCGGCGAGGAAGCTGCGGCTCGGTTTTGAGGGTGCCACCAATCGAGTTTGACGCTGTATCCCCCGGGGGCTCCTGCCGTCTGTGCATTGATGACGTTGGTCGCTTCCATAAATGGCAGGATGATCGTCAAAAAGCACTGGTTGGCGTAATGACCGTTTTGGGTCCCGTCGAAGCCCTCTTTGCGGAATTCAACCAATTGGGTTTGAACAACGCCGCTGGCGGTGCCTGTGCCACTGAGATTGATGCTCGAAGGGGGCAGCTTCTTTCTGGCCGATTCGAAGTTGGCGATGGCCAAACAAACCTGTCGCATGTTGTTGCTACAACTCATCCGCCGGGCCGCTTCTCGGGCTGCCTGAACGGCTGGCAGCAGTAAGCCTACTAAAACGCCGATGATGGCGATGACCACGAGCAACTCCACGAGCGTAAATCCACGGCGTGCTGGACGCCTGCTGTGCAATGACATGATGGTCCCTCTTTAAGAATCAAGAAAGTAAAAATTCAGATGCCCTAAACCCAGACTCGGCTTGGATGCTCACGGGCCCGTTTTGGTGCCCATTGCGTTCTCGAACTAACCTAGTTTTCACCGAAACTTAACCATTTGAATAGGGGTTAGCCGATGGTTTCTCTAAAGCTATAGCTTGAGCGTTGCTGGTGCGATGAACCCGAGGTACCTTTCAGATGCGCGATGGAGACTCTGGTGCACGGCGATCCAAGCACTTTGGAAATACTCGGGATTTTTCCGGATTCTTGTGTCTCTGGCACGCGTTTTAGCTGCTATTCCTGTTGAAATCGGAGTGGATTGCTCCGAGAATGAACAGGATCGATCGACGATCCAAGACCAGTGCGGAAAACCAACTGCGAAATAAAACCGCAGAGTGAGGTGAGAATGCTCAAACGACTTCGCCAACGCATCCAAGACCACATCCCCGAATCTGCGGAGGAACTCGGCTTGAAATCGATGCCGGACGATGCTCTATCACTCAACGAATTCGACCCTACAGACGCGGGTGATTACGAGGATTCCGAGGACGGCGAAGATCTCGACGGCGAAGATCTCGACGGCGAGGATCTCGAGGGGGCGGGCTCTTGGTTCGATGGCGATTCGAAGGCGTTCCTAGCCAGTGTGGCGGTTCACGTTCTGGTGGTTGTCGGGCTTGCCTCGATCACGATCGCCACTCAGCCCCAACTGCTATCGGTCTTGATCAATTCCGAACCGCTCACCGAGGAACTCGCCCCGTTGGATATCGTGACCGATATCGCCTATTCCGACACTCCGTCGGATGAGTTTGGGGCCGATTCGATCGGTTCGGTCGACATGGCGCTCTCGAGCGCTCCGATCGTCGCTGACGTCTCGGCCGTCGAAGCCGTCGATCTCGATGTGACGATCCCCGACGGCGATGTGAATGTGACCTTTACGGTTGAGAAAGCCGTGGGGCTGATCGAATCCCCGACTTCGGTCCGTGGAATGACCGGTGTTGGGACCACCGGAACCGACGGGGCTGTCGACCGGGTGACTTATGAAATCCTTCAATCGCTCGAAGAGCGCCCAACGTTGGTCGTCTGGGTCTTCGATAGCAGCATTTCGATGGTCAAGCGTCGGCAGGAAATCAGCGATCGGTTCGATCGGATCTACCAGCAACTTGGGATCGTCCAAGCCGAAAAGGAGAAGCGGGCCGAAGAGGAGAAGCGGGAGGGTGCAGCCGAAGTCCCACCGCTTCTGACATCGATTCTGTCGTTTGGAAGCCAGGTCGAGATCCTGACCAAGCAGCCGACGGCAGAATTGTCGGAAATCCGTGAGGCGATTGGAAAAATCGGCAACGAGGGGGGCGACGAGATGGTCTTTCAAGCCATCAAAACGGCCGTCGATAAGTTCAAATCCTTCCGTGTGGCCAAGGGAAACAACCCCGCTCGAAACGTGATGCTTTTGGTCGTCACCGACGAGCGAGGAGATGATCTTGGGCTGGCCGAAGAGACCATCAAGGCCTGCCGTTTCCAGACCATCCCCTGCTATGTGCTCGGGGTCCCGGCCCCGTTTGGGCGAGACAAAACCTTCATCAAATTCGTTGAATTCGATCCTGCCTATGCACAGGTCGAAGATTGGGCCGAGGTCGACCAGGGGCCAGAGACCCTCTACCCAGAGCGAGTCAAACTCGGATACCAAGACAGCTACATGGAGGAGCCCGTTTTGGATTCGGGCTTTGGTCCCTATGCGTTATCCAAGCTCTGTTACGAGACCGGTGGGATTTATTTTTCGATCCATCCGAATCGCAAACTCAACTCCAAGGTTGAGCGCAAGGACACCGAGGCCTTTGCCTCGCAGATGTCGTATTTCTTCGACCCTGAAATCATGGACCGATATCGCCCCGACTACCTGTCCGAAGCCGAGTACATGGTCCGCGTCAAAAAAAGTCCGCTTCGATATGCACTGTTAAACGCGGCCCAATTGTCCCGTGTAGGCACACTCTCGAAGCCAAAGATGGTCTTCATCAAACGCGATGAGGCCACGTTCACCAAGGAGTTGACCGACGCTCAGCTCGAGTCGGCTCGTCTCTACCCGGAATTGGCTGAAATGAGCTCGATCCTCGCCGAAGGAGAAAAGTCCCGAGGTAAAGAGAACTCCCCTCGATGGCTCGCAAGCTTCGAACTTTCCTACGGCACTGCCTTGGCCGCTAAAATTCGAACCGAGTCCTACAACGCGATGCTCGCCAAGGCCAAACGAGGCATGGTCTTTACCAAGCCCGAGAGCAACACATGGAATCTTCAGCCCAGCGACAAAGTCACCGTCGATAGCAAACTGGAGAAAGAGGCCAAGCTGGCCAAAGATCTCCTTCAGAGCGTCGTCGAAAAACATACTGGAACCCCTTGGGGAATCCTCGCAGGCAGAGAACTCGACAACCCCATCAGTTGGGAATGGGTCGAGTCGACGACCGATCTGAATCCGCCAGCTCGCAACAACAATCGCAATCCCCCTCCTCCTCCACCTACGCCCCCGATGCCCGAGGATGAGAAGGCAAAAATGCTCAAGCCTCCTGCTCCAAAACGCCCCATCAAAAAGGTTTGATCGATCCAGATGGAAGTTCTACAAAAACAAGTCCTCCGGGCACTGCGTCGTTTGTTCTTCCACACTTGGCTCTATTGGCTCAACTGGACCCTTCTGGCCTGTTTTTCCGTTTGCTTCATCGGCCTGCTGATCCCTAAGATTTGGCATATCGAATGGAGCCCCGCCCTGGGCCCTGAGCGATGGACCTGGAGTTGGTCGATCGGCTCGCTTTTAGCGGCTCTGCTCGTCGCGACCTGGATTGCATGGATCCGTAAACCCTCGCGACTCCAAGCCGCCGTAGAGATCGATCAGAGATATCACTTGCGAGAACGATGCTCAAGCGCCCTTGCGATCGCCGATTCTGAACGGCAATCACCGGCCGGCCAAGCGTTGATTCAGGACGCGCAAAAGCAAGTAGACCGCATCGACCTGCGCGATCATTTTCCAGTTCGTCCTGCAGGACAATGGGCTTGGATTCTCCTGCCTCTTGCAGCCTGCATCGCCTTGCTCTGGGTTCCCGATGCCCAGCCGAGTGCAGTCCAAGTCTTGGCCAATTCCGCGGCCAAACAAGCCACCAACGTCAAAAACGCAACCGAACCGATCCTCAAGTCGGTTCAGAAGAAGTTGCAGGAAGCCGAGGACAAAGGAGATCTCGAAGCGATTGACGAATACAAACGGGTCGAAGAGCAACTCAAAAAACTTCAAAACAAGCCTGATCTCGGAGCCAACGAAGCGATCGCCGACTTGAACGAGATCAAGAAGGAAATGGCTCAAAAAAAGGAGTCTCTCGGTGATTCCAAGCAGATGAAAGAAGCGTTCTCGAACTTAAAGGACCTCGATCAAGGACCCGCCGAAAACTTGGCCAATGCCCTCCAAGAGGGAGATTTCGAAGAAGCCAAGACCGAAATGGGTAAGCTGGCCCAAGCCCTTCAATCCGGCAAGCTAGAGCCCGAGCAGACCGAACAACTCCAAAAGCAGTTCGAGCAGATGAAAGACTCGCTCGAAAAAGCCCGCCAGAAACGCGAAGGGCTTATCCAAGAAGCCAAAAACGAACTCAACACAGCCCAGAGCAAAGGCGATGTAGAAAAAACCGCCTCCTTGCGCAAAAAACTCGAAAAGCTCCAAGAGGGCGAGCGCATGAACCGTGCGATGGAGAAGCTTCAAGATCAACTGGAAAAAGCTCAAAAGTCCATGAAGTCCGGCGATAAAAACGCTAGCCAAGAGGCCGTACAGGAGATTCAAAAACAACTCGAAGAACTCTCCGAGGATCAGCAAGCCGCCAAAGAGCTCGAGAAAATGATCGAGGAAATCGAAGACGCCAAGCAGTCGAGCAAATGCGAAGAGTGCGACGGCCAAGGATGCAAAGAATGCCAAAACTCAGGGGGCAAAGACGGCAACAAGTCGAGCAAATCCTCAGGCAAATCTTCGAATAAGTCTTCCAAACAAGGCCAACAATCTGGCAAGCAATCTGGCAAGCAAGCAGGCAAAAAGGGAGATCAACAACAAGACGGCCAGGGAGAATCCAACGGTCAAGAGGGTGATGGTCAAGAGGGCGACACTCAAGAGGGCGATGCTCAGGAGGGTGATGCTCAGGAGGGCGATGGCGAAATGTCTGAAGGCCAAGAGTCCAGCCAGGAGGGTAAAGACCCAGCCGACAAACGGCAATCGAGAGCCACAGGAAAAACCCAATCTAAAGGGAAAGGAAAAGGGGAAAACCAGGACGAGCAATCGGGACAAGGAGAGGGCGAAGGGAGAGGATCTGGCGATCGCGACGAGAAACAAGCAGGGTTCAAAGAGTACG